>CAZBTD010000122.1:0-9375 GCA_964494815.1 uncultured Ferruginibacter sp. | reverse complement strand
GAATACCGCCTGTTTTTAAAAGAATTGAAAATAATAAACAGGAAGGAAATAAAAGATGCAGAAAAAAGAATAACTCATTTGCAACATGAAAATGATTACGGCATACAATGCGATACACTCGGCAACAGCGTATTTGCATTTGCAAAAAACGAAGCAGCAGCAAATGATGCCCAACCTGGCAACAACGACTTCGCTGAAAGCGCTTACCGGATAAAATTTTTCAAAGGCAATTATACAATCACGCCTTTAGGAAACCACAACAGTTTTTCTTATCAAAATATTACACAGGTTACACCCGATACTTACCTGAACCCATGTTTTGCAGTAAATACTTCTAACTACAATGTTATCCATCTTGCAAATCCAAGTGGTTTTTTATTGATAGAACAGGATACATTGGGAGAAAAATCCAAAGCCACTATCAGCCGTATTGATACGAACGGAAAGAAACTCTGGGAGAAAAAAACAGGCGTAAGCACTAAAATTAAAACCTGCACTATGGCAGGAAAATATTGCATTTTTACCACCAACAAAGACTACATGCTTAGCCCTAATATTGGCAAAGATGCCTTGTGCATTGCAGATACAGAAACAGGCAATGTCATAAAGGCCTCACTTGCAGAATGATTTAAATAAAGCCAGTTTCTCCCGCTGCAGCTCCACTTCAATTTAATAAAGCCACACTTCATTTACCAAACACTTCCCTTCGTTCAATAAAGTTTCCGGCATACTGTATTTCGTTGCAACTTTACATTATCAAACTAACAAACAACTAAAGTATAGTCATGACAAACAAACTTTCCTTCAGCTTTTTTCACTTGCAAATTGTAAAAACACTTTTACTTACCATTAATGCAGCAGGCTTTATTGTATATAGCATAGCACAACTTATTTTCTTCGATTTCCCCTTTAACATTGCCGATCAGGCATTGATACTAATGAAAGCATTTGGTGTATGCAGCCTGTTTGCATTAGGTATAAGTTTTATAGTGTTACTGGCTGATGCAGCAGAAATGATCCTGAAAAAAAGAAACGCAATTATATTGACACTAAAAGTAAATACTGCTGTAATTGCTTTCATATCGTTGATACTATTGCTCTCCAGCTGCAACACACCTGTGGGTGTGGGTATTAGAAAAGACTTCAATACGGGCATGTCATCTTCTTATATTGGCATGGAACCTGAAAAAGTATTGCTTGTGATGAACAATGAAGTGCTTACTCATACAGACATTCCTTTAGGAGAAAGTTTCCTGGTGGTAAATGACGGCATTAAAGGAATGAAAGCAGAAAATGGCAAAGTAAAAGTCGGTTGCTCTTTAAGCATCACCGATCAAAAAGGGACAGTAGTGCTAGACGAAAAAGATCTGTTTGCAGGCCATGATGAATTTGATAAAAAAGATGCTAAAATGCTGAAGTGTACAGTTAATACAGGTGAACCTATGAAGTGGGAAGAGAAATATAATGTAGCAGTAACTTTTTGGGATAAAAACGGAACTGGCAAAATTGAAAACAAGGTTACAATAAGGAGTATTGATATGCCCTGATAAATTATTCCGCAGAGAAGGATACTGTAATTTTGTTATCTTTCATATAATTAAGCAATGCATAAATAAAAATAACAACACCACCCATTTCAAACAGTTCTTCTATGCAATATAATATCCTGTTGTAAATATGATCAAGTCCATACACTTTGTAAAAATACCCCTCAGGAAATTCAAGCAGCAGGGCACCGCTGATATACATGGCACCGCCTATGAAAAATAAATTCCGTATGGCCGCAGGCAATGATAATACAAATCGTAAAAAAAACACACCGGCCGCTATTACAAAAATAGAATACGGTACCACCCATGCCCAGTATAAAAAACCATTCATACTTTCACCCACAGATGGTCTTAGTATTCTTGCCACTTCTTCATGCACCTGTACACTTTCATCTACTGATAAAAAAACAAAAATAACAGCCAGCACAAGCCAGTAAAAAGATTTTTTTACCTGCAGTTTATTTTGATGTATGTAAATAATAAACAGCAACAGGGCGGCAAAGGCGAGGATAATAACAGAAAACCAGGTAGGCACATTGTTTTCCAAATTAAAATCGAACCACTTAATAATATTCTTGGCGGTTCTTGAATATGCATGACGTACATAATCTTCAATAAAAGCAGCTATATGTCCAAGCAGTAAAAGAAATATTGCTCCTGTTAAAAAACGGGTTATTCCTTTGGGTGAAAAATAAATACTGTTGTGTGATGTGCTTTGGTCGTTCATAAATACCAGTTATAATCAGCAGTATTAACGTAAAACAAATTATTATCTTATTTATACAGGCAGATGCTGTTTACTTTATTTCTTCAAATACACCAGTCTGTTTATTCTTTCGCACATTGTGCCAGTGAAAATAGCGTCCGTTCATAGCAACATACACACCAGCAGGAAGAGATTGTGCAAAAGCAAGTGCACTGCCAAGATTAAACAATCCATCACTACTACCAAATTTTATAGGTATCATGGCTCCGGTAAGGATAATCGTTTTATGCATTACCTGTTCTGCGATCACTTTTGCTGTTTCCGCCATCGTATCAGTGCCATGTGTAATTACAATTTGAGTTTCATCACAATTATTGCACTGGTGCACAATAAGCTGCCTGTCTTCTTCCGTCATTTCAAGGCTATCTACCATCATCAACGTTCTTATTTCTACATTTACCCTGTTTCGGCCCATATCCAGCAGGTCGCTCAGGTGTGTGTCTTTAAAATACAACTGTCCATTCAGTTCGTTATATTCTTTATCAAACGTGCCGCCGGTGATAAAAATGCGGATGGCCATAACAATCTTTTTTAAGTGAAGATAGCAGAATTAAGACAATAAATATATCCAAAGGGTTTTGTTCCTAACGCAAGTTTTCAAATTCTCAAATACAAAAGCAGTGAAGTTCAGTACCGATAGTTTTACCTAAAAGAATTATCTTGAATAAAATTAACAGCTGCTTTTAGCAGCAAAAAAATTAATTCAGGACCTTTACCGGGCAGGCATTAACCTTAATAATAAAACCATGAGCATCCTCAAAGAACTTCCGGAACTTGTTAAGGCAGGAATTATTCCACAGCAAACTGCAGACAGCATTACTGATTATTATAACAACAAAAAAAATGAGCCTTCAAATAAACTATTGGTAGTATTTGGAATACTCGGGGCTATTTTGGTGGGGCTTGGCATTATTTTAATAATAGCCCATAACTGGGACAATCTTTCAAAAACTGTAAAATTATTTTTTGCTTTCTTGCCATTAGTTACAGGCCAGTTGCTTTGCATTTACACTTTATTAAAACAACCACACAGCATTGCCTGGCGTGAAGGCGCTTCAGTATTTTTATTTTTTTCTGCAGGCACGGCTATTGCACTGGTGAGCCAGATATATAATATGGGCGGCACACTCAGTTCGTTTTTATTTGTATGGATGCTGCTTTGCTTACCCGTCATATATGCCATGCAATCATCGGTTACATCATTGCTTTGCATTATTTGCATTACATGGTATGCTGTGGAAACATGCTACTTTAAATACAATGCCGGGGAAGATTATTATTATTGGTTGCTGGTTGCGGCGGTGATACCACACTATTATTTTTTATATAAACAAAAACCATTCAGCAATTTTATTGTACTGCACCATTGGTTTATCCCTCTGTCACTGATAATAGCACTGGGCACAGTGGCAAAAAACACTGAAGAGTTGATGTTTGTTGCTTATATCAGTTTGCTTGGACTGTTTTACATTATTGGAAACACAGGATACTTTAATAATCAAAAAGCATTAGTTAATGGTTATCGTGGTTTAGGTTCAGTTGGCACTATAGGTATTTTGCTTTTTTTAAGTTTTGATTTTTTTTGGAAACATCTAAGAGAAAATAGCTTAGCATCTTTAAAAACATTTACTTCGGCAGAATTTATAACCTGCGTTATTATCATCCTCATTGCATCGCTTGCATTGTACTTGCAAAAAAGTAAAAACAAAACATCACACTCCAGGCCTGTTGAATTTGTATTTATTGCTTTTGTCATTTGTTTTATTGCCGGCACATCATCTTCAGCAGCAGTAGTATTGATAAATCTTCTTGTACTGGCGGTAGGTTTGTTTACCATAGTAAACGGAGTAAAAGAAAATCACCTGGGCATACTCAATTATGGCCTCATCATTATTGCCGCACTGGTAACCTGTCGCTTTTTTGATTCTAACCTTTCTTTTGTAGCCCGTGGGATTTTATTTGTACTGGTAGGCGTGGGATTCTTTGTTGTCAATTATCAAATGCTCAAAAAAAGAAAAAAAAATGCTTAATGGTAAAATTTATATGACAATACTGATTGCTGCTGTACTGCTGCAATTATATGTACCGGCCAGCATGATACTTGAAAGAGAAAGTATTTTACAAAGCGGCAAACAATATAAATTTAAAGCAGCGCCCGTGGATCCTGATGATCCTTTTAGAGGCAAATACATAACCCTGCAATACGATGCAAGAGCCGCAAGAGTAAATGACAAGTTTAACTGGCAAGGTGAAGAGGCAATATTTGTAGTGGTATCTAACGATAAAGACGGCTATGCAAAAATTGATACCGTACTAAAAGAAAAACCCATCAGTGGAAAAGACTTTATAAAAGCCAAAGTTGATTATGTTTCTTACGACAGCTTATTATATATAAATTATCCTTTCAACAGGTACTATATGGAAGAGCATAAAGCACCAAAAGCCGAAAAAATATATACACAATCAGCACGTGACACAAGCCATAAAACTTATTCTTTAGTTTGCATTAAAAATGGCGAAGCTGTATTAAAAGATGTATTGATTGATGATATTTCTATCAGTCAGATAATTGAGACAAAAAAATAAATCATTTTTTCTTTAACGATTTATTATGCTTCTGTTTCAAAGCAACGGCACAGCATTTGAAAAATATGTTTCAAAACCTAAAATTATGAAACAGATATTTACCCTCGCTATTGCCATTGTCATTTCTACTGCTATGTATGCTTATCCGTTGTTTTCTAAAATAAGCATCAGCAGCTCTTCAAACTCAAATATCAGGGTAATGGTTGATGGCAACCGATACAAAGTTAATAACAACAGTATTCAAATTAATAACTTGCAACAAGGCTATCACAGCGTGAAAGTTTACCGCCAGGTACGTAGCAACAGACCAGCAGGCCCTTTTTGGAACAACAACAATTATCAATTGGTATATAGCTCCAATGTATATGTAAAGCCACAATACCATGTTGATATTACCATTAACCGTTTTGGCAAAGCATTTATTGATGAACAACCAATAACTGCAGGATATAATAACGATGATGACAACGACTGGGATGATAATAATTGGAACAACAATAATAATGGCTGGAATAATAACGACTGGACAAACAGGGTGATGAATACACAATCATTTGAGAGGTTTAAAGAATCGCTGAAAAATGAAGCATTTGACAACACCCGTATAAATATTGCCAAACAGGTAATTAACAGCAACTATTTTACTACCGCACAAGTAAAAGAAGTAGTACAATTGTTTAGTTTCGAAAATAACAAACTTGACATTGCAAAATATGCTTATAAAAACACAGTGGATAAGCAGGAGTATTTTAGTGTGTCCGACTGTTTTACTTTCAGCAATAATAAAGATGAGCTGATGCGTTACATTCAGAATTACAGGTAACCTTTAAAAATTTTAAACCGGGCCGGCACATATTGCCGGCCCTTTGTTTTTTTACCCAAATGCTGATTGCAAAAAATTATATTTGCCGCACTAAAAACAAAATCTGCATGAACAGCAATACTTATTCCATCCCACTCCGCTATCGTAGAATGGAAAACCTCCACATTGTTTTCTGGTTGCTGAAAGATATAAGCTGGTGTATGATATGGCGTCCGTTAGGTGTTGCCATGATTGTACCTACACTGGCCATTGCACTAATTATTGCTTACCGTACCCGGCAATTTGTTAGTGAGGTTTGCCATAATATTTCTATCGCTTTCTGGATCTCTGCTAACTCCTATTGGATGATAAGTGAGTTTTTTCATTTTGATGGTAACAGGCTTTTTGGCGACTATACTTTTAAGCACCTTGCTATTATACCATTTGTGTTAGGCATGGTGCCATTACTTTATTATTACTTGTGGTGGAAACCAAAACATAAAAATGAAGCTGGTACAATGTAAATGCTATTACATTATATGTGGATGATACCGTTTTTTACAGCATACATCACCAGGCCTACTCTTGTTTTTACTTTTAATTTATCAAACAATACATCCCTGTAGCTGTCAACAGTACGTGGGCTCACCAATAACTTTTCTGCAATTTCACGGTAGGTAAGTTCAGTGCAGCAAAGCCGTAAAAATTCCATTTCCCTGTCTGTAATGTCAATTATTTTACTCATTTCGGTTACAGCATCATCACCTATCTTGTTGATGGCATAAATCAATTTATCATTAAGCAATTCAGAGTAATGAAACCCATCTTTCATAATAGCATCAATCGCTTCCTGCATCTGTGCCGGTTTTGAATCCTTCAGGATATATCCCTTGGCTCCGCAGCCAAGCATTCTTATAATAGCGCTCTCATCATTATACATACTTAATGCCAATACTTTTACCGCCGGGTAATGTTTTCGAAGCCACAGGGTAGCTTCACAACCATCCATCACCGGCATATTAATATCCATCACAACAATATCAGGCAAACATTTAGCATTTATTTTTTTTATAAGTTCATGGCCATTATCTGCTTCATAGAGAATTGTATGCCCCAGGCTGCTCAATAAACCTGCCAGCCCGTTTCTTAATAATACATGATCATCAGTTAATACGATGTTTGCCATAGCATGGGGTAAATTAGTTTCAGGTTAAGGAGTGGTTCTCTTCAGTTCTACAGTAACGGTAGTGCCTTTACCCAATGATGAATGTACTACAAAATTGGCTCCCGACAAAGCTGCCCTGTTTTTCATACTATCTAAACCAAGGCCGGTTAACAGGGCATTCTGCTGAGACATATCAAAGCCACTGCCATTATCCTGTATCGTAAGCAATAAAGACTTGGGACTATACCTCAGTTGTATTGATATTTTTTTTGCAAGGGAATGCTTAATAGCATTATTAAGTGATTCCTGTGCTATACGGAAAAGAATTACCTCTTTTTGCTGCTCAAGGTGGTAAACATGCCCTTCCACGAGCATCTCTGTTTCAAATTTCCCTGTCCGCTTAATAATATTTAATTCTTTTTCAAGTGAACCAGCAAGGCCAATAGCACTAATTTTATCGCCGTGCATGCTGTGATTCAAATCTCTTAAATCGTTAATGACTTTACCAAGAAGTTCCTCGGTTTCGTCAATTTTTTTTTGAACAGAGGTTTCCAGGTTGCCAGGAAAAGTATTAAGATTCAGCTTAACGAGGCTTAGCATTTGTCCAATATTATCATGAATTTCTTCTGAAATATTTTTAAGAGTTTGCTCATGTATTTCCACCTGCGATTCCAGCAATTGGTTTTGATACTGCATCTTCAGGCTTTCCTTTTCCCTAATGAATTTTATCTGTCTTCTCTGGTAAACAAGTACCATAAGGATAACAGCAACCATAAGCAACAACACAAACAGCGAAGAAAAGATTATGATATAAACTTCTTGCGATAGTAAACCCATATATATCCCGTAAGGCTGATTAGGCTATTGATAAAAAGAAAAACATTTGGAACCATCCACAACACAGTCAGAAGGCTGGCATCTTCATCGGTTTGGTGTTCCGTTATTTTAATTGTAAGATAGTGATATGTGAGGAAAACAATAAAACTTCCGGAAAACGCAATAAAAAGGCCACAGATAATCCAAAAATCTATAGAATCATAAATATTAGTTTCTGTAACATTATTAAGCTTTTCATGAAAAAAGAAAAAACAATAAACTGTAACTGAAAAACCAAGCATCGCAAAACCAATGCTGTTAAAAAATACTGCCTGTTTACTAAAAAAGGTTGTGATGATGAAAACTAATACATTCGCAAAAAACAAAAAAACAGAAACACGTTTTTTCAATTTTCCATTTATGGTATTGAGGAAATATATATGAAGTAATACCATCGACAATGGCAATAAAAAAAAGTTATACAAAAAAATATTTTCCCTGGCCTGGTCTGCCAGGTAACTGGAATAAGCCATTGTAATGAATGCAAGCAGAAAAAAAATAAAAAGAACCTTTATCCTTAGTGATGTATTTCTCCTGGTAATTAAACCATACGTGAGGAAACAGATAAAATAAGATAAAGGTTCCAGGTGGTTAGCTAAAAATGAAAACACTTTTTTAAACTTGTTTTACTTTTTTATTAAGTAAATAATTACATCTATTGCGGCCTGCAAGGCGGTACCGGGCAGCCAAGCCTTGTTGTCAACGGCTCAGGTTTAGTTTTATCTAACGCATCAGCTGTTACAGCCAGTGCTGCTCTTTTTTGTCCGCCATCATCATCCACAAGATCGTAGCCTACATTAATTACACAGAAATCTGGGTTTTCCCGTAACAAAGCTTCCAAATCGGCCTTGGTAAACATAAATTGCAAAAAGGTAGTCATGGTAAAAAATTTACTGGTTTAAGAATATTGTTAGCTCTACGAAAATGAGGAATCATTTTAATATTTACAACCCGTGTTTTCACTGAATTTTGACGGTGAAAACACCGTAGGCTTTGTAGTATTCATTCTACAAATAATGTAGTCCTGTTTTTGCAAAAGATAATGCCCTGCTGCAAAGTGTTGTCGCATGGCTGTATATTTGCAGCCCTCCGGCAACTACTGACAATAAAAACAACAGCAAAGCGGCCGGCAACATAAATAATCAGTAATAATTAATCAAAAATTAAAAATGTACCGTTCTCATACCTGTGGCGAATTAAGACTGGCCGATGCAAACAAAGAAGTAACTCTAAGTGGATGGGTTCAAACTGTTCGCAAGTTTGGCAGCATTACTTTTGTTGACCTGCGTGACAGATATGGAATTACTCAATTATTATTCAACGAAAACCTGAACACACAATTGGATGCAAACCCTCTTGGCCGTGAGTTTGTGTTACAGGTAAAAGGAAAAGTGAATGAACGCACTAATAAAAACCCCAATATCCCGACGGGTGATGTGGAAATTATTGTGAGCGAATTTTCTGTTTTAAACAAAGCCGTAACACCGCCTTTTACAATTCAGGACGATACAGATGGTGGCGATGAACTGAGAATGAAATACCGCTTTTTGGATTTGCGTCGCAATGCTGTAAAGAAAAATATAGAGCTCCGCTATGCAGTAAACAGAAGTGCCAGAAACTATCTGCATGA
>CAZBTD010000121.1:0-9411 GCA_964494815.1 uncultured Ferruginibacter sp. | reverse complement strand
CAACGAATAAAAAAAGAAAATAAAGAGCCTGTTACAAAAGTTGCAACAACACTTGACAATACTCTGCAAAAAAATGTCGCTACTATTTTGCAACAACATCAATCCATTTTAAAAGGCAATGGTATTAACAACGCCTGTGCTTTGGTGCTGGATGTAGAAACAGGAAATGTTTTATCGTATGTTGGCAACATTAGTGACAGAAGCAATAAAGAAATGGAAAGCGACGTAGATGTTATTGCAGCACCACGAAGCCCTGGCAGTGCATTGAAGCCAATTTTATATGCCTCTATGTTAAGTGATGGATTGGTGTTGCCTAATTCATTGATTGCAGATGTACCAATGCAGATTGGCGATTATGCACCAAAGAATTTCGATTTAGGTTACGATGGTGCTGTACCTGCATCCAATGCACTGGCAAGAAGTTTAAATATTCCTGCATTAAAAATGTTGCAGCAATACAAGTATCAGCGTTTTTATGAAACACTAAAGCAATGCGGCATCACAACATTAAACCGTTCCGCAGAAAATTACGGATTGAGTTTAGTACTTGGTGGATGTGAAGTTACGATGTGGGATATGGCTGGTGTGTACGCCTCAATGGCAAGAACATTAAATCATCAAACAGCAAATAAAGGAATTGTAAATCCAAAAGACTTTCATCCGCCCAACTATCTCAAACAAACTTTAAACCATAAACCTTCAACCTTCAACCTTCCCTTGGATCCAACCTCCATCTATTTCACTTTCCAGGCAATGAAAGAAGTAATGCGTCCTGGCGAAGAAGGTTTATGGCAACAATTTTCATCTTCACAAACAATTGCATGGAAAACTGGTACCAGCTTCGGTTTCAGGGATGGATGGGCTGTGGGTGTTACACCGAAATATGTAGTGTGTGTTTGGGTGGGTAATACAGATGGAGAAGGAAGGCCTGACTTAGTGGGAATTAAAACTGCAGCGCCAATATTGTTTGATATTTTCAGGCTCCTGCCTGCCGTTAGCTGGTTTCAAAAACCGGTTTACAATTTTAGTTATGTGCCTGTGTGCAGGCAAAGTGGTTACAGGGCAAATATGGATTGTGATGTGGTTGATACTTTATTTATGCCGCCAAATGCAGTTAAATCTCCTTTATGCCCTTATCACCGCATGATTAATTTGGATGCAACAGGAATATACCGTGTTACTGCTGATTGCGAAAGCCCTTCCACTATGCAGCATAAAAGCTGGTTTGTACTTACTCCTGCCATGGAATTTTATTTCAAACAAAAAAGTGCTGATTATAAAGTATTACCTCCATTCAAACCCGGTTGTGAAAACAGTGATGCAGGAAAAACCATCGATATCATTTATCCAATACCTAATGCAAAAATTTATGTGCCTCTGGAAATAAATGGAGAAAGAGGAAGAACTGTATTTACTGCCACACACCGAAAAAGTGGTGCTAAAATTTTCTGGAGTCTGGATGATAGTTTTTTAGCAACTACACAAAACTTTCACCAGGTGGCAGTAAATCCTTCTGTTGGCAAACATGTGATTACTTTAGTGGATGAAAGCGGCTTTAGTGTGTCAAGAGAATTTGAAATAATAGAAAAGGAAAAATAATTAGACAAAAAAACAGGAAACAATTTCGCCTTTCCTAATTTCCATTTTATCTGCCGTATGCATTGCTAATGCTTCTGCTGTTATAACAGCAGTAATATCTCCAGATGTATTAAAAGCAATAGGGTTAATCACTGTAGTTTTTTCGTCTAACACAACAGGGAAAAATTCATCAAGGTTTGTTTTCTTAATTCTTGTACCATTAAACGGCAATTGCAATATTTTTCTTTCTGGCAAACTGAAGCAGGCAAATAAAAATTCTTCAATAAACAATTTGAATGTAACAAAAGTGGAGAAAGGGTTACCA
The DNA here is from genome assembly GCA_964494815.1 of uncultured Ferruginibacter sp. Taxonomy (GTDB): domain Bacteria; phylum Bacteroidota; class Bacteroidia; order Chitinophagales; family Chitinophagaceae; genus Ferruginibacter. Next base: position 7,508 of record CAZBTD010000121.1, on the reverse strand, counting down.
GGCAATGCAAACACAACCGCTCCATTATTAAATTTTCCAAACCAAATAGGTTTACCGGGGCGGATGGCTGCTTTATGAAATATTTTTTCAGCTCCCGCCTTTAATAATACTTCAGGAACAAAATCTGCATCACCGGCAGATACAGCACCACTAAGAATAAGAATATCGCTTTGCTTTCTCCTGCTTATTGATTGCAACAAAGCAGCTGTGTCATCTTTTACATGCTCAACACTTGCTGGTTTGATTTTCCATTGTTGTAACAGAGCTTTTAATAAATGTTGGTTACTGTTTCTTATCTGCACTTTATTTACTGGTGCATCTACTGGCAATACTTCATCACCGGTAGTAATAATGGAAACTGAAGGCAGCGACGCCACTTTCACTTCATCATAACCAAGAGATGCTAAAGTGGTAACAGTACCGGGTTTAATTAATTGAGAAGTATTGATAACAGCAGTTCCGTTTTTTATATCACTTCCTTTTGCTGCAATATTCTGCCCGGGTTTTAATTCGCTAACAGTTACAATAAGCCTGTTTTCCTTTTCTTCAACGTCTTCTTTTCTAATTACTGTATCAGCACTTTCCGGTACAGCTGCACCTGTCATGATTTTATAACATTCTCCTTTGCTGATATTTTTTGTTGAAGCTTTTCCTGCAAATACAGTTTCAATTAAAATATAAGATTGAATTCCTTCATTCCAATCTGCACAGCTGATAGCGATGCCATCCATTGTGGCCCTGTTGAAAGGAGGGTAATCCCTGTCTGCCACAACAGGTTCGTTCAATACCCTTCCAACCGCATCATCAAGCAATACTATTTCTTTGCCAAACGAACGGGCTTGCTCTTTTATGAGTTGTTGTGCTTCTTTTAATTGAATCATGAATGCCCTTCTCCTTTTATCATATTAGCTGCATGAAATACAGCAGGTAAAATTGCCTCTAAACTTTCCTTTACACCACCAACACTTCCGGGCAATGTTATTATTAAACTATCATTGATGGTGCCCACAACAGAGCGGCTTAACATTGCCAGCGGAGTTCGCATTTGTCCATACGTACGCATGGCTTCTGCAACACCCGGCACTTCTCTTGTTATTATTTCCTTCACTGCTTCAGTTGTTACATCATTGGGGCCAACTCCTGTTCCGCCTGTTGTGAATATGAACTGGATATCATCATTCACCCATTTCATTATTTCATGCTGAATTTGTTCAATATCGTCAGCTACAACTTTATAATTAACTACCGGAACATTCAATGAGACCAATACTTCCTTTATCAGTTTACCACTTTTGTCTTCTCTCTCCCCTGCCGCAGTTGAATCTGAGCAAACCAATATTGCACAGGTGGGATTTCCTTTTATAAATTTATCCCGGTCGCTTTTACCACCTTTCTTTTCCAATAATTTTATACAGCCAATCTCTAATTGTTTATCAACTGGTTTCAGCATATCATACATTTCCAGTGCTGCAACACTTACTGATGTCAGCATCTCCATTTCTATTCCCGTTCTTCCAATCGATTTTGCTTCGCCAGTTATTACAATACCTGTTCTTTTAAAAACAGCTTCATCAAAATATTCTACATGGTCATGTTTATCTAAAAAATCAAAATGAATATCCATGCCGTCAATATTTACCGGATGGCAATGCGGCAGCAATTGCGGAGTTTGTTTTGCTCCAACAAATCCTGCTGCCCTTGCCACATCAAATAAATTTCCTTTTGGCAATTGATTGTTTTTAATTAAGTCAATTGTGGCTGGCGAACAAAACAAAACACCAATTGCTTTTGCAGTTCGTAAAGAAATTTGTTTATGTGTTATGTCTCTCATGATTGATGAAATAAACTTTCTTTTGTTTTCAATACTGTTATGTTGTCTCCTACACTTACAATTCCTGTTGATGCAGCAATCACATTCTCTCCAAAGTAAATCTTATTATTCATACTTCGGTAAGTAGCTAAAGTTTTTAATGGCTCTTTACCTTTTGCCGCAGTGTTTTGATCTATTGTTGTAACAACACATCTTGCGCTTGGCTTTACACCATAAAAATTTATCCCGTTGATCTCAAACTCTTCCATAGTATTTTCTTCAAAAGCTTCTGTGTTGCTGATAACAAGATTAGGACGAAAGCGGTTGATGGGTAATTCTTCACCGATCCGGTTATTCAAATCCATTAATGATGCTTCACTTACCATCAGCACAGGATAACCATCTGAAAAACTGGTAAGACTGTTATTTATACTATATCTTTCATCAACCGGCACCTGCGTATCGTCATCCATATACACTAGCCTGCAATTTACCTCCAGCACTTTGGTAAACCATCCATCCACTTCATCACTCACCAATAAAGGATTACATGGAACTTCCCAGATATTAGTTTTAACCCTTTCATTTTTTGATGGCGTAAAAGGAACAATGATAAAATCATTTTTATTTGCCTTGTGAAAAACTTTTAATCCATTTTCTTTTACCTCAACCTGTATTAACGCCATTGCTGCAAATTCCCTCTGTGTAAGAAAATGATTATTCTCATCAATCAACATCCATCTCCTGTCGTATTCAAAGCCCCTGTCGGTAATATTTACAGAAGTAAGCGAAATGCCACCTAAGGATTTAATGGGATAAATATATAGCTGGCTCACCTGTATCATAAGATTACTTCTTTTTTGCAAAACGTTCTTTACTCTTTACCAAACTTTCAGCATTTAATTTATACTGCAGTTTCATTGTAACACCTTTCAATGCATCAATACTCAACAAGGTATCAACCAGCACATCCTGCTGCTTTGTTATTATTTTAATTACTTCGTTTGCCATCAACAAACCAATGATTCCTGTAGTAATATTGTAAGCACCAATATCAGCACAGTTTTGGGTAGTATCATTATCGTCTTTAGGAAACAAACAACGTAACGTGGCTGAGCCATTGTAATTAAACACTGTCGCTTGTCCTTCTGCCTGGTGAATAGCGCCGTATATCAACGGCTTGTTTAAATACACACAGGCATCATTTATAAGATACCTGGCTATAAAATTATCTGTGCAATCAACAACTATATTATATTGTTGCAACAAGTCGATAATATTTTCCGGATGTACATATATATCATGCGCTACAATGTTTATAAATGGATTGTATTGAGAAAGACGTTCCGCTGCAACTAAAACCTTTTTCTTTTCAGTATCATTTAAAGAATACAGGGTTTGCCGGTGCAAATTTGAAGCAGCAACATAATCAAAATCGGCAATACCAATAACGCCAACACCAGCGCCTGCCAGGGCTAACAAACAAGGGCAGCCCAAACCGCCAGCACCAATCACCAGTACTTTGCTTTGTTTTATTATAGCCTGGTTCTCTTTACCAATAAAATGGAGTTTGCTGTGACTGCTGTAATATTCTATTTCGCTGTTCATTACTTTTCAAAAGTATAATAAAATTACTTTGCTGCTTCTGTAAAAACCGTCACCACGGTTTGCAAACGCTGGCGACGTTTTTATTGCAGCTTTCATACTTTTGCATCCATGTTTGAAAACATAAATAAAAACGTAAGCAAAAGTGCTGTGTTTACACAAAAAGAACTGGCAAGGATGAATGAATTGCTGCAGGTAAAAAATTTTCCTAAAAAAACATACCTGCTGCAGGAAGGTGAGATATGCAATTTTGAGGGTTATATCAATAAGGGCTGTGTTCGTACTTACTATATTGATGAAAACGGTTTTGAGGTAACCCTCATGTTTTCTGTGGAAGACTGGTGGGTGGGTGATGTAATTAGTTTTTATGAGCAAAAGCCAAGTAACTTTTTTATTGAAACACTTGAAGATTGCGAAATAATGATGTTTAACCCAGTTACCAAAGAAATGCTTCTGGCAGAAATACCAAAGTTTGAAAGGGTTTTCCGCATGATGCTACAACGCAGTCTTGGCTCAATGGTAAACAGGCTTGTTTCTACGATAGCAAAACCAGCCCAGGAAAAATACCTTGAGTTTATTAAGAAATATCCTTCTATACCACAAAGGGTACCTCAACATTACATTGCTTCCTATCTTGGCATCAGCCCTGAGTTTTTAAGTAAGGTGAGGGCTAAACTGGCAAAAAAATAATTTCAGCTCCATTTTTTAATTTCTTGTCCTAGTTCAATGGATTGGGTATGCCAGTTGTTGCAATTTTGTATTGTCAAATTAATTAAAAACATAAAAAACAATAATCATGGCAATTACTAAATGGTCATTAGACCCAACACACTCAGAAATTGGATTTAAAGTAAAACACCTTATGTTCACCAATGTTTCGGGGCACTTTACATCATTTACTGCTTCTGCAGAAACAGAAGGTGATAATTTTTATAATGCAAAAATTGATTTTAGTGCAGATACCAATTCCGTAAGTACTAACAACGAACAGCGTGACGCACACCTGAAAGGCGCTGACTTTTTTGATGCCGCAGCATTCCCTAAAATGAGCTTTACTGCAACAAAATTTGCAGACAAAGGTGATGGCGAATATGAATTAGCCGGGGATTTAACCATGCATGGCGTAACACATCCTGTAAAACTGAATGCTGAATTTGGCGGCATAGTAAAAGACCCATGGGGTAATACCAAGGCAGGCTTTAGCCTTAATGGGAAACTAAATCGTAAAGATTTTGGCCTTAACTGGAATGCAGTACTTGAAACTGGCGGCGTAATGGTTAGCGAAGAAGTAAAGATTCATGCAGAAATACAATTAGTAAAACAGGCTTAAACTCACTATCCCCAAAAGGTAAAACCGGCAATAGCCGGTTTTTTTATTTGATACAGTTCCGTCTTTCCTTTTAATACAATTTGATTCCATATAAAGGAATAAACCATTTCTATATACTCACCTAAAGCATTGATTTTCAGATGCTAATACCTATGGCATCAAACTGGGTTACACTGGTACAACATAAACATTTTAATCGACACTCTAAAAGAAAACACAATGGAACAAAATTGGTATGTCATCTGTACCCGTAGCAACAGGGAGCGAAAAGTAATATCTGTTCTTAATAAAAAAGGAATAGAAAATTTTTGTCCCTTCACAGTTATAGAGCGAAAAAATGTATCAAGAAGCTCAAGAGAATATGGCCCTTTGTTTGGCTCTTATATTTTTGTAAAAACGAAAGCCGCAGATTTGCAAAAAATTAGCCGCCTTGCATTTGTGGTAAACCCACTATACTGGAAAAACAAGCCAGCAATTATCAGCAACGAAGAAATAAATGCCATTAAAAATATGTGTGAGAATTACAGCTCAGTAAAAGTTGAAAAAACAGCTGTAAAAACCAGTGAAAAAATAAGTGTGACAGAAAAGAATATAACTGGCTATAACAACCATACAGTTACCGTACAGCACCAGGGAATTTCAGTAACGCTGCCAACACTTGGCTATACATTAAATGCCAATAGAGAAAAAACAAAAGCTGAGGATGCGATTATGCATAAAAAGGCAAGCAGAAAAACAATTGCTGGAAGGCTGAACCTGCTCTCATTTTTGGGAATTAACCTGTAAGATATTTTAATCCGTATTTACCAGCACAAAAAAACAGCTCCCGGCTTAATGCCGGGATTGTTTGTTTGCAGGTGAAATATTTTTTTAAGCTGCAATCCATTCATACTTTAGCTAACTTTTTTACTGCTTATGTACAAAGCCGTTTTTACTGATATGGATGGCACGCTGCTGCGGAAAGATCACACAGTTAGCCATACAACCAAACAGGTTATAAAAAACTTAATTGATAAAGGTATTCTCATCGTCCCAATTTCGGCAAGGCCGCTGCATGGAATGCTGCATATTACAAAAAGTATTTTTCCTGATGATATACCTGTGGTAAGTCTTAACGGGAGTTATATTTATCACAAAGGGAAAATTATTTACCAGGTGAATATGCCTTTGCCTGGCGCAGGCGCCATACACGATTTATCCGAAAAATTTCCTGTATCGGCTATGTACTACAGCCAGATGGATTGGTATGCCAGCCAGGAAACTGCCGCTATAAAGAAGGAACAAAAAATAACACCGGTACCTGTTACCATACAGTCTTTTAAAAAAACTATGCAGGTGTGGGAACAAAAGCAAACCGGTCCTAACAAAATACTCATTGCCGGTAACCCGGAAGTAATACTTGAAGTAGAAAAATCAATGCTGCAAATATTTAATGGCAGTTTAAATATTTATAAATCGCAACCAAAGTATGTGGAAGCTATGCACCCTGATGCTTCAAAAGTAAATGCCATGCGATTTATTATGGATATGTACGGCATTTCACAAAACGAAACCATAGCTGTAGGCGATAATTATAATGATGTGGGAATGATTGAATTTGCAGGCATGGGTGTGGTTATGGGCAATGCGCCAAAAGAAATACAAGCAGGCGCAGGCTACATAACAGACAGCAACAACAATGATGGTGTTGCCAAAGCTCTCAATCATTTCTTTAAATAATTTGCCTTGCTGCCACTTGTTACCAATCTTGATGAAATAAAATTTTTTGCCGATCAAAGGGAGCATGAGAATGACCGTTTCAGATTTTTTTTGAAGAATGGCAATGGCAAAAAAATTGACATTATTGTTCATCGACTGAATGATACAATTGCGCCACAAATTGACTGTACCGCCTGTGGCAACTGTTGTAAAAGCTTAATGATAAATGTAACTGCAGAAGAAGCCAATAGCCTTTCGGCACATTTACAAACAACTGTTACTGATCTCAAAGAAAAATATTTGGAAGAAAGCGCCGAAGGGCAAATGGTAATAAACCGCATCCCCTGCCATTTTTTAACCGGCACCAAATGCAGTATCTATGAGCACCGGTTTGAAGGTTGCCGTGAGTTTCCGTATTTGGATAAAGACAATTTTACCAACCGTCTTTTTGGCATCATGATGTATTATAGTGTTTGCCCAATTATTTTTAATGTAGTGGAAACACTGAAGAACGAACTGCATTTCAGGAAATAAAATCGTATTGCCTCAATTAAACAGAAAAATAATTTTTCTCTTCCTCAAAATTTAAATGTGGGTGTTTTGCCTGTAGTTGTTTTATTTTTTCAAGATTAGTTTGTAAAAACTTTTTATGCTGTTCCGATGATGGATTGAAGGGCTTATGACTTCTTGCAGCATTAATGATGTTTATCTCTTTCATCAATTGCTGTGATGGTTCATCAATACAAGTACTGATAAACTTATCCCACACATAATTGGTGGCAGCATAGTTTGGGTGCACCATATCTTCTGCAAAAAAACGGTAGTCCCTTAAATCATCAATTACCAGTTCGTACGCCGGAAAATAAAATAATCTTTCATCTGCATCCACCAGTTCATGAATGGCTTGAATAAGTGCAGCTTTGCTGCGGTTGTTCTCCACAAAACCATCTCTTAAATGCCGAACCGGGCTTATCGTAAAAATTATTTTTATCGTTGGGTTAAATAAAAATATGCTTGCAAGCATTTTACTGAAATCAGCAGCAATTTCGCCAGCACTCATCAATC
>CAZBTD010000120.1:0-9650 GCA_964494815.1 uncultured Ferruginibacter sp. | reverse complement strand
TCGTTAAAGTAAGCAGGCACGGTAATTACTGCGTCTGTTACTTCCTGGCCAAGATAATCTTCCGCCGTTTTTTTCATTTTCTGCAATACCATCGCACTTATTTCCTGCGGTGTATATAACCTGCCATCTATGTCAATACGAACGGTATTATTGTCACCCTGCACAGTCTTGTAGCTCCAGTGGCTTTTTTCTTCGTTTATTTCGTCAAAGCGACGGCCCATAAAACGCTTCACACTCATAATGGTGTTTTGCGGATTGGTAATAGCCTGCCTTTTAGCCGGGTCACCAACTTTACGCTCCCCGTTTTTCAGGAAACCCACGATGGACGGGGTTGTACGCCTGCCCTCGTCGTTGGCTATCACCACCGGCTCGTTGCCTTCCATTACGGCAACGCAGCTATTGGTTGTTCCTAAGTCTATACCTATAATTTTTCCCATGATTGTTGAATTTTTTAGTTCACCTGTATTTGTCAATCATTATGCCATGGGGGATTTTGTGCAAAATTGGCAGAGAATGAATGGAACCGGGCTTTGGTAAATGACGAGTAGGGTACATGTGCCAGCAGGGTAAGCCCAAGTGGCAGGTTCTGGGATTTAAGGAGGATTTTTTCACCCCATCTTTTCTTCCAGATCCATCACTTTTTCAAATACCGTTTCATATTCTTTATTCAGCAGGGAAAGCTCCGCTGTAACCTTGTTATACGACGCTTCTGTTTGCTGAAACTTGTTTTTATCGGCATAGGTATCGGGTGATGCCATGGCGGCTTCCAGTTCAGTTTTTTGCTTGTTGAGCTGTGCTATTTTTTCTTCCAGTTGGTTAAAGCGGTTCTTATGTTTCTGGTATTCTTTTTTTAATTCCTTATCTATGGAATTATTTGGTATTTGTGATTTGTTATTCGGTGCTTCTTCAACCACTACAGTTTTTTTCTCTTCAGGCTTCTTAATTTCTTCACTTTTAACTTTTGCATTTTTTGCCGCTTCTCTCTTTGCTTTCCATTCTTCCCACTCTGCATATGTGCCTTTAAACTCTACAATTTTATGGTCTTCTATTTCCCAAATCTTATTTGCTATGCGGCTGATGAAATAACGGTCGTGGCTTACAAGTACAATACTGCCTTCGTACCTGTTCAAAGCCTCAATCAGCAATTCAACAGAATGCATATCCAAGTGGTTGGTAGGTTCATCCAGCATTAAAAAGTTGGCTTTGCTTACAATTGTTTTTGCCAATGCCACCCTTGCTTTTTCACCACCGCTTAATACTTTAATTTTCTTTTCCACGTCATCGCCGCTGAATAAGAAGCATCCCAGCAAACTACGCAACTCCAAATCTGTTTTGCCGCTGCGGCTTTCCTTCATCTCTTCTAAAATATCGTTGTTCACATTTAATGCTTCCAGTTGATGCTGGGCATAAAATGATTCTTCCACATTGTGCCCCCAAATTCTTTCACCACTTATTTGCTCTGTACCGGCAATAATTCTAAGCAGTGTTGATTTGCCTTTTCCATTAGCACCAATCAATGCCACCTTATCACCACGGTCAATTTCGGCACCGGTGTTTTCTAAAATTTGTATATCGCCAAAACTCTTGCTTACATGCTTTAATGAGCATAATATCCTGCCTGGTTGTTTGTCAATCAAAAAATTGATTTTGATGTTCGGTCTTTCCAGTTCTACGTTTTCTACTCTTTCGAGTTTATCTAATTTCTTGATGATGCTTTGCGCCATTGCCGCCTTGCTGGCTTTTGCTTTAAAGCGTTCTACCACTCTTTCCTGTTGCCTTATATAATCCTGCTGGTTTTCGTAAGCCTTTTGCTGTATGTCAATACGCAGGGCTTTTTCTGTTTCATAGTAAGAATAGTTGCCAGTATAAAAATGTAATTGTTGTTGGTACAACTCTACAATTTTATTTACCATGCGGTCAAGAAAATAACGGTCGTGGCTTACCACCACTACAGCGCCCTGGTAATGCACCAAATATTTTTCCAGCCATTCAATGCTGGGCATATCAAGGTGGTTGGTAGGTTCATCAAGCAGCAATACATCCGGCTTCATCAAAATCATTTTTGCCAGCAATACCCTCATGCGCCAGCCACCGCTGAATAGTTTGTAAGGCTTACTTAAACTTTCGTTGCTGAAGCCAAGGCCCTGCAATACCTCTTCTGTTTTATGATGAATGCTGTAGCCATCTAATACTTCCATTTCATGCAGCAGGTCTGCATATTTCATCGCCAGGTTTTCATCGCCGGTTTTTTCCAGTTCAATACCGAGTTGTTCAATTTCTTTTTCTAATTGTTTCACCCGTTCAAAAGCGCCCATGGCCACTTCCAGTACAGAATCGTTTGTATCAAAACTCAGCAGGTCCTGGTGAAGAAAACCGATGGTTGTTTCCCTTCCCTGTTCTACAGTTCCTTTGCTGGGCAGATACTGGCGTGTGAGTACTTTTAATAAAGTTGATTTGCCGGTGCCGTTGTATCCAATAAGCCCGATACGTTCGTTGGGTTGTATATGCCAGGTAGCATCTTCCACAATTGTTCTTGCGCCAAATTCAAATGTTACGTTTTGTAAACCGAGAAGCATATTGTTATATGATGTATTGAGTTTTTATTTACAGGCCAACAGCCATTATTGAAAACAGCCGCAAAAGTAACAGAAACTGTAAACTATTCCCTGCAAATGATTGTTATCCTTTAGCTTTGCCAAAAATTTTATACCAACATGAAAAAGGTAATTTTTCTTCTACTGCTTGTAGTGGCAGCATTTGCAATATATTGGTTTAAGTTCAGGGGTAACGATGAGCCGCAGGGGCCTAAGCAACAGCCATTGGCTACAAAAAAGCATTCAGAAGCTTTTAATAAAAGTGTTGACTCCCTCTTGCAAAATTACTTTACATTAACAGATGCCTTTGTAAACGCCGATAGTTTTGCTGCCAAGCAACAATCAACAACCCTTGCTGGTTTTATAAACAGGTTCAGCCTTGATGAACTGAAAAAAGATACCACGGCTATTTTTCAAACAGCCACAGATCAATTGGCGTCTATCAAATCAAATCTTGAAAGTATGGGCCGCAGCCAAACCATTACCGATATGCGGCACGATTTAAAAGATTTAAGTGAGAATTTATACCCATTGTTAAAAACAATTCATTACGAGGGAAAAACTTTGTACTGGCAAAACTGCGGTATGCCTTTTGGTGAAAATACAAGCGCCAACTGGATAAGCAATGTGGAGGAAGTAGTGAATCCATACCTTGGCAAAAATCATCCTGAGTATAAATCATCCATGTTGCACTGCGGCGAAACACAGGACAGCATAAAAGCACAATAACTTTTTTGTAATAAACTTTAAATGGGTTTCTAAATAATTTTTCACCTGCTTATGAGGTTCAGTTTGTTTTTATCCGTACTGCTTATGCTGCCACTTTGTTCGCTGGCGCAAAAAAGATACACCATCAGCGGATATGCAAAAGATATAAAAAATGGTGAGACACTTATTGGTGCCACCATAGCTGTTAAAGGGCTCACCAAAGGGGTGAGTACAAACAGTTTTGGCTTTTTCTCACTCACACTTAACGAGGGTACTTACACAGTACAATGTTCTTATGCCGGGTATCAGCCAAAGGCCATAGAAGTACAACTTACACAGGATATTCAAACCAACTTTGATCTTGCTCCCCGTACAGCCATGGATGAAGTGGTGATTACTTCTAAAAAAAGGGATGTGAACGTGAAGAATGCACAGATGGGAAAATTTGTATTGCCTATTGAACAAATAAAATCGGTACCGGCTTTTTTAGGAGAGGTTGATTTATTAAAAACAATTCAATTGCTGCCGGGGGTACGCAATGCAGGCGAAGGCAGTGCAGGCATTTATGTACGTGGAGGCGGGCCAGATCAAAATTTAATTTTGCTGGATGATGCTATTGTTTACAACACTGGACATCTATTTGGTTTTTTTTCCATTTTTAATGCAGATGCCATCAAGAATGTATCGCTGATAAAAGGCGGCATGCCAGCTCAGTATGGTGGCAGGCTCAGTAGTGTGCTGGATATTGCGATGAAAGAAGGCAATGACAAAAAAATGCAGGTGGATGGAGGTATTGGTTTGATTGCATCACGGATTTCGATACAAGGCCCGTTGAAAAAAGACAAAGCATCCTTTATTATTTCTGCCCGGCGCACATATATCGATGCCCTTACAAAACCATTTATAAAAAGCACCAGCCAGTACAAAGGCAGCGGTTATTATTTCTACGACCTTAATGCAAAAATGAATTACAAGTTTTCGGAAAAAGACAGGCTGTACATAAGCGGTTATTTCGGGAGGGATGTGTTTGATTTTGTAAATGGCGGCCGCAACCTCGATGTACATATTCCCTGGGGAAATGCCACCGGCACGATACGTTACAATCATGTGTTTAATAAAAGATTGTTTGGCAATACCACGGCTGTTTTTAATAAATACAATTTTGATTTTGAAGCAGCACAAAATGATTTTAAAGTAAAATTATCATCGGGTATTAAGGATATTAGTTTTAAACAGGATTTTGATTTATATCCTTTCACTGGCCACAAAGTAAAGTTTGGCGGCGCTTTCACCATTCACCGCTACCAACCGTCTGTAGTTAGTGGCTCACAGGACTCGATTGTATTTAAACCTAACAATGCACAGGTAAAAAAAGCACAGGAAGGGGCGTTGTATTTCCAGGACGATTGGGAATTAAGCGATAAATTAAAGATTAATGCCGGTGTACGCTATAGCTGGTTCAGGCAAATGGGAGAATATAAAATTTACACCACCGACGAAAACAATAACCGGATAGACAGTGTGGAATATAAAAACGGGCAAACAGTAAAATTATATGGCGGTTTTGAGCCAAGGCTTACTATGCGGTTTGCCATTAATGATGAAACATCCATTAAAGCATCTGTTACAAGAAACCTGCAATACACACATCTTGTAAGCAACTCAGGCACCACATTGCCTACTGATTTATGGGTGCCAAGTACTAATATAGTGCAACCGCAAAAAAGCTGGTTGTATGCTACCGGTGTTTTTAAAAATTTTAAAGACAATATGTATGAAACTTCTGTGGAGTTGTATTATAAAACCATGGAAAACCAGATTGAATACAAAGAAGGTTATACACCTAATACACTGGATGATACAGAAAATTCATTTGTGTTTGGTAAAGGATGGAGCTATGGCGCCGAATTTTTTGTCAATAAAACAAGGGGCAGGCTTACCGGCTGGGTTGGATATACTTTAAGCTGGACATGGAGAAAATTTCCTTCTTTAAATGAAGACGGCTCAAAGTATCCTGCTAAATATGATCGCAGGCATGATATGAGCGTCGTAGCTATTTATCAATTGAATAAGCGCTGGAAACTATCCGGCACATTTGTATATGGCAGCGGCAATGCAGCCAGTCTGCCGGTACGTTTCTATTTCGTAAACGGGGTATTAACGCAGGAGTATAGCCGTATTAATCAATATCGCTTGCCAGCTTATCACCGCCTCGATTTTTCTGCTATTAACTCACCAAAGAAAAACGAAACAAGAAAAAAATGGCAAACGGAGTGGGTGTTTAGTATTTACAATGTTTACAGCCGTCAAAATCCATATTTCATTTACTTTGACCAGGAAGGCTCTTTAAATGATAACAACCTGAAAGTGCAGGCAAAGCAGGTGAGTATTTTTCCCATCATACCTGCTGTTACTTTTAATTTCAAATTCTGACAGGCTTGTGAATAAAAAATACCCTGCTGTATGCAGGGTATTTATCTCAATATTTTCAATTATTTATTTTACAAAACCCTGAAATGTTTTTACCGTTGAGCCAGGGAATGAAGGATTACTGGTTGATGTAGATTCAATATTAAAATTAGTGCCTGTAAGCAGTAATATCTTCCACCTGGTGGTTTGGTGATTAATAGTAATGCTGATAGAATCGTTTCCTATAAAGTTATAATCTCCCCCTAATACATTGGGGCTGTTAAATGAATATTGCAGTGCTGCCACTCCATCAAAAGTCACAAAATTTTCAGGATTGGGCCTCCAGGGAACGGTACTGTCCTGGTGTGAGGGTGAGCCGTTGCTTATTTGGTAGCGGATGGCATTGATGCTCCATTTTCCGGCTGCTTTATCAAGTGCTACGGGCTCTGTAACTCCTTTTTTTGTACAACTTGCCAGCAAGGCAAGGCACACGATGGATAGAATTGTTTTCATAAGAAAGTAAATTTATACTTAAACGGATTGATAATTTACCTTCTTATAACGTCGCCGCAGGGTAATTATTGTGGTATTTTAGGCTTGTGGATAAAGCGGATGGTACCACTGTTTTTCAGGTCGGAAGCTATGCGTACTTCATACCTTTTATCGCCGTCCGTTACTACCATCAGGGCTGTGTTTGGGGGTATCTCACCCAGGTTTTCGGCATACATAGTCAATTCATTTACCGCATCGCTGTCGGTTGCCGAAAGGTTAAGTGTAATGGCTTTTTCACTCAGGCGCTTGTGGGACAATAGTAATTTATTATTGTAAAAAAGTGATATACTGTCGCCATCAACTTCGCCATTATCATACAAATCCACTCTGAAGGTTTCATTATCCAATTGTATGGTTTTTAAAATATCGGCTTTTCTTTTCTCAAAGCTCATATCGGCTTTAATACCCGTTGTTTCCACTTTTTTTATTTCTGCCGGTTCTATTTTGTCTGGGTCTTTTGACAAAGGATCTTTTGTTGGGTCTGCTTTCGCAATGGGGGGTATTGGTTTTGTAACTGGCTTGCCGGGCACTTTTGTTGCAGGTTTTTTTACAGCTGGTTTTGTTTGTGCTGTAACAGGGTTATTGTTTTTAGGCTTTGCAGATGCAATAGTGTTATTAGTTTTCGGTGCCGGTTTTTTGGTAACTGGTTGCTGGGTGCTTTTTTTGTTGAACTGAGACAAACTTTTATTGAGTGTCCTTCTTACCAAGGTGGTGCTGCCATCTCCGCAGCCAGAACCTGGTTGTCCCGGCTTTGTTATCCATTTTCCGCTCAACTCTTCCTGGTTGCCTTCTTTTTGATAAGAGAGATAATGTATCTGGAAACAATCGGAAAAATCGGGTGGTGTAAAACCTTTTACCCTTTCTACTTCTATCACTTTTATTTTCTTGCTGGCAGGATAATAAGTGCCCTCAATTTTGCAAATAACATAGTAGCGGCGTCCCTGGAAATAAGAGTAAGAAAAGCCATTTACTTTGGTACCGTCAATTTCAAGTTCCAACACATATTCGGTATCACCAGAACCATACAGCACAATATCTCCTTTGCTGTTGAAGTAGCCATGCCACTGTCCATTTATCTTTTGTGAAAAAACATTTAACGTGGTAAAATAAAAAAAGGCAGCAAGTATAATTTTTTTCATATTCAACAGTGCTTTAACCAATCTCTTAAAATTAAATACAAAATAATGAAGCAAAGTTATTTTGGATATGCATTTCCTTCGCAAAGACTTCGTTAAATTTGCCGCCAAAATTAAAGGAATAGAAATAAGGATATGATTAAAATTACACTGCCGGATGGCTCGGTAAGAGAATATGAGAAAGGCATTTCATCAATGGATATTGCAAAATCCATTAGCGAAGGGCTTGCAAGAAAGGTATTGGCTGCAAAAGTAAACGGAGCAGTGTGGGATGCCAGCCGCCCCATTAACGAAGACTCAACTTTGCAATTACTTACCTGGAATGATACCGACGGAAAAGAAACTTTCTGGCATTCTTCTGCCCACTTAATGGCAGAAGCATTGGAATCTTTTTATCCGGGTGTAAAGTTTGGTTATGGCCCTCCGGGGGAAAGAGGTTTTTATTATGATGTTGATTTAGGTGGACAAGCTCTAGGCGAAGAAGATTTGGCAAAGATTGAAAAGAAAATGCAGGAGCTGGCAAAGAACAACAGTGTGTATGAAAGAAAAGAGGTAAATAAGGCCGATGCAATAAAATATTTTACAGATAAAGGAGACCCCTATAAATTAGAAATTATTGACAGGCTCAATGATGGCGAAATAACTTTTTACACACAGGGCAATTTTACTGATTTATGCCGTGGGCCACATATTCCTAATACTGGTTTTATAAAAGCAATAAAACTTACCAATGTTGCCGGCGCTTACTGGCTCAATGATGAGAAAAATAAAATGCTTACCCGTATTTATGGTATTACTTTCCCTTCTCAAAAGGAGCTGGATGAATACCTTGTTTTATTAGAAGAAGCAAAAAAGCGGGACCATAGGAAATTAGGAAAAGAACTGGAGTTGTTTGCATTTTCTGAAAAAGTGGGAATGGGTTTACCATTGTGGTTGCCTAAAGGCGCAATGTTGAGAGACAGGCTGCAACAGTTTTTGCAAAAGGCACAATTGGAAATTGGATATGTTCCTGTTATTACACCACATATCGGCCACAAAAATTTATATGTCACTTCGGGCCATTATGAAAAATATGGCAAGGATAGTTTTCAGCCGATAAAAACACCACAGGAAGGAGAGGAGTTCTTTTTAAAACCAATGAACTGTCCTCATCATTGTGAGATTTATAAAACATCACCCCGTAGTTATAAAGATTTGCCATTGCGTTTAGCAGAGTTTGGAACCGTTTATCGTTATGAGCAGCATGGCGAATTGCATGGCCTTACAAGGGTTCGTGGCTTTACGCAGGACGACGCACACTTATTTTGTATGCCTGCGCAGGTGAAAGATGAGTTTAAGAAAGTAATTGATTTGGTGCTGTATGTTTTCAATTCACTAAGTTTTACAGATTATACTGCACAAATTTCTTTGCGCCACAAAACAGATAGGGCAAAATATATTGGCAGTGAAGAAAACTGGAATCTTGCGGAGCAAGCGATTATTGAAGCGGCTGCTGAAAAAGGGTTAAATACTGTGATTGAATATGACGAAGCTGCTTTTTATGGCCCCAAGCTCGATTTTATGGTGAAGGATGCTATTGGGCGCAAATGGCAATTAGGAACTATACAGGTAGATTATAATTTGCCTGAACGTTTTGATTTGACATACATCGGTGAAGACAACCAGAAGCACAGGCCAGTGATGATACACAGGGCTCCGTTTGGAAGTATGGAGCGTTTTGTAGCCGTATTAATTGAGCATTGTGCTGGTAAATTCCCTTTGTGGCTTACCCCAACACAGGTAAAACTGTTGCCTATCAGCGATAAGTTTATTCCCTATTGTGAAGAAGTATTAAAGCAGTTAAAGGTAGCAGACATTAGAGCAGAAATTGATGACAGGAATGAGAAAATTGGCAAGAAGATACGTGATACTGAATTAGATAAAATTCCCCTTATGCTTGTAATTGGCGAAAAAGAAATGAACGAAAATAAAGTAGCGGTACGAAGGCAGGGGCAGGGTGATATTGGAGTGAAGGACATTGATGAATTTATTGCCTTTGTAAATGAGGAAGTAAAAAGTAAAAAGTAAAAAGGCAAAAGTAAAAAAGAGCTATATTTACAAAATAGCTTTTAGTTTTAAGAAACTAAAAACCGGTAGTGATTAAAAAAATAAAAAACAACTACGCTTTATCTTGTTTGTAAAAACCGGATACAAACAGTAAGCAAAATAAATATGGCATTCCCTCCCAGGCCGCCACGTGGCGCATTCAATC
>CAZBTD010000119.1:0-9779 GCA_964494815.1 uncultured Ferruginibacter sp. | reverse complement strand
AATGCAGCTTATTTTGGCTGGATTGCCGCAATAGTATATTTTTAATTGCAGCAATACAAGAGTTAGTTGCAAGCGTAGCGAACGGCAATAGAAAACTCAACAGATAATAAAATGATAAAAAGATTTAAACAATTAGTATTCGCATCAGGAGTTTTAGTTTCATTAAACACCCTTGCACAAACAGCACCATTCAATATTTATTTGGAACCTATCAACATTTCCGGTCTTGGAGGGCTTCAGTCTTTTGCAGTTGGACAACATAATGGAAAATGGCTAATTGTTGGTGGACGACTTGACGGACTTCACCAAAGACAACCTTGGGCAAGTTTTGATATTGCAGGGCATAACAATCAACTTATAGTTATAGACCCTGTGTCCCTGCAAAAATGGACAGCACCTTTAACTTCATTACCAACTACTATTCAAGAACAACTAAGTGCTACGAATATGAACTTTTATCAAGAAGGAGATTATTTGTATGTTACAGGTGGCTATGGATATAGTGCAGCTCTTGACGACCATACCACTTTCTCAAAGTTAACTGCCATTAAAGTGCCGGATGTAATTTCAGCAGTTATTTCAAACAATAATTTTACTACATTTTTCAGACAAATTACAGACCCTCTATTTAAAGTTACGGGTGGCAGGCTACTAAAAATTTACAACACATACTACTTATTAGGAGGACAAAGTTTTGATGGTAGTTATAATCCTATGGGGCCAAATCACGGACCAGGATTTGTACAAAAATATACAAACGCCATAAGGAAATTTACCATATCTGATAATGGAACAACTATTTTGATAACTCACTTACCTTCTTTTAAAGATGCTTTAAAACTACACAAAAGAGACTACAACGCTGAACCACAAATATTGCCCAATGGCCAGGAGGGAATTACAATGTTTTCGGGTGTTTTTCAACCAACAGTTGATTTACCTTTTCTAAAATCTGTTACTGTAGATAGTAAAAATTACTATTTGAACAATGCGTTTCAGCAGTATTACAATCATTACCATTGTGCAGTATTGCCAATGTATTCTGCCACAAGCAATGAAATGCACAATGTTTTTTTTGGAGGTATTGCACAATACTGCGATAGTGCTGGTGTATTAGTGCAAGACAATAATGTTCCATTTGTAAAAACAATTGCAAGAGTTACAAGAAATTTGGCTGGAACAATGTCAGAGTATAAACTTCCAATAGAAATGCCTTCTTTATTAGGAGCAGGTTCAGAGTTTATTATGGACAAATCAATTCCTCATTATAATAATGAAGTGCTGAAACTTGATCAGTTTACAGCAGATAGTACAATGGTTGGCTATATTTATGGTGGCATTAGTAGTACTGCTGCCAATATTTTTTGGACAAACGATGGAACACAAAGCAGTGCAAGCTGTCAGATATTCAAAGTATATGTTATTAAAAATACAGCATTGGGTGTGGATGATTTAAACGAACAAAGTATTGGAACATTACAAATCAATGTTTATCCTAACACAAACGAAGGTGTATTAACAGTAAAATTTCAACTGACAAAAATAGCAGAAACTAAAATTTCCCTGTATCGTAATGATGGCAAAAAAATAGAAGAAAAAGTGATGAAGAATTTGAAAGTTGGAGAAAATACATTTCAACGAAAAATTAGCAACCTTGATAAGGGGGGTATTTATTTCATAACTATTGAGACTCCTTATGAAAAAGCAACTCAAAAAATAATAATTGAACCGTAAAACCAAAAACGTGGGCATTTGTATAAATGTTGGGCTGATGTTGTCCAAATGCTCAGCATCTCCAATACATAAACCGTTGGCTGCAAGCATAAATTGACACTCCCCATGGCAAGAGAACCGATTAAAGATTTAATTAAGTTTCTTACACCATTTGACAAAAAGGTTCAGGCAATCGCTTTAAAGCTGAGAGAGTTTGTTTTGGATACCTTTCCAAACACAAATGAATTAATTTATGATAACTACAACGCTTTGGCAATTGGTTATTCTCTCTCAGATAAACAAAAAGAAATGTTCTGTCACATTGCGGTGTACAGCAAATATGTAAATATTGGTTTTGACTATGGTGTTGATATTGACGACCCAAAACAATTACTAAAAGGAACGGGCAATAGAATAAGGCATATTACCGTGACAGATTTTGAGACGTTTCAGAGAGGCTATGTAAAAAGCTTAATTAAACAAGCTCATAAACTTGCGCTTGATAAACTGGACAACAAAATTCAAATAATAGTTGGACAGTCCATTGTAAAATCAATTTCGGCAAACAAAAAAAGACCAGATTGAAATGAAATTTGATTTCCTTAGCCTTTGTTCGTGGCAAACGAATGCATCTTTTTCCAGCAACGTCTCTCACCAAGCCAATGAGTAAAGCCATGCAAAGAGATATTGCCGGCAAGCAGAATTTCCAAACTCAAAAACATTGTAAAAGAAAATCTTTGTTTTACCGCACACGTTTCAATGGGTCGCACTTTTCAAAACCGCCCTGTTTAATAAGTTTAATAATATCCGCAGCTTTCCAGTTGCTGTTAAAATAATAATCGCTGTATTTTTCATAAAACATAGAAGGCTCTTTTGTGAGGTTGAAAGAACATTGCCATGTATCAATAGTATCTTTTCCTTTTTTCTGTATCAGCATTATCTGCCACCACCTGTTTTCCATTCCTGTCACCTGGTTAAGTATATTCAGTACATAAAAGTTTTTATCAATTTTTCTAAGGAATGTATTTCGTCCTAGGTCGAGTGTAATGGTATCTGTTTTATGCACCCAGAAAGTATCTTTATCCATTGTATAGTGATATCCTTTTTCAAGCTTGCCTTCTTCCATTATTTCATAAATATGCCCGTCATTTAAAAGATAGTTTGGCACCGTATCTTTTGGCTGCTTTAGCGAATCCATAATTACCTTGTACATACCACTATAACCCCCACCACCGGGATACACAAGCTGCCCCACTGCGTTTTTCTTTGGCCATGCACCCTTTACCACAGCATCATAACCTTTCGAAATAATTTCAATATGGTCTTTGTAGATGATTGCATGGTGGTCCGCATCATATTGCCATTTGCCCTGCCAGTCAGCCGGAAACTCATACACATTTTGCTTATCTGAAGGCAAAGGGTCAGAAAAATTGTATGTAGCGCAGGAAAACAAACCCAACAGTAAAAACAGTGGAAGAACATTTTTAAAAGATATGGAAATAATATGGTTCATATTTTTTTCTGTAAGATAGATGGCAAGCCATCATTATTCAATGACTACCATCAGCCAAAAGAATGATTGAAATACATTGTACTTGAAAAGAAATGGTAATTGAAAGCTATCCTGGCAGATAAAAGATGTAAAACATTACCAAACCTATTTGTATTTCATCAGCCAAAGCGTACCTTACCTTTTCAAAACTATTACTGCAATGAAATTTTTTTTATTCCTGCTGCCAGCAACGGCATTATTGTCTGTTGCCCTTACTAAATCATTTAAACAGGTACCAGGAAACCATCAATCAATACAGCAGGAAACTTCACTAAAAAAGAAAAACATCATCAGCTGCAGCCCCAATTTGTCGCTGCTTAATCTTGACGATAACCCAATACCTCTGCTGAAAGGCTGGGGCAGCTACCGCATGAAAGTGACGGTGACAAACGACAGCGCCAATATTTATTTTCAGCAAGGTATCAATATGTATTACAGCTTTCACATTATTGAAGCGCTGGCTTCATTTGACAAAGCAGTAAAGTTTGATGAAAAGTTTGCCATGGGCTGGTGGGGCAAGGCGCTTGCTTACGGACCCAACATTAATGACCTCGGTTATGCTGCTTCACCTGAAGCATTGGAATCAATTAAGAAAGCAGAAACATGGTGTGCCCCTTGCACCCAATTAGAGCAGGCAATGATTGCCGCCATGAAAACACGTTACTCTGCTGATACTACACAAAGCCGTGAACACCTTAACCAGTTGTATGCAGATGCAATGAAAAATGTATATGCAAAATTTCCAAACAGTGCAGACGCTGCGGCGTTGTATGCAGATGCATTAATGGTGCAGCATCCATGGGATTTATACGACAGGAATTATCAACCCAAAGCATGGACACCGGAAATTGTAACAGTGCTGGAAAAATTGGTAAAGCGTTTTCCAAATAATCCCGGCGCTAATCATTACTACATACATGCAGTAGAGGGTTCTACTAACCCTGAAAGAGCTTTGAGCGTTGCCAATAAGCTGGGAGCAATGATGCCCGGCGTATCACACCTGGTACACATGCCATCGCATATCTACATACGCTCCGGCAACTACAGCAAAGGAGTGCAGGTAAATCAATCAGCCATTGCCGGTTACAATAATTATTTGTCGAAATATGCACCTGTAAGTGGTGCCTCATTTTTGTACCTATTGCATAACCAGCATATGCAAAGCGCCTGCGCCATGATGGATGGACAATATGCCAATTCCATAAAGTATGCAAAAGAAATGAGTAAGCATATTGATTCTTCTCTGTTAGATGCTGGTGGTTATTTTGGTATAGTGGGGCAATATATAGATATGACTTCCACTTTTGCACAAGTACGTTTCGGTAAATGGGATAATATATTAAATGAGCCTGCAGTGCCTGAAACAAGAGTGTTTGCCAGCATCATGCAGCATTTTGCAAGAGGTATTGCGTTGGCAAAAAAACATCAACCTGCTGCTGAAAAAGAATTGCTTGCTGTTCAAAATGCCAAATCAAATGACCAGTTAAAAGAAAGCCCGCCAGCATTTAACCCTGGTATAGCGGCAGTAAGTGTGGCTGAAAAAATTTTGCAGGGCGTAATAGCAGAAGAAAAAAATGATTTGCAAAAAGCAAAAGGATACTTTAAAGAAGCAACAGATATTGAAGATGGGATGCTGTATGGCGAGCCAAGGGACTGGCAGTTACCTGCAAGGCATTATCTCGGCAATGTACTGCTTAACATGAAGCAATATAAAGAAGCTGAAAAGGTATATCGGCATGATTTAACAGTAAACCCAAACAATGCATGGTCGCTGGCAGGCTTGCTGCAGGCACTGAAAAAGCAACAACTAAAAAGTGATGCTGCCGCCGTAGAAAAACAATTAAAAACAGCTACCATAAGAGCGGATGTAAAAATATCGGGCAGTGTTTTCTGATGCCGCTTCAATAGAATGTTTTTTAAAAAGCAACCATCTGTTGCATGTTTGCATCTTAGAGTATAAAACAACCACTGGATAGTAAATTCCGTATGTTGTTTCGACAATGACTAAATATTTTATTTAATACAATTTTATTCTATACATTAGTGTAGTATTAACTGACAGCAATCTCCATGACGGAAAAAGATTTTGAGATTATTCAGAAAAAAGTGCTTGCCATGCTTGATGAGTTAAGCCCACACCTTACTTATCACTCAAAGGCGCATACTAAAGATGTGGTTAAACAATCACTAAGGATTGCTGCTGCCGAAAACATCACCGATAAAAAGCAACTACTGCTGCTGAAATTTGCCGCCCTGTTTCATGATACCGGGTTTTTAAAAGTGTATGCTAATCATGAAATAAAAGGTTGTGAAATATTTGAAGCCACTACTGCAGGGCTTGGCTTTTCGGATCATGACAAAGAAATTATCAAGGGCCTTATTATGGCTACAAAAATTCCGCAGATGCCAAAAACACACCTGCAGCAGATTATTTGTGATGCCGACCTTGATTATTTAGGAAGAGATGATTTTTATACAATTGGAGAAAATCTCCGAAAAGAGTTCATGCATTATAATATTGTTGCCAGCAATGAAGATTGGGAAAAACTGCAGCTCAATTTTTTAACACATCATCAATATCACACACAAGCCAGCCGTGATTTAAGGGAACCGGTAAAACATACATTTGTAAGCAAACTGGTAAATCCCGGCTAACCAAGGCTTTTCTTCATTTCCACATTTATCCTGTCCTGCTCTCTCAGCCTGCGGCAAAGGGTACGCATAATACCTTTGAGAATATCAGTATTGGTAGCAATCACATCATAAAAAAGCTCCTGTTCTATCTTCAGTAAAATGCAATCGCTTACAGTGGTGGCGCTGGCACTTCTTGGTTCTGAGTCAAGGAGTGAGAGTTCGCCAAAAATTTCATTTTCGGCCAGCACAGCAAACTGGTGGCCTTCATCATGTATGGATACCTGGCCTGAATGAATAAAATACATGCAGTTGCCGTGATCTCCTTTTTTAAAAATTGTCACTTTGGCATCAAAGTGTTTTTCGGTACAGATAGATGCTATGTCAATGAGATCAACTTCACGGCAGGTTTTAAATATGTCAGAATTTTTCAGCAGCAATATCTTTTCTATAAGTAGCATACAATAGTTTAGTTTGGCGAATTTAAAACAAAACCCCTTGTTTCTGTTACAATAAATTCCTCATGAGGACTAACGGCCGGCTGTAACTTTTTTATATCTTCCTCTATCCCATTTTTCCAGGAGCAGTACATCACCAACGATTTTGTCCATGCGTTATAGCTAAAATCGTCGCCGGCCTGCACCCTGTTAAAAATATTACCGCTGCTTTCCCCGGTATTAGCTTTATGAAAAGTTACAGGATCTAATACAAAATCAAACATCCTGATGATATCTTTTGCTGTTTTTCTGGGCAACTCCAGTTCTATCATTTCAATAGCGTTATACAATTTATTGTGCTTTTCAATTTCTATCAGTTCTAATATGCGGTTAATATTTTTGTCACGGTGCAGTAAGGCACATATTTTCAGCGCCTGTTCCAGGTCGGCTTTAACCTCATTCACCAGCGATTGTTTCACAATTACCCTTTCCTCTCCCTGGTAATGTACTTTTTCATAATCTTCAATTTTTGCAAGGCCTGCTGCCAGGTATTTATCAAGAACGGTATGCAGTTTTTTCCGCATTGCTTCATCAGGCTCATAATCCTGCGCCCACAATGAATGGATAGTTTTACCTGTATGGCTGTCGATTGCCGGCAATATCTTTTCAAGATACTTTCTGCAATGATCGCCTTTTATGCTGGTGCTTATTTTTACAAGGTCAGCTGTATGTTCTTGCAATACGTTTTCATCCAGTGCAGCAATGTCATCAAAAAGTTTATCGCCATATTGCCGCAACGCTTTTATTGCCAGGTGTTTTTCGGCCGGATGTTTGGTTAATGCAAAAATCTGCGGAAGCAGTGCCGCAATTTTTAACCTGCAGGCTGCCACTACCGCATCTCTCCTTACATCTTCATTATCATCATTTATAAGGCTGCCAATATCTTTTGCAAATTGTACATGTTTCAGTTCGCTGATGATGCTAATGGCAAGCCTTCTTTCATCTGCCTGTGCTGAATGAATCAGGTTGTTTATTTCGTTTCCAGCATTTAGCAGGTAATTAAACTCCTGGTGGTTTAGCAGGCTGATGATGATTGTTTTCCTGGTGTCAAAATCTTTCTCATGCATTTTTGCTGCCATATCCTCAAGCCATTTATCATCATTGCGGCACAGCGCTGCCACAATCTTTTGCTTTACCTCTGCATCTGTTTCTGTTTGCAGTAATTGTTTTAGCCTGCCGGTATTAACTTTCCCGTTGGCTTCCAACTGGCCGATAACGTATTTTCTCACATCGTTACTGCTATGCTGCAGTTGTTCACTAAGCAAATCATTAAGACCGGAATAATTTGTTTTCTTCAAAAGATCAAGTGCATAAATTACTTCAGCCTCCCTTCCCGATTTTACTTTATTAACCAAAATATCAATCGCCTTTTGATCATGCAGGTATTTAGCATCGCTGTTAAACATGCCTTTTTCTATGGAATGGTGCAGTGTACGCAAATATGCCTTTTGAATAAGGAACACTACAGCCACCCACACAACTAAGTTTACCAGAAGAATTTTTACAAGGAAAATAATGTTAACTGAAAAGCCAGCATTATAAAAAAGTAACAACGACACACCTACCACTATAAGTGATGGCGGCAGTGTATAACCCTTTGCAATAAGATGCCCTTTCAACCGCAGTTTTTCCTTTAATGGTTGAAATAAAATAAAAAACACCGGCTCCTGCATGGTGGATCGAAGCACTTCTGTAAGCAAGGCCATCAACCCAAAAATATATACGTTGTAATTTTCGTGGCCCTCAAAGAAAAAAAACAGCATACAAAAAATGAACAATGCCACCGGTGTAATAAACAAACAGGAAACTATGCCAATCTTTTCAATAACCCGGCTGGTAAAAATCAGTTTTAAGAAAATCGCAATCAATCTTCCTACTGCAAAAAATATCGCTATATAAACTGCCAGGTCTGATATTTTTTCAAAACGGAGCTTAACCTGCGAAATGAAAGTGTAGTCGATAAGTACATACACATTATAACTTAGTACCGACAGCAGTGATATTACAAATATGAGCCTGTTATCGAAAAAGAAGTTAATGATATTTTGATGCTGGTGCCCGGCATGTTCATCTTCATGTTTATCATGAGCGGTTTTTTTCAATACATGCACCCACCTGTCTTTTTTTATAAGGCGGTTAAACAATACTAAGCTTACCACAAGTGAAGCAATGGCAAGCCATACTAAATTAGGCAAGCCAATAAGCGGTATCAATAATGGCGAAAGTGCATAACCAATCAATTTTGAGGGAATATCCCCCGAACCTACAATTGAGAAAACCCTCCTGCTTTCTCTTACATTAAACAACAGCGAAACAAGGCCCCAGAAAGCATAGCCGGTAATCATATAAATAACCGTATTGCTCACCAGCAGCACAAAAATAAATTCGTGGGTATTGCCGAATGAAAGACCTATCCACATCATAATTAACACAGCAATGGCGGCACCAATTACCGTTTTAAGTACAAAAGCAGGTAAAAACCGATGTTCTATCTTTTCATAAAAAAAATTGAGTACCAATAAAACTATTGCGATGGCAAGATAAACCAGTGGCAGTTTATTGATATTAAAATCATAAATAAAAAGTGTAAAGGCAACTATATTAAGAAAGGCGTTGGCCAACCCCATAAAAAACTGAACACTTAACAAATCAAAAACCTGCTGTGATTCTGTTTGTTTAATATTGAGAATACTATATAGACGAGGTTTCATAAAAAAATAAATGTACAAAAGAACCTGCTACCAAGCGTAAATATGTTTGTAAACAGGCATTTATCATTAATCTTTTTCCCGGTTTAGGATATAGTTGGTTAAAAAAATCCACACCCTACGCAAACAAATTAAAAGAAACTAGTAAAACAGTAATACCTAATGTAATTAATCCAATAAGGAAAAATATATCTGCCACACGTTCCAGTTTTGCTGATTTGTATTCACTTTTAGAACGGATGGATAAAAAAGAAAGAATACAGCTAACCATAAGTACAATTGCCGACAACCCGGTTATTTCATCAATGATTGTGGCAGTTGCAAATTTTGAAATCTTGATAGAAGTAAGTACTACAAGGCAAAAACCAAGCAGGTTAGAAGAACTGTTGAGTATATGAGGCGATTTTCCGGAAGCCATTTAATTAAATAGCATTTATAAAACAAAAATAAGCAGCCTTCCCTCTAATAAAACTGGTTCGTATGTAAAAACTTAGTTATCGTTTTACAGGGTGGAGTATTACCAGGCATATAAAATCTTAATCATAAAAACTAACAACCATTAGTTTCATTCCCTTATTTTTGCAACATAATAAAACGCATTGCTTATGGATTTCCAACTTAGTGAAGAGCACCTGATGATACAAAAAGCAGCAAGGGATTTTGCTGTAAACGAATGCC
>CAZBTD010000118.1:0-9828 GCA_964494815.1 uncultured Ferruginibacter sp. | reverse complement strand
TTAAAATCTTTTGTGGCTTGCATTATCCTTATTTTTACGGCAAAGAAACAAAAAAATATCTGGCACAAACCATTGCTTCATGAGTTTAGATAATATTCAACTGCCGCCGGTAACAGTTGCCGCCCTGTTCAGAAAAAGTTTGGTTGACTTGAAAAGCAGCCAACCGGCTGAAATCACTGCAACCGCTTCATCAATAAACATTTTAGGTAAAAATGCCAAGAGCATAGTGATAGTTGTAAGCAATGCTGAAACAATATACTTGCCTGACGAAGAATTAAATTTTTTATTGGGCATACTGGGTGCCTGCAAGCTTAATATGGATGATGTAGGTATTGTGAACCTTTATAAAAATGAAGGTGCCGATTACAAAAAAATTACTGCCGAATTAAATGTTGAAAAGATGTTTTTATTTGGTGTTGGCGCCGATGAAATAAAACTGCCTTTATCATTTCCCCAGTATCAAATTCAAAAGTATAATAGCCAGGTATATATAACGGCACCAGCATTGAGTGCTTTGCAAAATGATAAGACAGAAAAAACAAAACTGTGGAATTGTTTGAAACAGGTTTTTTCCATTTAAGTTTTTTAATAGTTAATTCCATCAAAACAGATATGATTACCCAGTTAGTTTTTGCCACTAATAACGCAAACAAAGTATCAGAAATAAAAACAGTACTTGGCAACCTTTTTGACATACTCCCATTAAAAGAAGCCGGAATTAATATTGACATTCCTGAACCATTTGACACACTGGAAGAAAATGCCAGCACAAAATCAAAAACTATTTTTGAGCTTACAGGTAAAAATTGCTTTAGCGAAGATACCGGCTTGCTGGTGGATGCACTTGACGGGGAACCCGGAGTAAAGAGCGCCAGGTATGCAGGCAACAGCGCAACCAACAAAGAAAATATTGAAAAACTACTTCTGAAATTAGGAGATAATACAAACCGTAAAGCTCATTTCCGAACTATCATATCATTGATACTGGATGGAAAGGAAACACAGTTTGAAGGAATATGTGAAGGCCAAATTTTAAAAACACCAGTTGGCGAACAAGGATTTGGGTACGATGCCATATTTATTCCGGATGGCGGCAATAAAAGTTTTGCAGAAATGGAAACAGAAGAAAAGAATAAATACAGCCACAGAAAAAAAGCAGTGACAAAGCTGGTTGCTTTTCTTTCCAAATAAAATACTTATATGGCACGAATAAAAATAGAAATCCCTCCTGTAAAACTCGGCGAAGTAACAATACCAGTAAGAATTACAGATGTTAACTATGGCAATCATGTGGGCAATGATGCTTTTGTTTCCATCATTCATGAAGCAAGATTACAATGGTTAAAACAAAAGAGTTATTCAGAATTGAACTTTGGAGGACAAGGATTGATAATGGGTGATTTGTTTGTTGAATTTAAAAGCGAAGCTTTTTATGGCGATATAATTTCTGTGTCGCTGTTTGCCGGTGATGTATCAAGAGTTAGTTTTGAATTGTATTATCAATTAACAACAGAAAGAAATGGATCGGGTATTTTATTAGCCAATTGTAAAACAACGATGATTTGCTTTGATTACAATATTAAAAAGCCAGTAATATTAAGTGATGAAGCCAGAAAAATTTTAACCTAAAACTAATCTGTGTTCCAAATACGCCAGCTTTCTTCTGCCTGCAACAACAGCATTTCATAACCGTTTTCTACTATAGCTCCTCTCTCTTTCCCATTTTTTAGAAACAATGTTTCAGCAGGCTTATAAATCAAATCGTACAAATAATGTGTTGGCGAAATAAATTGATATGGTATTGAGGGAGCAAGGTTATCATTTGGATACATACCAACAGGTGAACAGTTTATAATAACAGTATTGTTTTTCATTAGCGCTTCATCAACATCACTATATGTAATTTGCTTTTCATTTTGCTTATTTCTTGTAACAACTAAAAAATCAATTTGCAATTTTTTCAGCACATATTGCACCGCTTTAGAAGCGCCACCGGTTCCTAACACCAATGCTCTTGTATGCTGCGGTTGCAACAATTTTGCAAATGATTTTTCAAAACCAACAATGTCGGTATTATATGCAGTTAACTTACCGTTACTGATTTTAATGCTGTTGGTGGCGCCAATTGCTTTTACTTCGTCAGAAATTTCGTCAACATATTGCAACACCTGTTCCTTGTAAGGAATAGTAACGCTTAATCCCTTTAACGATGGATTGCTTTTTAATAAAGCCGGAAACTGGCTAATTGATTCAATGGGAAATGCTTCAAAACCGCAATCAGTAATTTTTTCCCTTTCAAACTTTTCTGTAAAAAATTGTTTTGAAAAAGAATGCCCCAGGGGATAACCAATTAATCCATATAATTTCATTATACAAACTCTTTATCAAGGTACAGGCTAAAAGTATCGCCACGTAAACCAATACGCATTGTTTCCAGGGCAATCACTTCTGATGGCGCTATGTTACCAAGGTTTACATTGCAGCCAATCAGTTCAAGAAAATATAATTGTTGTGCTTTTTGAGGCGCTTCCCACAAAATTTTTTCTTCTGGTATCTGCGTCAAAATTTCCTGCACCAGGCCTTCTCTTACTTCGCCACTGCCACGATAAATACCTACGTTACCGGCTTCTCTTGCTTCTGCAATTACATACGTTGAGCCAGCTTCTATCTCAGCTCTCATCAGCTCAATCCATTTATAAGGAGGAATAATGTGTGCTGCATCTTTGCTGCCTACTTCACTTAATACTATTCCATGTTTTGTAAGTTTTTCTATATAGCCGCATTTTTCAGCATGAGGAATAGTTATAGAACCGTCGCTTACTTCCATATACTTTACACCATACTCTTTACAAACGCTGATGTAATCTTCAAATTGGTTACGTATTAAAAAAGCTTCAAACAAAGTGCCGCCAAAATAAATAGGTACATCATATGACTGGTAAACAGCTATTTTCTCTTTGAGATTTGGGGTAACAAAAGCGGTTCCAAAACCAAGCTTTACCAAATCAACATAGGGATGGGAAATGCTCATAAAATGTTTGGCCTCTTCAATGCTCAATCCTTTATCCATTACCATTGTAATGCCTTTCTCTCTCGGCCTTGTGGTTCTTTCAGGGATTTGGTCAAGGTAAAAATTCATGCTCTCTTTTTTAATGCCTGTAATTTAAATGTGGGCAAAGATAATTATTGAAGATTAAATGAATTTATTGATGGTTATCATAACCATTTTATGAGTAGACAATGTAAAATCAAATGGATTTGTTTCTTTTAAATCTGGCCACCACATCCACTATAAATTGGTTTTGCAAAATTGCAGGATTAAGGTCAACCAGTTTTTTTATAAGTTTAGGATTTTTTGCCATTGCGTTTTCCAACTGGATTACTGCTTCCTTTGTTTTTCCGAGAGCAAGTAAAAAAGCTGATTTGTAAAATAAAAATATTGGTTTTTGTTTTGTCATTTTTAGGGCATGGTTCACATACTCGGTGCCTTCTTCAAAACAATTGGTTTTATAAAGGCATTTCAAAAGCTCCTGCCAACCGTAAATATTTTTGGGTTTTGTACGCACCACATTTGCAAAATGCTGCACTGCCAGTTCTACACAGCCCATTTCCATCTGGCACTGCCCCATAGCTAAATTATATTCTGGGTGATTACGCTGAAGACGCATTGCACTTTCAAGGTTCTTTACGGCACTATCCCAAACGCCTTCATTCATATAAGTAACTGCAATTTTAAAAAACAAATGACTGTTATCCTGGTTAAGATGTGTGGCTTTTCGATAATGAAACCTTGCCTGGGCATAGTTATGTTGCTTATCATAGCAATAACCAATGGCTTCATAAATCACATCTTCGGGCCTTGAGAACTCCAATACTTTTTGCAGTGATTCAATAGCATCTTTATAACGGCGGAGCCTTAAATAAGCATCTCCCATATTTCTCCATGCGTAATCGAATTTTTCATCAATTGCCACAGCGTACTGGTAGGCATCTATCGCTTTTTCATACAGTTTTATTCCCTGGTAAGCAGCAGCTAAATTGAACCATGCCAGTTCATTATATGGAAATTGTTCTATAATATTTTGATGAAGTTTAATCCCTTCTTCGTTTCGACCGGTAAAATCAGTCCAAAAACATATTTTATACAGCGCCTCTTCATTATTTGGATCCATATCAATTATGATTTTCAGGCAGTCAAAAACCTTGTCAAAATTTTCATAATCATCATATACATCTGCCAATTCAAACAAGAGTTCCAGTTTTTCATCACCTTCAAAATAATCCAATGCGGCTTCCAGCACTGCTGCCGCTTTTTCCTGTTTATCAAGCGCCAAGTAAGCGTCTGTCTTTAAAATATAAAGATTAATATCACTGTTGTCCAGTACTTCTGATTGTTTTAGGCATTCAAGCGATTCCTTATAGCGTTTTGAGGCAATAAGCAAATCCGCTCTTTTTAATAGCATTGTGGATGAATAGGGGTATCGTTCCGCTGCGTAACCGGTTGCTTCCAGTGCATTTGATAACTCCTCTCTTTCATCGTAATAATCAATAATTTTTTCAAATGCCTCCTCTTCGAGAAATGAATGAGATTTTCCGGATTTCAGGTTTTCGTATTGATGGAGTAGTTCCTGGATTTCCTCCCTGTTTTGGCGGTAATTATAACTGCTCATGTGCTGAAGGTTTTCGAAAGTTACGGGAAAATCAAACAAAAATCATTTTGCTGTAACTTTTATTCATACAAATCGTTAAGAATATGTAAAATAATCCATGAACGGCGGGTTATTTAACAAAAACTTATTTAGTTTTACGTAAACATATACCAATGGAAAGGTTCATCAAAAAAGCGGCTATTATCCTGACACTTGTCAGCGCTACCACCGTTGTATTTGCTGACAGGGGGACAGGCAAAAAAAGTAATAAGGTAAAAACGAATTTAAACATCAACACTGCCAACTCTCTGAAAAGCTCAATACTTGCAAACTATAAAAACGGGCTGTCTTATAAAGGCAGTTTTTCAATCAATAAACAAACAACCGGCAGCAGTATTGTAAGCAGCAGTACATTAATGACTTTTCAGAAGGGCAATACTACCTACATCATGCCTTACAAGAATAAGATGGCTGTTGCAGAAATGAAACCAGGCTATGCAGGTGTAAAACTTATCATACGCAGCAAGAAATAAAATAAGATACTTATGAATAAATAAAGGGCACCAATGGTGCCCTTTATTATTTGCATTTGAAAATTACTTAACTCAAGTGTTTTGCAAGAAATTTTGCCATATCAAACATTGATACTTGTGATTTGCCACCGAATACTGCTTTCAGTTTATCATCAGCATTTATCATACGCCTGTTCTTAGCATCTTGTAATTTGTTCTTCTTAATGTAGTCCCATATTTTTTTAACAGCTTCTGTACGTGGAAGACCTTTTGTTCCGATAACTGCACCAAGAACTGCACTTGGTGTAAGCGCTTTCATAAATGCAGCGTTTGGTTTACGGGCACTTTTCTTTTTTGCAACTTTCTTTACAGCTTTCTTTGCGGCCTTTTTAGGAGCAGCTTTCTTTGCGGCTTTTTTAGGAGCGGCTTTCTTTACAGCTTTTTTTGGAGCGGCTTTTTTTGCAGCCTTTTTTGCTTTTGCCATGTGTTTTTTAGTTTAGAAATTAATGGTTTATTTAAAATTGAATGGTTAAATATAAGAGATTTCTTATTTGCAAAATACTTGTTACCCGTAATTGTGGACAGTGTAAAAAACTGGTGGATAACTCAATGGCAGAAAAAATCGAAATACAGAGAGATTTTAACATAAAAAACTAGCTGAGACAAGAATTAAATTACTTTATTTTTTTGAAAAATTAGAGCAATTGGCTGCATATAACTTTACAATTTGTCGCAATAATACCAGCAAACCAATCTTTAGAAATAAGTGGAAAAGCCAAATTGTATAATGCCAGTTTTAACAGCCGGATTGCCGAGCAAATCTTTTTGACTGATATGCTGGTAGTTGAAACGAAAAACAGTTTGCGGCACAGGCCGCCAACTTACGGCAGGTGAAATCGAAAATACTTCATCTGCAATATTACCTCCGGTTGATTTAAAGGTTCCTTTGTTCCAGTCAACATACTCAAGCCTAACTGCTGCATTAATTACTGATTTATTAAAACCAATCAATGGTTTTTGATATACTGGTTGTACAATATCTATAAAGCCTCCATGCTGCTTTCTTCCGAACTGTTCGGTATAATTTGCTGGCAAATCAATTTGCACCATGGCATATTCTGCATTGATGAATGTGTTTAGCTTAGGTAAAGTTGTATTGAAATCAACGGCAAAAATATTTACCCTCCTTTTTTTATCAAGTACTATTCCATCGTCGTTAAACTTATTATACACACCACTCATATACGACAAACCAATCTCTCCTACTCTCCTGTTCCTGATTGCAAGCTTACCTGTAAATAACATACTGCCATTAAAACTTTCCTCAAACCTTTCTTTATTTTCTTTAACAGCAGGCAAAAAGGTTTTATTCATTCCATTATCAATAATACTTTCATTAAAGCCGTTTGACAAATATGCTTCGTATGCATACACCCAGTTGCCTGTATATTTTTTTCCATACAAGCCAAAGCCTGCATTGCTGAATGTAGCGGGCAGCATTTGTGTAGCTGCGGTTGGCCTATCGATAAATTCCCACTTGGGGCCATCATGGTTTTGATTAAAAGCTCCTATAGGGTTCATGATAATGCCACCTCTAAAATTTAGTAAAGGTGCCATTTCAAAGTCTATAGAAGCAAATTCAATGTTGATTTCCCGGGTTCCGTCTTCAAATTCTATCTCAGTTAAAAATTTCAGTCTTTTGTAAATGGTGGATGCAACAAATAAAGTAAGCCGCCTGAATTGAAACTGATGCCCTTCTGAAATACCATTATCGCTTCTGTATTGATAATTGCCTTCTACATAACCGCCGAGTGAAACAGGCAATTTGCCCGGTTGGAGTAACGGCCTGTTATATACGGCATCCATATTCAATTTTAGGTTGCCAGTATCAGTACTACTCATCCTGAGCAATTGCGAATCAATTTGTGCAGTTGCAGTTGCAATGCAATAAGAAAAAGTAAAAAGGAGTATTGCTTGTTTCATGATTGCTTTCTTAAATCAATAAAAATTTCGTTGTTGTTTACTGAAACAGGGAATACCCTTAGGTTGCTGTCGGCAGGCCCGCTTGTTACAATACCCTTACTATTAAATTCACTTCCGTGTGCAGGACACTGCAGGTAATCGCCGGAAGCTTGTAGCTCTGCACCCTGGTGTGTACATGACATCCACAAAGCAGAATACTCTGTATCACTAAAGCGATAAATACATACAGGGTATTTAAGTGCATCATTTCTTATTACTAAAAAAGAACGATAAGCATTGCTGCTGTCTTTTATTTTGAAATCATTTTTTTGTAATATCAATCCATCTTTTATAAGCTTACCAGTTGTATTGGAAAGGAATGAACACCCGGTAGCCAATACAGATAAACCTGTAACAGATACACAGGCTGCACAACTGCTTTTAAGAAAGTCCCGTCTTTTCATATTGAAATGTTTACAGCGATTGTAAAAACTTTAGAAGTTGTTGCTTTTTTTCATTGTTTAGTTGCTGAAAGTTTTGTTTGCTTTGCTCCGCTTCTCCGCCATGCAGCAGAATGGCTGTTTCTATACTTTTAGCCCTGCCATCATGCATTAAAAAAACTTGGCCGCCCTGTGAATTGGAAGAAAGCCCCAGCCCCCATAAGGCAGGTGTACGCCATTCGGATGAAAGCGCATTTCCTTCGGTATAGCCATCATCTAAGCCTGCACCCATATCATGTAACAACATATCTGTAAAAGGGAAAAAGGTTTTGTTGGCGATGGAAGCAATTGGAAAATCTCCTGTTTGCATTTGTGGTGTATGACATTTGCCGCAGAAAATATTAATGAATATTTGTTTGCCCACTATTACTGATGCATCGCTTTGGTTTCTTTGGACTGGCGCTTTCAATGTTTGCAGGTAAAAAACTACATTTTGTACTGTTTGGTTAGAAACTTCTGCATCTGTTTCTTGCCCATCATATGTATTGAATGGTTCAAAAGAAGTATTGATTCCCATATCCTGGTTGTAGGCATTTACTGTTTGTTGCAATAAATTATAAACAGCTGCTTTTTTCCCAAACCGGCCAATATATCTTCCATTATTTGTTGCACTTCCAGGACGGATGATGGCATATGCTGGTATATGCACCCAATTCGGACGGCCAGATATTCCATCGCCATCTGTATCATTTTCATCTGCCATTGACAGCAATGTTGCATCGGTTACAGCTTCAAAAAAACCAAGACCGGTATTGGCAGGAGGGGTAAACCTTGAGAAAGTGGCGCCAGCAGGGATTTGCTCGCCAGCAAAACCTGGTATTGCTCTATGCTGTAATTGCGGCCCCCCCGCATGCAGAAATGTATTACCCATACTGTCCTTCTGTCCAAAACGGGTAAGTGTGGTAAACGGATGACCCTTACCATCGCCAGCATGACATGTGCCGCAGGAACTGGCAACAAACAATGGTCCCAGGCCATTAGCACTGCTAAAAATCTCATCGTTAAAGGCAATATCACCTCTTAAAAACTTCTTTGATTGCTCGGGGGAAAGCCCCTCTACAGGCCCGTCGAGTACTTCATCAGCAGGTGGTGAGCCTGGCAATAGTTTGGCGCAGGATACATATAATAATATAATGCCCGCAAAAAAAACTATTAAAGAAAGTTGTCGTTTCATTTTGTATAGCTTAAAAATAAATTTAGACAAATCTAAATAATATTTTTACATCACCAAGAGATTGGGTTATTGAGTTAATGAAATAAATGAAGCCGACAGAAAAGTTTGATGCAGGAGAATAGTTAACATGTACTATTTACCGCATCCGGTATTTAGCAACTGTATTTTATGATAATGATTTTTTGTGCTGAGCTTCAACTGTTGAAACGACAGCCTGAACAAAAGCAGGTATGGTTATTTCAAAGCAGATTATGAGCCTTTGAAAGTTAATTATATGTTCTTGAAAGCAGATTACTTGTTGTTAAATGCCTATTATCTCCCGTCCTAAGTACCTAATATTTCCACATTTTACAATCTGCTTCCACAATACGGAGAAAACTGCTCTTTGGCATTTTGTAACTAACTGATAACGAATAACTTATTTTTCGGCACAATGTAGGAAATAGATTATGCAACAACGCAAATCTAAAAACCTACGAAAATGAAAAACTTAACTACAACAATCATCGCCCTCTTCACAATCGCTTCTTCTTTTGCTAACAATACTAACCCTACCGCTACTACAGCTTTAACAGCTTCAGTAAATAACAACACAGTGGTACTGAACTTTGCTGCCAACAGCAACTTTCAAATTGAGCGTTCTTTCTACAGCAACGACTTTGCTACTATCTCTACAATAAACACTGCTGCTAACACAGTAAACAACTTCAGCATTAATGATAACGCTGCTGAACTGGCTGGCCGTAAAGTTGCTTACTACCGTGTAAAAACAATCAACGCTAACGGTACTGTTTCTTACAGCAACACTACTGTAGTAAACTTAAACAACAACGAAGCTGCAGTAGCTACAACAGCTTCAGTAAAATTTAACGCTGCTCAAAATGGTAACGCAGTAATTACAGTAAAAAATGCAGCAGGTAAAACAGTAGCCGTAAAAAACACAGTAGCCTCTAAAGGTGCTAACGCAGTAGAATTGAACAACAACCTGGTAAAAGGTTTTTACACTGCTACGGTAAGTGTAAATGGTGTAA
>CAZBTD010000117.1:0-10007 GCA_964494815.1 uncultured Ferruginibacter sp. | reverse complement strand
GCAGGTGTAGCTGTTAATGTTGCTGTTGCGCCAGAAGTGTAGCTTCCACCTCCTGTTATCGTTCCACCTGTTGTTGGGCTGGCTGTAGTGGTTAATGTATATGTAGTTGCAGTAGCAGTAAATGTTGCAGTTACAGATTTATTTGCTGTCATCGACACCGTTACAGGGTTGGTGGTGCCAGTAGCTGAACCACTCCATCCGGTAAATGTATAACCGGCAGCAGGTGTAGCTGTTAATGTTGCTGTTGCGCCAGATACATATGTACCTGCACCAGTTATTGTACCGCCAGCTGTTGGGCTTGCAGTGGCTGTTAAAGTATATGGTCCAGCCAAAGTAACTGATGCGGAAGAAGTACAATTGTTTGCATCAGTAACAGTATAAGTATAGGTGCCTGCAGTAACTGTATAGGAACCTGTACCTGTGTAAGGTGCAGTACCGCCAGTTGCCGCAACAGTAACTGTTGCACTTCCACCAACAGATGTAATAACACCAGCAGTGGCAGTAGCAGTCAACCTTGCAGAGGGTTGTGTTACGGTTACAGATGCCTGTGTACTGCCACCAGCGGCGTCAGTAACTGTATAATTGTATGTGCCTGCTGCTACTTTAAATGTACCTGTGCCCGTGTAAGGTGCAGTGCCGCCGGAAGCAACAACTGTAACATTGGTGCTATCTCCATAACATTTTATTGCAGATGTTGTAGCTGTGGCAGTAAGAGGTAAAGTTGTTACAGCACCTGTATCTTTTACCAATATTGCAGAAGTAAAAGGCTGAAGCGTAATAGAACCATTGTAAACAGTTCCGTTTACACCAGTGTAAGAAGCACCAAGTGAAACTGTTTTTGCAACTTTAGTATCATTATATTCAAAGCGCAACTGTGTTGACAAATCATACAAGGTAGCATCTGCTTCATAAAACTCAATATTGTCAATATAAGTAGTCCCAGAATTTTGTTCAAGTTCAATAACAAAACTTCCACCAGCATCTGTAGTTGGTGCAGCAAATAAAAACTCGTGATCCTTTCTTCCTATTCCAAACGATTTTGTCTGAACTGGTGTAAGATTAGAATAGGGAGACGCTGTTTTTCTGATATAAGCCCTTACAATGCCATAACCTGTAGTTCCATAAGTGCTAAAGCGGAAAACATATTTCTTTCCCGAGCTTACTGCTCCTATACCAGCATGAAGCAAATTGTATTTGTTGGCGACTGGGCTTGTAAAACTAATCTTTAAAGAGCCGCCGCTTATTTTACCGGTATTATCCCAGGCAGATGTTGCGTTGCTGCCAAAGAGGGTAATGCCTGTAATAGAAGTTGAAAATAAACTATTAGTAAATTTATTAGTACCTATTAGGCTATTTAATTTATAACTAACTGGCAACTTTATTGGCTTTTTACCATTGCTATCATGCAAAGTATATGAACGCCATCCTTCAAAAGACAATGGAGAAGTTTGCGTTAATGATGCTCCGGTTGATGGGTAAATCTCAAAATTAAAACCGATTGGATTTACAGGATTGTAATAATTACTGTCGATTGTACCAAGCCGGCGAATAGTAGCCTGAAAAGTTGTACTATCTGGAACATTTAAGCCCGAATTGGTGTAATAAAGCAGCCGTTGAGCATCCGTTTTTGGATAGAAAATATTTTTCTTAACCTTTAAACCGGAAATGCTGCCCCAGGCCCATCTCATTACACTCATTGAATTCAGGTTATTAAAAGATGTATTTCCTTCTATCCTTACGTTGGATGGATTATTACAATGAATGCCATTTTTACCCATATTGAATACGGTGTTATTCAGCACATCCACATTCATTGTTCTTCCGTCCAAATAAATGCCTGATACATATAATAACGAAGAGTTTCTTCCATAAGGTGCCCCTATACCATTCATTACAATATTATCCCTAACAACCCTGTTAGTATAAGTCGTTCCTGGATTGGCATCGGTACCAGAAGCGTAAGTATAAATTCCGCCAGCGTCATCTTTTACAAAGTCAAAATAATTAACAACGTTATTTTTTACTGTTATACTATTACCCTGAAATTCTATACCTACATAACCAGTAGTATCAACCCTGTTGTCCTCAATAAGCAGCCCACTGGATATAGTGCTTAAAATTCCTTTATAAGAGGCTCCACTGCTTTCTCCCATACCGGGAAAGGTTGCAGTATTTTTTACTGTACATCCCCTTATGGTTGTATTGGTAGTTTTGGGATTTAATGTTTCGATTGCATTACTGAGAATATAATTGGTTGTACAGTTTTCAATTAGCAGGTTAGAAACATTTTGCGTAGCAATACCACCTACGCCGGCATTAATAAAATCACAGTTTTGTATGTTAACGTAGCCACCATTTATAGCGAGCAATGCATTGGCATTAGCGCCCTCAAATACTATATTATTGATGTTAATGTAACTTTTGGAACTCATGTAAAGAAGCGTATCAAGACCACTTGCTTTTACTGTAAATGAGGAAGGCAGATTATCACCGAAATAGACCTGAAGTTTTTTTGTTGCATTATTAAAATACCATTCACCAAATTGATCCAGTGTGCGTGGGTCATTTTGAAAGAAGTATCCATACCCATTTGTGCCATCATAAGTAGAGGAATTGGTGTAAGTGATGGTATTAGTACTTATACTGGAAACCTTACACCGATCTAGCACCCATAATTTTTTTCTAATCACCACTTCAGCACCAGCCCAATTCGTGGCAGTGGTAGTACTAAGCTGGTTATCTGTGATAGAAGTAGTGCCAGAAAACGATTCATAATTCAAATAGCCGCCATTTGCATCACTTGCATTGGGGTAACGGCCAAGTGCTCTTGGGATATTATTTATTGTAACAAGATTAAGGCTGCTTTTAGCAAAAGCAGCGGCGGTTTCATATACGCCATTGCTCACAAATACCCAGGTTGAAAGCGTTACGGATCCTGTAATCACAGGCTTTGCGCCAGTACCGTAGGCATTAATTATAATTGGTTTAGCGCTTGTGCCGGATTGCCCAACAATTAAAGTACCATAAAATATATCACCCCTTCTGAATGAGATAGTATCGCCTGCAACAATGGTAGTAAATGAAGAATTTACTTTTGCAATAGTTTGCCAGGGCGTAGCAGCAGTAAGACCATTGTTGCTATTGCTTCCGGCCGTGGAAACATAATAAGTTTTGGCAAACAACTTACATGAGATGATACATGCAAGAAAAATAAGAGATAAAACCCGATTTTTCATTTTTTAAATTGGACTTTAAAGAATGCACACACTTCAAATGCATACATTGCCATTTTCAAGAATGCGATTAAATTCCCAGTAATAAAATTTTCTTACCGTTTTTCCGGTCTTTTATTCCGAACACGAAGACTTCATTAAAAAATGCTGTATTCGTTTTTTTACAGTGGAAAAGCAAAACTTAGTTATACTGGTGTCGGATAAATGGGCATCAATTTGCTGGCGCAGGTTTCTCATAAGCCTTAGAAAATTGAACCGGCAGAAATTTTCAAATAATATGCCAAACATATTTATTTAATTCAGCTAAAGTTCAAAGTTTTCCACCTTGATTTATTAGCCCGCTTATCACTCTAATAAACAATAACTTATCCTGATTTTTCATGTGGAAAACTTACATAACTCGTTGAAATTTCGATTAACAAAGTTTGCTTTTAAAAAGACATTTCCCAGCAATCGTTTGCAGTACAAAACCCTCTCATTAAATATTGCTCTCACACACTAAATATTGTAAATCAGACGTTACAATAGTCGGATCTCTGGGCCAAAGGCCTGGAGCTCTATGCAATCTTATCCATTGCATAAATAAATATCCATAGAAACCATGCAAACATTTAAACCAAACCCTGCATTGCGAAGCAACATATTGCGAAGCATGCTATCGAGAACAATTTTAGTAAGTACCTGCTTGCTCCTCTTATTTAATGGTTTTGTACAAGCCCAGTCCACATCATGTGCCGGTGCTACAACCATTACGGCAGTAAATGCCTCAAGTTGCACACCAGGCACCACATTCAATATATCAGGCACTGGCAGTGGTGGGTCCTTTGCAACCTGTAGCACATCCGGTGGTAATTATAATTGGGGAAAGTTTGTTGCTAATGGGTCTACAGCAAGCATTAGCTATACTCCAGCAGGTGGTAGAAATGCAATGATTTTTGCTTACAGTGGTTCATGTGGTTCTCTTACTCAAATTGGATGTGTGAACGATTACGGCAATGGTAGTACAGAAACACTAAACCTCACAGGTCTTACAGCAGGAACGACATATTATATTGCCATCGTAAGATATAATAGTGGGGGTAGTATGAATGGAAGTATTTGTGTTGCCTCACCTTATACAATTACCACAGGCTCTATTACAGGTTCCCCTTTTTGCGGAGGCAGTACAGTTTCTGTTCCGTTCACAAGTACAGGCACCTATTCCGGCAACACATATACAGCACAACTTTCCAATTCTTCAGGTTCATTTGCAAGCCCTACTTCAATTGGTACATTAGTAAGCAATGCTAACTCAGGAACTGTAACGGCCACTCTTCCTTCAGCAGCATCAGGTACAGGATATAGAATAAGAGTGATAAGCAACAGCCCTTCAGTAACAGGATCTGACAATGGATCTAATCTCACAATAAATCCACAGCCACAGGGAAGTTTTACCGGCAATACTATTTGCGGAACAGGCACACCGTTGCTTACTTTTACAGCATCAAGTGGTACTGGCCCATATACAGTAGTGTATAATGATGGGCTTTTTGACAGAACGAAAACAAATGTAACATCAGGAACCGGGTTTGCTCCAGCAATAACACCCATTATAACAACAAGCTATACGCTGAAAAGTGTTACAGATAATAATGGATGCGTAAGATCATCTGGTTTTACCGGAGGCACGGCAACTATTGTTTTTGGGAGTGTACCTACTTTAATAAGCTCATCTACTGCAGCAGATATTTGCTCCAGCAGCAGTTCTCAAAGCTCCTCACTAAGTTACACACTCACTACCGGTTCACCTACACACTATTCCATTACATGGGATGGAACAGCACTTGCAGCTGGCCTTGTAAACCTTGGAAGTACCAGTATAACAGCAAGTCCTTTAAATATACCTGTAGCGGCAAATGTAGCGGCAGGCACTTATAACGGCACAGTAACATTAACTAATGTATTTGGATGCAATAGTTCTGGCAACGCATTTACACTCACCATTAAAAATACTCCAAGCATTACGGCTTCTGCAACAGCAGCTATTAGATGCTTTAGTACGAGTAGCCAAACATCTACACTTAGCTACAGCGCTACCACTGGATCTCCCACTACTTATAGTATTACGTGGGATGCGGCAGCACTAACAGCGGGCTTCAGCAATGTAAATGATGCATCATTGCCGGCGAGCCCAATTTCTTTGGCTATTGCGGCCAATACAGCGGCTGCAACTTATAACGGTACGCTTACTGTAGGTAACGGTACAGGATGCACAAGTCCGGGTGCTGCATTTACTCTAACAATAAGCCCGAAACCAACAATAACAAACGCATCAACTGCTGCACCAAAATGTTACAGCACCAGCGCACAAACCTCCACACTAACTTATAGTGCAACTACAGGTTCACCAATTCAATATTCCATTACATGGGATGCTGCAGCGCAAGCTGCTGGGTTGGTAAACGTTGGAGTTGCAAGTTTGCCAGCGAGCCCGATAAGTGTACCAATAGCCGCAGGTGTTGTTGCAGGCACATATAATGCAACACTCAATGTATATAATTCCACTGGTTGCCATATGGGATCGGGCAACCCATTTACATTAACTATTGGTACCGGCAGTCCTACAATGACAAGTGCTTCCAGTGCTAGTGTATGTACTGGCGGAACGGTAAGTATTCCTTTAACAGCAGATATTCCATCAACCTTTACATGGATTGCTGCAAGCAACAGCAATGTTACTGGTGAAAGCACAACATTGCAAACAACAAGCACACTAAGCAATACACTTACTTTAAGCGTATCATCTGCACAAACAGTAACCTATACAGTAACACCCACTTCAACATCAAGTGGCTGTTCAGGCACACCACAATCGGTATCTGTAACAGTAAATCCTTTACCAACCATTACCGCTTCAGGCTCTGCTGCCAGCAGATGTTTCAGCAGCAGTGCACAAACCAGTACATTAAGCTACAGCGCTACTACCAACAGCCCTACTCAATACGCTATTACCTGGAATGCTGCGGCATTAGCAGCCGGATTAGTAAACTCCGGTACAAACAGCCTGCCTGCAAGCCCGATAAGCATAACTATACCTGCAGGCGTAACAACAGGAACTTATACAGG
The DNA here is from genome assembly GCA_964494815.1 of uncultured Ferruginibacter sp. Taxonomy (GTDB): domain Bacteria; phylum Bacteroidota; class Bacteroidia; order Chitinophagales; family Chitinophagaceae; genus Ferruginibacter. The sequence goes on along the minus strand of CAZBTD010000117.1, from coordinate 3,669 downwards.
TACACTTACAGTAACTAACGCAAATGGATGCAGCAGCTCAGGCACGTCATTTACTCTGGCAATTGTAGCAGTACCTTCTATCACCTCACAGCCTTCCAGCACCTCTGTATGTGCTGGTTCATCTGCCAGTTTTAGTGTTACAGCAAGTGGCACAAGCTTAACATACCAATGGAGAAAAGGTACAACCAACTTATGCAATTGCGGCAATATATCAGGTGTAACAACATCTACATTAAATATTAGTTCTGTTGTAGTAGGCGATGCTGCTTCTAATTATAACTGTGTAGTAAGCAGTTTGAGTGGTTGCTCAAGTGTTATCTCAAATTATGCATCCTTAACAGTAACTGCTGCAGCAACTGCACCAACAGCATTACCAAAAGATCTTGTGTTTCCTACTGTTTCCACCACAAGCATTCTTGCAAGTTTTACAGCTTCCACTGATGCAACCAACTATCTTGTAGTTAGAAAGACTACTAATGTGGCACCTACAAATCCAAGTAACGGCACCACGTATAGTTTAAACTCAACTGCACTGACAGGTACTGTTGATTATGTTGGCACAAGTATATCTTTTACTTCAAATGGCTTAACACCGGGCACTACTTATTACTACTGGGTATTTCCATATAATACCAGCAGTTGTGGTACCAGTCCTCTATATTTAACAAGCACACCTCTCACTGGTAATGCAACCACAGCTACTAACGTTGCCTGTGGTACAGTTACTCCCTTGTATTGGGCGGGTAGTGGCTCAGGTATATCAGGAGGCACAAGTGGTACCGATTTTAATACAGCAGCTAACTGGTCAACTTCAAGTTCATCATATGTTGCTTCTCCAGCAGCCCCAACTGAATGTAATGATGCCTCACTGGCACTCACCAGTACAGCTACTATTACATTAAGCGGAACTACTTCGATTTATGGATTAAACTTTACAGTGTCAGGCTCTGGCAGAAAAGCTATCTTAAGTACAAACGGTAATACGCTTAACGTTAACAGCGATGCAGTTGTGGATGTAGTAAGTGGCGACAGTACTACAAATATTTATATTGGCGAATATAGCAGCGGCAGTGGCATTGTTGACTTTAAATCTAACTTTAAACTAGGCGAAACATATTTTGCGTCTCCGTCTAACCTGGTTCCGAGATCTTACCTTATTGGTAATGTAAACAGCAAAATAACTTTCAGGGGCGATGTTCTGTTTGGAAGAACAGCAAGGTTTGTATTGCCTGGAAATGTAAACTATCCACCTTCATATCCACTTGCAACACCTGGCACTGCTACAACACCTGGCACTATCGAATTTGATGGCATTGGTCTGCAACAAGTATTATGGAACAATAACGTATGGTATGATTGCTTTTACAATATAGTTGTAGGAAATCAAAACAAACCATATGTAAAGCATGTAACAGGCACTTACACCCCAGATAACGTTTTAGGTGATTTTACCATTAACGACGGTTGTACGGTTGACCTTGGTACCAGTCAATGGATTAGGGAACAATCAGGAGGTACATTCACTATGAATGGAAACGCAAAACTAATCCTGGGTAATTATAGGTCTGTAAAAAGTAACTGCGGATTTTTCTGCAGCACTGGTGTACCTGTTACCGGAAGTAACTTCCCTGGAGGTTTTTCCACTATGAATATTTCCTCAAGCAGTACCATTGAATACAACGGCAATTACAGCATTACCCAAACCGTATATGCAACACCTACATACGGCAACCTTATTTTATCAAATGGAGATGGTACCGGTACGGCCAGCAAAATTTCAACTGCAACGGTAACTGTAAGCGGCACTGCCACAATAAGCGACAAAACAACATTTACTCCCGGCACAAGCGTAGTTATTGATGGTACTGCTAATGTAAATAGCGGCGGTACCTGGGTAGCAGGCACAAACATTGTTTCCGGCTCTGGCACATTCAACCTTGGAAGCGGAGGCACATTAACTATGGCTTCCACTGCAGGTATTACATCATCGGGCAGTACAGGAAATATACAAACAACTGCACGTGTATTTAGCACAGGAGCAAATTACACTTACAATGCCTCATCAGCTCAAGCCACTGGTAATGGGCTACCCACAACTGTTAATAATCTTACTATTTCAAATGCAGCCGGTGTAACAATGTACGCTGCCTCGGCTAACTACACTGTAGCTGGTACGCTGGCTTTAACATCAGGCGCATTGGCAATAAATGGCGATTCACTCACTATAAATAATTTAACAAGGGTAAGCGGAACACTTACCGGCTCAGCAACATCTAGTGTAGGGGTTTCTGGAACTAACGTGCCGCTGTTCTTTACAAGTGGTGGACGAACTTTAAAAAATCTATTCCTTAATGACAATGCTTCTGCTGATTTGCAAACTACACTTGACATTACCGCAGGCAGCAGTGCAGGTAGTGTAGCAGTAAATAGTGGCGCTACTTTAAATACATACGGTTTTATTACATTAAAATCAGATGCTAACGGCACAGCAAGGGTTTCTGAAATACCAGTAGATGGCTCAGGCAATGCTCTGGGGAATATTAATGGCAATGTTGTTATTGAAAGATATATACCTGGCAGGAGAAGCTGGAGAATGGTAACAGCACCTGTACAGGCATCGGGCTCTCAAACAATTAATGCAGCCTGGCAGGAAGGTGTTGTTAATGCAGACCTTAGCTCCAATCAAAATCCAAACCCTGGATTTGGTGTACATATCAGCGGCTCTAATTCATCGCTTGGGTTTGACGTAACGCCACTTAATAACCCATCATTAAAAATATTTAACAGGTCAACATCATCATGGAGTGGAATTCCTAATACACTTAGTACCTATGTAAGGGACTATGAAGGGTACATGATTTTTGTGAGAGGCAACAGGTCAACTCAACTTTCTTTGAACAATTATGCACCATTAACCAATACAGTAATCAGGGAAACTGGTGGCATAAGAATGGGAAGACAGTCTGTAAGCTTGCCAGGTGGCACTGGTAATTACAGCCTTGTTGGTAACCCATATCCTTCAACAATAGATCTTAGAACTTTAAGTGTTTCAGGAGGCGGCAATACAAAGAATTTTGTTGTTTGGGATCCTGCATTAACAGGTACAGCTGGCGTGGGTGCATACCAGTACCTTACAAGATCAGCCGGCCCAGGTAGCGATTACACAGTTTTCCCCGGCGGAGGTAGTTATGGTGTATCTGGCTCAGTTAGCAATTTTATTCAATCAGGTCAGGCATTTTTAATTGCCAATAGCAGTGCTGCTGCTTTAACAATTAATGAATCGTCAAAGGCCTCATCCAGTACGAGCGCTGTATTCAGGCCGATGCCTGATAACATTACTGGAAAAATAAGCACCATACTATATGGCTTTGAAGCAGACAGTACTGCCACTGTACTTGATGGTGCCCTTGTAATGTACAGAAGTGAATACAGTGATACACTTGATCTTGATGATGCAAAAAAGATTAACAACACCAACTCTGAAAACTTTGGTATGAGCAAAGGTTCCGTTATTTATCAAATTGAACTAAGGCAAACTATTAATGAAACTGATACCATACATTATAGCATGCGTAACCTGAGGGCCAGAAAATACAGGCTTGTGGTTGATTTGAAAAATATGGAAACCACCGGTATGACAGCTTACCTGAAAGATAATTATACAGGCAC
>CAZBTD010000116.1:0-10502 GCA_964494815.1 uncultured Ferruginibacter sp. | reverse complement strand
AAATACTGCTCTGTTTCTTTTTCTTCAAACAAACCATCATCATACAGCTTCTTAAAAAATGCCGAAGCCGTTTCATGATGCACCTGATTGGAAGTACGGGAATAGATATCAAATGAAATACCCATTTGCTCCATGCTTTCTTTAATGATAGCATGGTACCGGTCAACAACCTGTTGCGGTGTTATGCCTTCCTTCATTGCACGGATGGTGATTGGCACGCCATGCTCATCACTGCCGCCAATAAATTTCACATCTCTTTTCTGTGCTCTTAAATACCGAACGTAAATATCTGCAGGCAAATAACATCCTGCCAAATGCCCGATATGCACCGGGCCATTAGCATAAGGCAATGCCGCAGTAATTAAATATCTTGATGGTTGATTCATTTTTTGTAACAAACTTTTGTAGTACTATTAAACATCGTTGTGTCACTCACTTGTACCAAGACAGCTATACGCAACAAAACGGCGGTTGCAAAAATACCTGAATTAACCCCAATAACAAAAAGCCCCGATAAGTATCGGGGCACAATGAAAAACTAACCTCAAAGTCATTTGTCTAATTTGCTCAAAGAATTTTTCAAATCAGGTGCGGATGTTGTTTGGAATTGTAAACCTTTTAATTCCTGTTCGCTGGTTGTTGTATGGGTTACAGAGTAAACAGTTTCACCTTTTATGTTGATGCCGATACTGATAATTTTTACTGGTAAATTAGCCGGGATATTAGGAAATATTACATTGTTGCCTGATAAATACCCATTCATCATTGACCTGATATTGTCGAAGAGAAGAACACTATAATAGTTATGGGCAGAATCTCCAAGGTTAACAGCAAAATCTACTCTTTTCCCTGGATAGTTATAAAACCTGTCACAATTTATCCATCCTGTTCTGGAAAGTGCCACGCTGTATTTATTCAAAACTTTATCAAATAGCAATTGAGAATTTTTACTCAAATTATAGTAATCAGATACCTTGGTTTCATAAAATTGCCTTGTGGCAATAGTATCAAGTTTGTATGTGTTTACTGTTGACAGAGGCATCCATACAGTATCGCCTATTTGCCTGCTGTAGCCGCTCATGCTATTATAGTAAGTATTATGGAAAACCCTGTAGAAATTAGGGCGTAGCTTAACTTTATAGTAGCCATACTTTTCTTTGAGTTGTTGCCTGATCTTTTCTTTGTCTATTGTCTCATCGTCGCCCAATATAAAATATCCGATGTCGCCTTTTTTTGAATCCTTAATTTTATAAGGTTCATTTACAAGATTTACTACCCTGGCCTCAGTCACCAACCGTGTCTTTGAAAAAAACTGTTGTTGGGGCTTCCAGTCTATCCCATTTGTATTACTTAAAGTATCTCCTGTGAACAATTGCATACCAATCATATTTTTACCTGTATCCGGAAGCACAAGTATTAAAGGGTTTCGTTCATTGATTTTTACTTCATTGCCCTCATAAGTTGCACTAAGGTGAACCATGCCGCCCGTTTCCAACTGTTCTTTATTGCTCATGGTGTTCAACTGGTTCAAAATAATATCTGATGTTTTATAAAATTCCTTCGCTGTTATTTCAATGCCATTCATCCCACCAAAACTATTTGCTGGAACCAATAAGGCGGTACCTTCTTCAAATTGTAACAAAGTATCGCTGCGGTTATCAATCACAAAATGCTGTTCTTCTTTCTCCAATTGCATAAAAAGATTCTGCAATTGCAACTGGCGGCGCTGTGCATCACTTAATTCAACCGGATTAGTTTTCAAGGGACAATTATCGCAATCAGTAAATTTAATTTTCATTGTCGCCAGAATTGAATCCTCGCTTGTCCGTATAGCAGTACTATCATTCTTAACAGTATCAGGAACCAGCGCTAAATTTATTTCAGGCTTATGGAAAATTGTATTTGTTGCTGCAATCATACTATCATATATAGGAACTGCTGATGCTGTAGGCGTCGGATTGGCATTTGATTCAACTACCGGTACCTGTTTGTTTTGTACAGTAATACTCCCTTTGTTTTCATTTTTCTTTGAAGTTGCAAACCAAATTGCAATACCAATCAGTAACACTACCGCAGCCGCAGACAAAATATTCAGCATCCATTTAGGCCACACCTTCTTCAGCGGCACTACTGCTGGTTGAAGCATGCCCGCCATCTGCTGCCAATGTTCATCCACCTGGTTCAGGTTTGGCTGCTCCATGGCTTCCATTTCCCTCAGTTTATTTTCTATGTTATTATCGTGTTGCATTATTGTAAAGTTGTTTTCATATCCTGTTTAAATCGCTTTCTGCATCACCCACTGCTTTTCATATTTTTTTTTCAGCAGTTTTTTGGCTTCGCTCACATGCCACTTGCTGGTGCCTTCGCTTATGGCAAGCTGTTCGGCAATTTGCTTGTGGGTAAATCCATCAAACACAAAAAGCTTGAATACCGTGGCTGTTGCCCCGGGGAGTTCATTGATTACCTGCAGCACTTCTTTATAGCTTACTTTGTCAAACGCATCTGGCTCTATCACTATCTCTTCTTCAGCTACATGCGGCACTGCATTTTTAAAGATGTTTTTCCTTTTACAAAAATCAATACAGCAGTTTACTACTATCGCCTTAATCCAGCCACCTAATTTCCCTTCTTCGCTGTAAGCATTGATGTTTTGAAAAACCCTCAGCATGGCGTTGTTGTAAATACTGCCGGCACTGTCTGCATCGCCGCCATAGCGGAAACATATCTTTATCATTTCAGGGTAAAAATGCCTGTACAACTGTTGCTGGCTTTGCATCTCCCGCTGTTTGCAGCCTTGTACCAATATGTGAAGCGGTGTTTTCAAGAATTTGAATAAGGGTTAAAAATTTGCCCTTTGTATAATAAACTGCTTTGGTTGAAAAAATGGTTGGGTAAAAATTAAAAAGGTTTTGGCAGGGACCGAATTAATTGTTCGGAATAAATTTAGATAAATTGCCTGCTTATTAATCAGCAGTATTGTATGGTCTCATTGTTTTATATACATTTTAACGAGGCAGAACTTGCGGAACGTTTAAAACTACTCACTGGTACCGAATTGCAATTATCAGGCCACTGGAGTACAGAGAAGGTTGCAAAGTTTACAGATGACCTCCCTGATATTTTTGTAGTATCGCTTGACAGGCTGCCTTCGCATGGCAGGCAATATGTGCGGTGGCTGTGGGAAGCCAAAAAGCGCCAGGGCATTCCTGTAATATTTGTAGATGGCAAGCCCGACAAAGTGGATGCTACCAAAGCTACATTTCCAAATGCCCTTTACTGCAGCAGCGCCCAACTGCCGGGCATTATCAAAGGTTTGCTTAAAAAAAGCTAACCTATTCCACATTTTTGTACAAATTTTGGAAAAACTGTCTCTATCCCGGAAGAAATCTATCTCCTTAATTTTGCCAAAGCCTTGTCCAGCAAGGGTTTAAGCTAATGGCACGGTAAATGAAACTTACTTACCAAACAAAAAAACCCCACATTATGAAAACAGTATTTACCGCCATTATTTCGGCAACAATCATCATCAGCAGTGCAAACGCACAATCAGTAGCTTCAATTGAAAATGTTTCAAACACAGAAGCAAAAACAAGCACACCCAACGTGTACAAATTTGAAATGAAAGAAGTAAAGCATGGGTACCTTATTACCTGGGAAGCCAGCAACCAGTTTGGTAACGCATGGTACGAATTGCAGATAAGTGAAGACAACAAAAACTTCAGCACTGTAAAACGCAGGACTTGTGGTGCACAGAAACGCTCACGTTACCAGGCAGTATTGGAAAACACAATAATACTTGCCAACCCAATTTACTATCGTTTAAAAATGGTATCGCTTGATGGTAGTGTTACTTATACCGACAGCAAAGTGATTGAACCAGAAACAAAATAGTTTTGTTTGTTTTTATTTGAGTGGCCAGCCTTTTCAGGCTGGTTTTTTTGTTATGTACCAACAAAGCATAGCGCTGTTTCCGCAATAATTTAAGTTGCATTAAAAGATTGTATTTTTAGCCAGCAATGAAGCGTAAACATTTTATCAATTCAATATTGCCTGCGGCAGCATTATCCCTGCAGCCGCAACATTTGTTTGCAACTGATGACGATCCTGAAAACAATTCCATTCTTCCTTCTTACTTAAAAAAAGGCGATATCATTGGTATTACATCTCCTGCAGGCTATATTACCGCAGAAGATATTCTGTCGGCGGTTTTAAAATTAAAAGAATGGGGCTTTGCTGTTAGAATTGGCGATACAGTAGGCAAAAGGGATTATACGTTTGGTGGCACTGATGAAGAAAGGCTGAATGATTTTCAGCAAATGCTGAATGATAAAAATATTAAAGCCATATTGTGTGCAAGAGGCGGCTATGGCGTGGTGAGAATTATTGATAAAATTGATTTTACAAAATTTGTTCAGAAACCAAAATGGATTATTGGCTTTAGCGACGTAACGGTGTTGCATTGCCATCTCAATAAAAATTTTGGCATTGCGTCAATTCATTCAAAAATGTGTAATAGTTTTCCTGCAGACTGGAATATGGCAGACCAGGTGCAGAAAGAAACCATTGACTCTATACGCAAATGTTTAGTTGGAGAAAAAATACAGTACGATTTTGCTGCCAATGAAAAAAACAAATCAGGTATTGCAGAAGGAATATTGATTGGCGGTAATTTAAAAACAATTGAAACATTGGCAGGCAGCAAAAGTGATATTAATACAGATGGTAAAATTTTGTTTTTAGAAGATACCGGCGAATACTTATACAGTATTGACAGGATGTTTTGGAATCTGAAACGGACAGGCAAGCTCAGTAAACTAAAGGGATTGATTATTGGAGGTTTTAAAACAAAAAAAGATGATGAAGGAGATGAGTTTGGAAAAACACTGGCTGAAATAGTTTTAGAAAAAGTAAATGGTTTTCATTATCCTGTTTGTTTTGATTTTCCTGCAGGACATCAGAAAAATAATGTTGCATTGAAATGCGGCATTAAACACAAACTAATTGTAACTACTCAAGCTTGTACATTAAAAGAAACAAGATGATTAAAATTCCACCGTATTTAAAAAAAGGCGATACCATTGGTATTACCTGCCCAGCAGGATACATGACGAGAGATAAAGCACAGGCTTGCATTGATACTTTGCAGCAATGGGGTTTTAATGTAATGGTGGGCAATACACTTGGCAGCCAGTCTGACAACTATTTTTCAGGAACAGATGATGAAAGGCTTTTTGAATTACAGGCCATGCTTGACAGTGATGACATTAAAGCAATATTATGTGGCCGTGGTGGCTATGGTGTAAGCCGCATTATTGATAAAATTGATTTTGCTGCATTCAAAAAAAAGCCCAAATGGATAATTGGGTACAGTGACATTACTGTGCTGCATTGCCATAGCAACAGCAATTTGAAAATAGCTACCCTTCACTCACCTATGGCAGCAGCTTTTAATGATGGTGTTATCGGAAATGAATTTATACAATCGCTGCACAAAGTAATTACCGGCAAAAAAACAAGGTATAAATCAGGATTGTATTCATTCAATAAGAGTGGAAGTGCCGAAGCCGAATTAGTGGGCGGCAACCTGTCATTACTTGTAAACATGATTGGAACAGCATCTGACATCAACACAAAAAATAAAATCCTCTTTATTGAAGATATTGGTGAATACATTTACAGTACAGATCGTATGATGCAGCAACTGAAACGCTGTGGTAAACTTGATAAATTGGCTGGTCTTGTTGTTGGCAGTTTTACAGATACAAAAGATACAGAGCGTCCATTTGGAAAAACAGTTTACCAGGCAATATATGATGTGGTTAAAGATTATAACTATCCTGTTTGTTTTAATTTTCCCGTGGGCCATGCAAAAGAAAACTACGCATTAAAAGTTGGCGGCAGGTATCAACTAAAAGTATCTACCCGATCAGTTACTTTATCGGAGTTGTAGCAAACTGTCCAGCTTTTGATGAAACACAGGATAATTATTCAAATTATGATGTGTACCCCCATCTATAGTTATAAATTCATCTTTTTCCAGTAATACATTTTCTAGTTTTTTTGCACAGCGGTAAGGTATCACCCCATCATCTGTGCCATGAAAAATAGTGATAGGATATTTTATTTCAGGCAAATACTCATTTGTTGGGATTTTATATTTTGCCATTCTCTCGTTGGGATAAACAGGTGCATAGCAACTAAACAAAGCTGGAATACTGTAATACGGAGTTTCTAAAATCAACATTTTTGCATTGCCTGCTGCGGCTGTATATGCCGCAATACCAGTACCAAATGATTTGCCATATATAATGATACTGTCTGCATGATATTTTGATATTGCCAGTTTATACACCTGTACCGCCTGTTCATACAATAATTTCTCGTTTCTTTCACCCACACTTTTACCAAATCCGGGATAATCCTCCATCCATACCTCATAACCATGCGTTGTAAAATTATCAGCAAACTTTGCATAGCGGCCTATATTTTCCTTATTGCCATGATAATACAATACCACGCCTTTTCTCACAGTATCTTTTGGAAAAAATTTTACCAGGTTAATGGTGTCCGTTTCATTCATCACCAAATCCATTTCTTCAAAAGGGATATCAAATTTCCAGGGCACTGTTCTGTTTATTGCAACCGGGTGAAATAAAAATTTTTCCTGCAGGTAAAATAATAAAATGCCAATAATTGAATATAAAAGCACAACTATTTTAACCCATCTAAAAATTATCTTCTTTCTTCTTTGCATAAATATTACTTCTTAAGTCTTCAATATCAAATAGCCAATATATCTCTCAAAAAATTATGATACTCCGGAAAAGTTGGCAAGTTATTATGCCCGCCGCCATGTATTCTTATCAAAGTAATTTTTCTAGGGTTAAGCGCCTGCAATTGCTCACTCTGGCTTATGGGTATCAGCCAGTCTTTTGTGCCGTGAATAATATAGGTATGGCAATTTACTCTTGTTATCCATTTATCGGTACGCAAGTGAAACCGTAAAACAAACTTTACCGGTAGTATTGGCAAAAACCGCTGTACTGTTTTTCTGAAATTAAAATATGGCGCATCCAGGATTAAATAACGTGGCTTATTATCGCTGGCAATTTTTGCAGCAAAACCACTGCCCAGGCTTCTTCCATAAACAAGGATATGATTTTCATGATACATGGTTGCCAATGTATCATACACAAACTGCATATCGTTCAGCATATCTTTTTCACTTCGCTTGCCGGTGCTTTTGCCAAAGCCACGATAGTCCACCAGCACCACATCATAATTATAGCGGTAAAAATCTTTTGCATACTTGGCCCAGCCTTTTATACTGCGGCTGTTGCCATGAAAGTATAGTATTAATCCGTGCGAATTGGTGCAATAAAAATGCAGGCCATTAATTCTTACACCTTCTTCCACATCAAAAAAAGTTCTTTAAATGGAACGTCGTATTTATACTGAAAGTCGTGTTTTAGTTTTTCTGGCTTGAAAATAAAACGCTCTTGCAAAAAATATGCAAGTGCCAGCAAAACGAGATAACCAATGATGATATAGATAACAGTGGAAGACAAATCTGTTTGGTGTTTTCAGTTTACAGTTGAAAATTACAAATAATATCATTCAACTAACTTCTTCCATGCCTCTGTGCCGCCAATAAGATTATGCAAATTTGTAAAAGGAAACTTATCCTGCAGTTTTTGAATAGCAAACTGGCTGCGGATGCCTTTGCGGCAATAAATAATGACAGGTTTTTCTTTCTCTATTCTATTTATATGCAATGCAATTTCTCCCAATGGAATTAAATCGCCGCCAATATTAAATTCCTCATGCTCATACGGCTCTCTCACATCTATCAACTGAAAGTCTTCTTTTGCTGACATCATTTGCCGCAGCCTTGCACATGTTATTGCTTTCACTTCTTAATCAATAAAATTTACTCTTCGTCTTCTTCCAGGTATACTCTTTTTAATTTTAAATTACTTACCGGCGCAACTATAAGAGGGAATTTCTCCACGTGAACTTTACTCTGTTCAAGCCCAAAACCTTTTTCCTCACTTAGTGATAATTCTTTTACCCAAAAATACAATTGCATTATAAGTTTCTCCACAAAGGGAAGTTCATTATCCTGTGATAAAAATTTCTCCATTACCACAAACTGAAAATCACCCACTACATTATTACGTTGCTGGCTTTCGTAGCGGCTGGTAACGTTTACTTCCCTGTTGGCCACCAAATCTTCCACCACTTTTTTAAACATTAAATTTATCCTTGGTGCCATACGGAACCCAAGCCTGAATTCCACACGTATAATGTCATTAGGAATAATATGCTCTACTGTGTATTCGCAAGTGTATGGATCGTCAAGCGTATCTACATGCACAAACCAGTATATATCTGCACGCTTTGGCTTGCCGCTTAGTATGCTGTAAATAATTTTATGCTCAATCTCCTTAGGATTGTTGGCACTTGTCATATACACCAGGTGTGTAGCATATTTAGGTACTGTTATATCATTGCTCAGTTCTTCCAGCTTAGGTATATATTCCTCCAGCCGTACAAACTCCACATACCTGTTTTTAATTTTACGGCTGCGGTACCACACATACATCACACCAAACAAAGCGCCACCCACCATTAATGCAATAAAACCTCCATGCGGAAACTTATCAAGATTAGCTACAAGAAAACATCCTTCGAGGCCGATATAAACAATGAGGTATACATAAATTAAAACCGGCATCACTCTCTTTGACACCAAATAGTTTGCAAACAGTATAGATGTTGACAACATACATAATGTGATGGCGAGGCCATAAGCGGCTTCCATTGCACTGGAGGTTTTAAAATACAAAACGATGGTGCAGCAACCCACAAATAATAATGTATTAATCCCTGGAATAAACAATTGGCCCTTTGCTTCTGACGGATAATTAATTTTCATCCTGGGCCAAAGATTAAGACGAATAGCTTCGCTTATCAATGTAAAAGAACCACTAATAAGCGCCTGGCTTGCAATAATGGCCGCAAGTGTGGCAATTACCAAACCTATCAGCCTGAACTCTTCCGGCATTACACCATAAAAAGGATTGAAGCCTCCCTTTATCATTTCATCAGTAATGGTGTGTCCTTTGTGTACCGAAAGCAGCCAAGCGCCCTGGCCGAGGTAGTTGAGAATAAGACAGCCTTTTACAAATACCCATGAATAGCGAATATTGGCCCTTCCGCAATGCCCTAAATCGCTGTACAAAGCTTCGGCCCCCGTAGTACACAAGAATACAGCACCTAATATCCAAAAACCTTTAGGATATTGGGTTAATAGGTTTACAGCATAATAAGGATTAAATGCTTTGAATATACCAAGATCATCTGTAAGATGGAGTATACCAAAGAAAGCCAGCATACTAAACCAGACAATCATAATAGGGCCAAACAATTTGCCAATAGAAGCGGAGCCTACTCTTTGCAAAAAAAACAAGATGCCCATAATGCTAAGCACTATGTACATTACCTGTAATTGTGTAGTGTTTTGAAAATAATCAATTTGCTTTAACCCTTCAATGGCAGAAGTAACAGAGATTGGCGGAGTAATCATACCATCTGCCAGCAATGCAGCACCGCCAAGCATGGCAGGAATTACCAACCATCTTTTTTGCCTGCGTACCAGTGTATATAATGAAAAGATGCCACCTTCACCACGATTATCAGCCTTTAGGGTAAGTATTACATATTTAAAGGTGGTTTGCAATGTTAGCGTCCAGATGATACATGACAGGCCACCCACAATTAGCATCTCATTTATCTCTTTTCCATTAATGATTGCGTTTAAAACGTAGAGAGGTGAGGTTCCGATATCGCCGTAGATAATTCCCAATGCTACCAGTAAACCGGCTGCGGTAGCTTTATTAACTTGCTTTAGCACTTCAATTTTTTTTAGTGATTCATGCCGGATGCTTAGTATAGCCCGGAATGAGCCTACAAAAGTAATGGCAAAATAAATATCAGCGATAATATTGACTTTAAGGTTACCCTTTTACTTTAAAACTGTGGTTAAAGCTGTTTTACACAAAATATTTACCCCGTCGGCTTAAAATAATCAGGCTGCTTCTGCGTTTTACTTTATGGTGCTGTATTTGCAGGGAATTTGCAAGGAGAAACTTCTTTAAGAGAAAACCAAAACCCGGCAAAAAACGTTGTAACACAGTAACCACCTCAATTTTAGTTTGTATGAAAAAGATTTTCCTGCTTTGCTTTGTTATTATGACTGCGATTGCAGCTTCTGCCCAGGACCCAATAATTAAAAGAGCTGCCTGCCACGATGAATTTATTTCAAAACAGGTGGACAGCGTGAAACAGGAAATGGGCAAGCAGGGCTTTGTGGTGGTAAAAGAGGCATCAATGGCTATGGAAAGTGAATACGAAATGGCAGTGCTGGTACCATTAACAGGCGGCAGCTATTATCAATTTGTTTTTATTGGCGACGCTACTTCCAAATTGTATGAAGTAAG
>CAZBTD010000115.1:0-10626 GCA_964494815.1 uncultured Ferruginibacter sp. | reverse complement strand
TTTTTTGTTTCTTTGCCGTAAAAATAAGGATAATGCAAGCCACAAAAGATTTTAAAATCACACTCGCCAAGCAAAGCAAGCTTAAGAATATAACACTACAAAACGTTCCATTTGGAAAATATTTTACCGACCATATGCTGGTGGCAGATTATGAGAACGGAAAGTGGCAAACGCCAGAAATATTGCCTTACCAGCCACTGCAGCTTGATCCTTCGCTGGCAGTATTGCATTATGGGCAGGCAATTTTTGAAGGAATCAAGGCTTACAAATTACAAGACGGCTCTGTGCAAATTTTCAGGCCGTTTGATAATTTTAAAAGGTTTAATCTTTCGGCAGTAAGAATGCAAATGCCCGAAGTACCCGAAGAGATTTTTATGGAAGGCCTTCGCACATTAATTGATATTGATAAAGACTGGGTGCCCGGTTACGAAAATCATTCTTTGTACATAAGGCCCTTTATGATAAGCAGTGATAATGCTATTGGAGTAAGGCCGAGTGAGCATTATAAATTTTTAATTATCCTTAGCCCAACCGGTCCTTACTACGCCAAGCCCATGCGTATTTATGTAGAGGAGAAATATGTAAGGGCAGTACCTGGTGGAATTGGTTTTGCAAAAGCAGCGGGCAATTATGGCGCTGCTTTGTATCCTTCTATGGAAGCACATAAAAAAGGCTACGACCAGGTGTTGTGGATGGATGCGTTTGAACATAAATATGTACAGGAATGTGGTACGATGAATGCCTTTTTTATTATTGGCGACAAAGTGATAACACCGGGGCTTGAGGAAGGAACTATACTTGCCGGAGTAACAAGGGATAGTGTGATAACAGTTTTGAAAGAAATGGGATGGATAGTGGAGGAGAGGCCTTTGACTATTGACGAGATAATTGCTGCTCATAAATCCGGTGAATTAAAAGAAATATTTGGTACCGGCACTGCTGCTACCATTGCACAGATAAAAGAGCTTTGCTATAAAGATTATGCAATGATTTTTGATGTGGAGAAATGGACTATTACTCCAGAAGTGAAAAAAAGGATGGACGACATCCGTTATGGATTGGTGCCAGATAATAATAACTGGATGTGGAAAGTATAGGAATTTGAAGCCAGATTAAATTTTTTAAGGGAGATACAATAAGGTTCTCCCTTTTTCGTTTGGGTAATAAGGCTAGGTGTATCTTATCCGTAACACTTTGCCTTCTGCCCATTAACCGTATTCTGTGAAAAGCTAAAAAGGTACCCATTCTTGTTTTAAACCTGGATTAACTGTCCAATACCTCATTTTAGTTTTTCAAGCTTTAAATTTTTATGTGAAACAATAATGTTTCGCAAGGCCGAAAATACTGTTTTGTGCCTGTAAGCACAAGTGGTACTATTTGTCATTTGTAAAACTAAAATGTAGAGTATGAGAAAACTTTACCTTCTTATTGTAACTATACTGTTCTTTAATTTTCTTTCCCCGGTAAAAACCCGGGCGCAAATCTGTGCTAATCTTTCTGCAGTGTGTACTCCGCAAGAATCAAGATGTGCAGCTACCGGTTCAATAAAAATAAATGCTGCTGGTGGCACTGGTAATTATATGTATAAGGTAACAGGTGCTGTTAACACTAATTTCACCAGTGCCGATTCCATTACTGGTCTTTCTGCCGGAACTTATTCAGTAACTGTAAATGACATCAATTCCAATTGTACAGTTATTATCAATAATATTATAGTGCCAGGCACTTATACCGATCCCAGGTTTACACTTAATTCAGTGGATGTAAGTTGTGACAATGGCAGCAATGGAAGTATCAGCCTTGCCACACAAAATTTTGGAAGGGCTCCGTTCTCTTATTCTATTGTTGCACCATCACCTATGGGGGTGGGCACTGTAAACACAACCGGAACATTTAATAACCTAAGTGCCGGTGTGTATAGCATCAGGCTTACAGATTCTTGCGGAGGCATACAAACAAGGTTAGTAACTATTCAAAACTATACCTGGAAGATAGATTCGGTACGGTTTAATAAAATTTCCTGCGACAGTGCAGCTGGGTATATTAGTGTGAGTGACAGCCGTGGGAATAGCAGCACCGTGGCAAGTATACCGGGGTTGCTGTATGCTGTAGTTAGAGGACCTGGAGACACCATCTGGTCTGCTACGCCAAACTTTTCTTTCTATCTCGGCAGCCAAAATACTTTTGAGGCTATTGTAAAAGATGCTTGCGGAAAGATTAAGAAATTTCCCGTGGTTGTAAATTTTACTCCTTCAGTCGGGAATACTGTAAATACTTATGCGTTTAGTTGCAAAACTTTTTCTGCAAATGTTACATCGGTTAGGAATTTAACTCAACCACTCTTTTGTTTAAAAGATAGCAACGATGTATTAATTGCTTGTAATAACACTGGGTCATTTGCCAATCTCCCGTATGGTAGTTATTGTATCAGCGTGGAAGATGTATGCGGCGATACTACTATTACAAGATGTTTTACAGCAGCAGCACCACCTGCAAGAGTAAGTAATACTGTTAAAATAAGCAACAAAATTTGCACAGATTTTACCGCTTCCATTACTGGACAAACCGGGCTTACCAACCCGGAGTATTGTTTGTATGATTCTGCAAACAATATTGTAGAGTGTAACACAACCGGGGTGTTTAACAATCTTTTGTATGGTAA
This sequence comes from uncultured Ferruginibacter sp., assembly GCA_964494815.1. Classification (GTDB taxonomy): domain Bacteria; phylum Bacteroidota; class Bacteroidia; order Chitinophagales; family Chitinophagaceae; genus Ferruginibacter. The sequence continues at coordinate 7,964 of CAZBTD010000115.1, read as the reverse complement.
TTACTGTATTTCTATAAGCGATACTTGCAGGGATACTACTATGATGCGTTGTTTTAGTGCAAGAAAGCCAATGCCGATTATTCCGAATAGCATTTCTCCAACATATTATACCTGCACAGCTTTTGGAGTCACAGTTACCGGCGACAGCCTTACTAATCCTTTGTTTTGTTTGATTGATACTGCCGGCAATACTATTACTTGCAATAACAGCGGCGTCTTTGATAGTCTTGTTTATGGCAATTATTGTATTAGTGTTTATGATTCCTGCTATGACACTACTATTACAAGATGTGTTTCAGTAAATGGCCCTGAAATTATCGATAATCATACTTCTGAAATTACTAACCGGGCTTGTTCAACATTTACTGCTACGGTTTTTAATTCAAGTATTCTTGGGCCACAATATTGTTTGTATAAATCATCAGACAGCATATTGGTTGCCTGCAACAGCACCGGTATTTTCGACAGCCTGGCTTACGGCTCTTATTATATTATTGCACATAGCACCTGCCCCGATACTTCTTTTACTTATGCTATTGCTGCGTATCCACCACTTCCATCATTAGGTGCCACTGTTAATATCAACAACCGGGCATGCAGTACTTTTTCAGCCAGTATTAGCAGTACGCAAAACCTAAATCATCCTCAATATTGCCTGTATAATAGCATCGATACCTTAATCTCCTGTAATTCAAGTGGCACATTCAATAATCTTTTATATGGCAACTATTGTATTAAAATGGATGATGGCTGTTATGATACGGTTATCACAAGATGTTTTTCGGCGCAACCAGTGCCTATTGGTTTAACAATTTCTAATCGTAAATCATGCAATTATGGTTTTGCGGTTTTAAATATCAGCATTGCAAATGGGGTAGGGCCATATCATGTAATTGTAAGTGTTCCTAATGCAGGTAACCTGGTGTCTGCTTCATACGATATGCCAACAATTACTATTGACAATATACCAGGCTTACCGGATAGTGGGGTTTATACAATTATAGTTTCTGATGCTTGCGGTAATACCGATTCGGTAAAAACAAATGTAACTCCAAGCATTTTTACGCATTCTGCAAGGTCGATTCCGAAATGCCCAAGTTCAACCTGGGTAAATGGTTCCGGTAGTATTGAAGCAACAGCCACATCCAATACGGCATCGCTTACTGTTCGTATTATTAAGAAAGACAACACGACGCTTTCATCACAAATATCACCCAGTGTGGTTTCCGGGTCCGTATATACATTTAATAACCTTGGCCCTGGAACTTATATTTTAAGATACAGGGTTAATGACCGCTGCAATAAATACTTGTATGATACAGTCACTATACCTGTGTACCAGTATCCTTCACTCGACAGATCATCGGCTTACCAGTGTGATAATAATGGATTCAGTATTGGGGCAGTGGTATCAAATGGAGTGGGGCCATTTACTTATGAAATTATTGGCAGCTCACCTGCAACTCCTTCTATTGTAACTACACCACAAAACAATCCTTTTTTCAGTATTAATAATGGCTCAATCTATTCCCTGGTAAGGCTAAGGACTATTGATGCTTGTGGTAATGCAAGCCTTGAGGATGCCAGTGTGTTGCCATTGGCAAACAATGGTATTACCAATACTTACAATTGCTTCCAGATACCCACTACCCTAAGTGTTGAGGACATATATACAGCTACCTATGCATGGTATAAAAAACATACAGTTGATGGAACTGATAGTGTGTTTCTTGACAGTACGCACAGCATTTACCTGCCTTATGTGGTGCCAGCAGATACCGGATTGTATGTATGCCACCTTAATGTGAATAATGGCTGTATCAAACGTACTTATTATTACAGGTTGGATGGCAGTTGCTTTAGTTATTTGCCGGTAATATTAAAAGAATTTGAAGGGCATTTTGTTGAAAACAATGTGGTGCTTGGCTGGCGGGTGGAAGCTGGCACAGATATTAAACGCTTTGAATTGGAAAGAAAATCCGGTTCTGTTTTCAGAAAGATTGGTGAAGTTGATGCAGGTGTTGACCCACCAGCAGGAACTGCCTACTCATTCACTGATGTACATACAGATCTGATATTAAATTATTACCGATTAAAAATGGTTCGCTATAATAATACTGCTGTTTATAGCAACATATTGATACTGGATCGGTCAAAAGAAACATCTATTGCACTTATTTACCCCAACCCGGTTACTGATATAGTTAATATACAATTTAAAAATACCCACAGGTATAATATTAAGTTGGTAACACTTACCAGTCAACTATTAAAAGAAGTTGAATATGATGCTGCATCAGGTAAAAGACTCTCTGTTTCCAGACCGCCGGGGATTGCAACAGGGGTATATTTTTTAAAAATTATTGACCTTACTGACAACCTTGAGCTAACGCAAAAGCTGTTTTTCAGGTAAAAATACTGGCAGTAGATGCTGGTTTGACAGGTTATACGGCTTTCCCGTGAGGGGAGGCCGTTTTTATACTGTGTTTATCAATAAAATCAGAAAAAAATCCTTTTGAATGTTTCATTTTTAAATGAGAATACATACCTTCGCCGTCCAAATTTAAAAAAGGTCAGTAATGCCTACAATACAACAGTTAGTAAGAAAAGGCCGTGAAATCATCACAGCTAAAAGTAAATCAAGGGCTTTGGATGCTTGTCCACAGCGTCGTGGTGTATGCACAAGGGTGTACACAACCACTCCTAAAAAACCAAACTCAGCTTTGCGTAAAGTAGCAAAAGTGCGTTTGACCAATAAAATTGAGGTGATCGCTTACATTCCAGGTGAAGGTCATAACCTGCAGGAGCACTCAATCGTTCTTATCCGTGGTGGAAGGGTAAAAGATTTGCCAGGTGTACGTTATCATATCGTACGTGGCAGCCTTGATACTGCTGGTGTAAAAGACCGTAAGAAGAGCCGCAGTAAATACGGTACCAAGAAAGAAAAAGCTAAAAAATAATATTTATAAAAACGGTTGAGTAAAGTTTTAACACTTGAAGAAATTCAGCCTAAAATCAAAATTAAACAATGCGTAAATCACAACCGAAGAAGATTCCCTTAGCGCCAGATCCGAAGTTCAATGACAAACTGGTAACACGTTTCGTAAACAACTTAATGTGGGCTGGTAAAAAAAGTGGTGCTTATATCATTTTTTATGATGCTCTTGACAGAGTAGGTAAAATAACCAACGAAAACGGTTATGAAATCTGGAAAAAAGCTTTAGCTAATATTACACCTGGTGTGGAAGTAAGAAGCCGTCGTATTGGTGGTGCTACTTTTCAAATTCCCTCAGAGGTTCGTGCCGACAGGAAGATTTCTTTAAGCATTAAATGGATGGTTCGTTATAGCCGTGAAAGAAATGGTAAGAGCATGGCAGAAAAACTGGCTAACGAAATAGTGGCTGCAAGTAAAGGTGAAGGTGCCGCTTTCAAAAAGAAAGAAGATACACACCGTATGGCTGAAGCTAACAAAGCTTTTGCTCACTTCAGGGTTTAATTGTTAATTACTATCAATATTTGAAAGGCTGTTCTGAAAGGAACAGCCTTTCTTAATTTTGCGTAGATACTTTTACTCGTTCAAAAGTTTATTAATCGTTTCTTCAAACTCTTTTTTATAAATTTGATAATGTTCACCAGTAGCTGGCCCGTTAAAACCAGTATCCAGCTTTCTTATTTTACCTTTTTTGTCAAGAATAATGGACGAAGGGAAAAATTTGATCGGCGTTACTTCAGGTAAAGTTTTTTCAGTCCGTAACGAATCTGTTACTGCTACTTCAGTGTTTAATATTGTGTACTGCACATTATACCGCTGTTGAATTTTTTTCAAACTCTTAATACTTCTTTCCCAATCAGTGCTGTATTCGTATGCCAGTGCAATTACTTCGATGCCACGATGTTTATTATTATTGTAATATTCACTTAAAAAAGCTGTTTCATCCATGCAGTTGGGGCACCAGCTCCCAAGCAGTTGAATTACCACTACTTTATTTTTAAATTTTTCATCGGTAATAGAAACAGGCTTGCTTTCCAAATCTTTAAAAGTAAAATGCAGGCTTTCTTCCCCTGGCTGTACATACATGGCAACAGATTCCAAGGGAACTTTTGCAGCCGCATCTTTTGCTGCACTCCATTCTTCTTTATAGGTAGCGCCGGAATAAAACACCCCCCCACTGATCGTTTTACTGTCAATGACTTTTGCAGTAAATAAAAACGAATGGCTGCCATCAAAAGCAGAAAGAAATAATGAATCGCCATCTACCACACCTTCAAGATATCGGTAATCTCCACTGGCATTTAAAAAAGTACCAGTTAATTTATTGCCAGTTTGAAAAAACTCACCAACAGATAATTCATCTTTTTTATTACTTGCAAAATTTACGGCCCATCTCCCGGAAATATTATATAAAGGCTTTTTATTGACAGTAAATCTTTTGCCTCCACTCATAGCTGTAAATGGCAGTACAGTTGTTTTAAAAGCACTTCCTTTTATCCATTTGCCTTCAATGCTGTTACCTTTCTTCTTTATCCTGAATTGCGATTCAAATAGCGGCATCTGGATAACCAAAGAGTCGCCTGTAGTTACAATATTATCAACCCGTATTTTTTCTGCCGCATTTTTAATGTACCAAACAGGTTTTCCTTTTTCTGTTTTCCATGAAAATGTAAAGCTGATTTTATTCCCATCATTTCTCATAAGCTGCGCCGACCAAATGGATGGTTGTGCTATACAAAAAGAACTAATTAACAGTAGTATAAAGGATAGAACCTGTTTCATAGAGTATTTCTTTTTATTGATAGTGTTATAAGCAATGTTATCTATGTATTAGTTTAGAAAAAACAGCTTCGAATCAGGGGCTGTTTTATTTTCTAAAAGATAAAATTCTATTTTCCTTTTAACCTTAGCAATGTTGTATAAAGTTTGTCAACCTCAGCACAAGTATTATAAAAAGCAAGTGATGGTCGAACTGTTTGCTCCACACCAAATCTCCTTAGTATAGGTTGTGCACAATGATGACCGGAACGTACTGCAATACCTTCTTCATTCAATGCAGCGCCAACATCTTCTGTTTTATATCCATCTAATACAAATGATAATACACTTGCTTTATCAGTTGCAGTGCCAATCAACCGCAAACCCGGAACTTGTTTCAATAATCTTGTTGCATACTCTAGTAAAAAATGTTCGTAATGCCCGATATTATCAATACCGAGTTTACTTACATAATCCAGTGCAGCACCAAGACCAACAGCATCTGCAATATTGCCAGTACCGGCTTCAAATCTTCCGGGTGCATCATGAAATGTAGTGTGTTCAAATGTTACATCCTTTATCATATTGCCGCCGCCCTGCCAGGGCTGTGTTGCATTTAATAAATCTTCTTTTCCATATACCACACCAATGCCGGTTGGCCCGAAAATTTTATGTCCTGAAAAAACAAACCAGTCTGGATTTAATTGCTGCAAATCAACCCTCATATGAGAAACAGATTGTGCTCCATCCAGCAGCACTTTAGCACCAGTGCTGTGAGCCATATCAATGATTTGTTTGGCAGGTGTAACAGTACCCAGCGCATTGGACACATGGGTAAAAGAAACCAGTTTTGTTTTTGGCCCCAATAATTTTGCATATTCATCCAAAAGAATTTGTCCGTCATCATCCACCGGCATCACTTTTATTTTCAGATTCTTTTTCGCTGCTAACTGTTGCCAGGGAACGATATTAGCATGATGCTCTAAATGACTCAAAACAATTTCATCACCGGCATTCAAATTTTGTTCGCCCCAGCTTTTGGCTACTAAATTTATAGCTTCGGTTGTTCCTCTTACAAAAACAATTTCATTAACAGAGCCTGCATTGATAAACTTTCTTACCGTTTCTCTTGCTTTTTCATACGCATCTGTTGCCCGTGCAGCCAATTCATGGGCAGCACGGTGAATATTGCTGTTCTCATGCTGGTAGAAATAACTTATTCTGTCTATTACCTGAACAGGTTTTTGTGTGGTGGCTGCATTGTCAAACCAGATCAATTGCCTGCCATTTACTCTTTCATTTAAAATAGGGAAATCTCTTCTTACCAAATTCACATCAAAAGGAGCTGCAACACCTGATTGTGCTTTTTGTGCAATGAAAGTATCGGGGCTAAATGAATTTACTTTCGGCAGAAAATAAAACGATGAACCGTTTGCAATTTCTGTTGGCAACTGCGGTGTACTAACAAATGAATTGATGATTGCTAAAGCTTCCTGTAATCCTGTTTCAAACGTATTATCGTTTGAATAAGGCAGTTCTTCAGTTTTTGCATGTGCTGTACCAAGGCCGTTTGGTTGTTTCTGTAGTGATGGCTGTCTTCCACTGCCCGCTACAGACTTTGGGATTTTCCCATCAGCAAAGTGTGGGTCTGGTAAACTTGTTTGTGGATCATTGATATTAAAATCGGTGTACTGGTGTGGTGCATCCGGACTTTTACCACTGCCAGCAACGGACTGCGGCACTTTGCCAGTGCCTATGTAATCGTTGCTGTTAATTTTGGGTTCTGAACTTTTTGTTTCAAAATAATTACTGCTGCCAAAATTATCATGTGGATTTACAGCACCAACTGAGGACGGAACCAAATTAATTCCTCCAAACGGCTCGGCATCACTGTTAGTATCAACAGGTTTCAAATCAAGATGATTGACATTTTGTATTGATGATGTTGGTGAAATGCCTGCGCCGCTAACAGATGGTACTGCAACGGGAGCAGCCACATGCGAATTGGGAAAACTGCTTTGTGTTACCGGCGCATTCATCAAATAACTTTGATAAGCAGGATTAAAACCCTGTGAAGGTAAAGGCTGCGGCACGCCAGGTAGGATACCAGCATTGCCAGGTGGCGATTTAAAAAGCTCGTTAGCAACTTTTGATATTAACTCAACATCAGGCAACCCATTATTTGTACTTGTACTCATGGTAATTGTTTATTTCTACATCTTCTAATACAGCAATAGCGTCATCAACCAATACAGCTAGTGAACAATACAATGAAACCAAGTAAGATGCAATTGCTTTTTCATTAATACCCATAAAGCGTACTGATAAACCTGGAGATTGTTCTCCGGGTAAACCTGGTTGATATAAACCAACCACACCCTGCCTGCTTTCGCCAGTGCGTAACAAAATAATTTTGGTTTTATTATTTACAATAGGCACCTTATCAGAAGGTATTAATGGAATACCACGCCATGTAATAAACTGTGAGCCGAATAAAGAGACAGTAGGAGGTGGTACACCTCTTCTTGTACATTCTCTTCCAAAAGCTGCGATTGCCAACGGATGTAATAAAAAGAAACCCGGTTCTTTCCAAACTTTTGTAATGAGTTCATCCAAATCATCGGGAGTTGGTGCACCGCCTCTTGTTTTAATTTTTTGTGATGCCACAATGCTGTTTAGCAAACCATAATCTTTATTATTTATTAGTTCACTTTCTTGCCTTTCTTTGATGATTTCAATTGTTAAACGCAACTGTTCACTTATCTGGTTGTATGGTTTACTGTACAGATCACTCACACGGGTGTGAATGTCCACTACTGTATTTACGGCGCTCAGGTTATACTCCTTTCCCTTTTCTTCATAGTCAACAAAAGTTTGAGGCAGCGCTCTTTCATCTCTTGCGCTGCAATCTACTTCCACATTGTCTGCATCTTTTACTTTATTCAGGCGGTACACACCACTTTCTACAGGTATCCAGCTCATCAAATGCGTAAGCCAGCGTGGAGTGATCTTTTGTAATTGAGGAACCGTACGGGTAGCAATCGCAAGCTGTCTTGCCGCTACATCGCCTAAAGCGGTTTGTTTTTGTTTAATTTCTGAGGCCATGATTTTATTTTTATAAGTGATATTTTTATGAACCAAACATTTGACCTTTAATCATCTTCACAGGCGTCGCACTCTTTTACATCACATTTCTATTCTGCATTGTATTTCG
>CAZBTD010000114.1:0-10670 GCA_964494815.1 uncultured Ferruginibacter sp. | reverse complement strand
CAACTCTTAGGTCTAAAGAGTGGGAGTATAATTATTTAAGCTTTTTTATTTTCGCTAAGCCGGTACTCAACCAATATTGTATTCTTGACAACCAGTTTTGCATTCTTGACAACCAGTTTTGTATTCTTGACAACCAATTTTGTATTCTTGACAATCAATTTTGTGTTGTTGACAGCCAATTTTGTATCCTTGACAATCAATTTTGTATTCTTGACAATCAATTTTGTATCCTTGACAATCAATTTTGTGTTGTTAACAGCCTTTTTTGTGTTGTTAATGATTGATTTGGTATCGTTGACAACTGATAATAGTAGATTGTTGGTGATATTTGTATGCCTATAACTGCAGAAAATAGTTGCATAAAGGCATACTGAATAAGAGTGGAGTTCGGTACTCAGTGTAAATTGTACCACAGCAGTGCAGTATAGCTTTACAGCTTGCAGTATAAAAATCATCCCAAAAATTCCCTTCCGCACCGTATCTTTGCGCCCGTTTTAATAAAGCTATGATAAGTGTAAATAATGTAACCCTGGCCTATGGCAAAAGGGTGCTCTTCGATGAAGTAAATATCAATTTTACAAAAGGTAACTGCTATGGCGTTATTGGCGCTAATGGTGCAGGTAAATCCACCTTTTTAAAAATATTAAGTGGCGAAATTGAGCCCAACAAAGGCACCGTTTCCATCAGCCCCGGCGAGCGGATGGCGGTGCTGAAGCAAAACCACTTTGAATTTGATGAAACAAGCGTACTGCACACAGTAATGATGGGCCACAAAAAAATGTGGGACCTGATGATTGAAAAAGATGCCATTTACCTGAAAGAAGATTTTAGCGAAGCCGATGGCATTAAAGCTGGTGAACTGGAGCATGAGTTTGGCGAAATGGGCGGCTACACTGCCGAAAGCGATGCTGCACAAATGCTGAGCGAACTGGGTGTAAAGGATGATATGCACCAGCAACTGATGAAAGATATTCCTGCCAATATAAAAGTGAGGGTATTGCTGGCGCAGGCATTGTTTGGCAATCCTGATATTTTATTGCTGGATGAACCTACCAACAACCTGGATGTGGAAACCATCAGCTGGCTGGAAAACTTTTTGGCAGACTATGAAAACATTGTGTTGGTAGTAAGCCACGACCGTCACTTTTTAGATGCGGTGTGTACGCATGTAGCAGATGTGGACAAACAAAAAATAAAAATTTATACAGGTAACTATTCTTTCTGGTATGAAAGTTCACAGTTAGCAGCAAGGCAGGCAACGGATAAGAACAAGAAGATGGAAGAGAAGAAGAAAGACCTGCTGGAGTTTATTGCACGCTTTAGCGCTAATGCATCCAAGAGCAAGCAGGCAACATCAAGAAAGAAAGCATTGGACAAACTTGTGTTTGAAGAAATTGTGCCCAGCAACAGGAAATACCCTGGCATTATTTTTAAACCAGAAAGAGAAGCAGGCAACCAGATTTTGAACGTGGAGAAGCTGAGAAAAACCATTGATGGCAATGTATTATTCAGTGATATAACGTTTGACATTGTGAAGGGACAAAAGATTGGTATTATTAGCCGCAACCCATTGGCCATTACCATGTTTTTTGAAATCATAAATGGCAGAGCAAAAGCTGATGCAGGAAAATATGAATGGGGCACCACTATTACCTCTGCCTACTTGCCGAATGACAACACAGAATTTTTTGAGAAGAGTGATAACCTGATGGACTGGCTTCGCCAGTTTGTACCACCTACAACAAAAGAAACTGTTGATGAAGATTTTCTTCGTGGGTTTCTTGGTAAAATGTTGTTTAGCGGCGATGAAATAAAAAAACAAACCAATGTATTGAGTGGTGGCGAAAAAGTACGCTGCATGATAAGCAAGATGATGCTACAAAACCCCAACCTGGTGATGCTGGATGAACCCACCAACCATCTTGATCTTGAAAGCATCACTGCTTTTAACGATGGGTGTATTACATTTCCGGGTATTGTGTTAATTGCAACACATGATCACCAGTTTATGCAAACAACCGTTGATCGTATTATTGAACTTACTCCTAAAGGTACTATCGATCGCCTGATGACCTATGATGAATACATAGAAGATGTGAGGGTAAAAGAATTGAAAGAGGAAATGTATAGTGGTGCAGTAGTAATGGCATAGCAATGAAAAGGAAATTACTTTTAGCTATATCAAGCATCATGTTTTTTTGTAGTGCAGCTGTAGCACAACCCTACCGTACTTCTCTTGGGGTAATATATGATGCAGGTAAAAGCCGGTACAACAGCCTGGGGCCTGTATTAAAACTATTTTTTTCTGCAAGAAGTGCCGGTGAAGCATCTGTTTATTTTAATAAAGGCGGTTATCATGCCAGCCTGCTGTATCAATATCATTTTCCACTTGATGCCAAAAAGAATTTTAACTGCTATGCAGGTGCTGGTGTATATAATATCATTTTTCCAAGAGCTGTTATAGGTTTCGAATATAAGTTTGCCAATGCTCCCTTTAGTATTAGCACCGACTGGCGGCCTTACTATATTTATTTTTCTGACGATGACATTGATCCAAATGAAGGCTGGCAGCAATTTGGTCTTAGCCTCCGGTATATCATAAAAAAAAGTGCTGCACATTAATTAATTATACCCCTGTATAATAATTTACCTATCACCCGGGCAACCAATATTAACTTATACAAGTCTTGTGTAAAACTTGGCATGGTATTTTTATAACAGTAAAAAAATAATAAGTATGAGAAAGGCAATTTATGTAACCGTAATGATTTCGCTACTTGCTACAATAACAGCAAGTGCCCAAAAAAGAAGCAGCAGCTATTCCTCACAAAACTATACTACCGCATTGGGTGTTAAGTTTTATCCCGGCGCTGTTTCATTAAAACATTTTATAAAAGACAATCACGCCCTTGAAGGCCTGGGTTATTTTTGGAACCGTGGTTTCCGTATTACAGGTTTGTATGAAATACATGGCGACATAAATGGTGCTCCTGGCCTTAGATGGTATGTGGGCCCGGGTGCACACGTAGGTTTCTACAGCAGTAAATATGGTGGTGGTTCATCAATTGGTGTTGATGGTGTTCTTGGCCTTGATTATAAATTTAAAGAAGCGCCAATCAATTTATCTCTCGACTGGCAGCCTTCCTTTGAATTTGGTGATGGCCGTGGCTTTAGTGGCGACTGGGGTGGCCTTGCAATTCGTTACACTTATCAGCGAACGGGCTTTTTGTTTCACTATGTTTGGCAGCCTTTGCAGCATTCAATTGAGAGAGTTTTTGCACAGTAAAATGAGATTATATTTGCACACCAGCATAATGAGAAACAGTATTATTTCGGTAATAGATTTTTTTTATCCTCCATTTAAAAGGATAATGCCACAGCAAACATTCCGTTATGCAGCTTGTGGAGGTTTTAATGTAGTGCTAGGTTTTATCCTGTTCACAATTATATTTCGCATGCTTGAAAAAATGGGTGTGGTGCATATCAGCAACCTTGCATTCGAACCGCACAGCGTAGCGTTGTTTATGTCTTCTTGTATTGTTTTTATTGTAGGTTTTACGCTCAACAAGTATGTAGTGTTTACCGCATCTAACTTAAGAGGCCGCATACAATTATTTCGCTATTTTCTTTCATTTATAAGCAATCTTGCTATCAACTATGTGTTGCTAACCTTGCTGGTGAAATACTTTGGGTTGTATCCTGTGCTGGCACAAATAATTGTGACAGCCATCGTGGTGGTGCTTAGTTATTTTACACAGCAGTATTTTACTTTTAAAGTAAAGGAAGAAGAAAAGTAATTACATTTAATTCTCTAAATAAACTCATTATGAAAGCAGCATTCCTGTTTCTTTTTATTATTTGCATTTGTTTTAAAAGTTACGCTCAAAATACAAACGACTCTATAGCCATTGTACGCCTGCTGGAAAAAGAATCTGCCACCTGGCGTAGTGGTGATGTGCAGGCACATGCCAGTTGCTGGGCTATTAAACCATACAGCCGCATATTAGTTTCAACAGGCGATGGCAATACTTATGATATTCCTCCTTCTGCTATTGTAAACCCTGCGCCTGGTAGTATGGGCAATGGCGGCAGTTCTGTAAACAGTAATTATAAAATGAATATTAGTGGTGATAATGCATGGGTAAGCCACAATGAAGTATCAACAGGCACAAATGGTGTTTCAACTTATTCTTATGAAATAAGGATACTGGAAAAAATAAATGGAGACTGGAAACTGGTGGCACAGTCAATTCATATATACAAGCCTAAATGATTGCATTGCAATTTTTGTGTTACAGTAACGCTTCATGTAATATCTCCACCGGGTGCAATGCTTTTCTGCCAACGCCATCTTTTATCTGGTGACGGCAACTGGTGCCGGGTGCAGCAATGATAACATCAGCAGCTTGCCTGCGTACGGTTGGAAACAATACCAACTCTCCTACTTTCATGCTTAGTTCATAATGTTCTTTTTCATAACCAAATGAACCAGCCATGCCACAACAACCGGAAGGAATAGTTTCTACTGTATAGTTCTCCGGCAATGATAACAACTTTACAGAAGGAGCAACTGATGACAACGCTTTTTGCTGGCAATGCCCATGCAGTTTAATCAATCTTTTTTCTTTTGTGAATTGTTCTTTGCTGATGTTGCCTTTTTCAATTTCGGCTGCAATAAATTCATCGATTAAAAAAACATTTTTGCTTAGCGCTTTGGCTGCTTCAAAATTTTCATCTGTTGCAAGGTCAATGTATTCGTCACGGAAAGTAAGAATAGCGGATGGTTCAATACCAATCAATGGAACTTCTGCAGTCACAACATCTTTCAGTAATTCGATATTGGTGTTCGCAATTTTCTTTGCATCCCTAAGTAACCCTTTGCTTAGCCATGCCCTGCCGCTTTCAATATGTTTGGGGATGATAATTGTATAACCAAGCTTCTCTAATAACTGTATTGTTTTAATACCAATTTCTGTATCGTTGTAATTAGTAAACTCATCGCAGAAAAGGTTTAAGGTTTTAGGTTTAAGGTTTAAGGTTAAGTTTCCTTCCTTTTGCGTTACACCTTCCAACTTATGCTTTTCAAACCATTTCTCCAATGTTGTCTTATACATAGCAGGCATGCTACGGTCAACAGCAAAGCCACTCATCCTCTTTATTGCTTTGCTTATAAAAGGATTGGTCATTGCAAAATTGTATAAGCCTGGCATCATTGCACCCAGCTTTGCACTTTTTGTAAAATTGGCAATTAATTTACTCCTGAAAGGCACGCCATTACAGTCGTAATATTGCTGTAGAAATTCTGCTTTCAGTTTTGCCACATCCACATTGCTCGGGCATTCGCTTTTGCATCCTTTACAACTCAAACATAAATCCATTACATCATAAATTTCTTTATGATTAAACCGGTTTACTTCTTTTGAGTTGGTTAAAAAGTTGCGGAGAATATTTGCCCTTGCCCTGGTAGTGTCTTTTTCATTCTTTGTTGCCATATAGCTTGGGCACATGGTGCCGCCGCTTAAATGTGTTTTACGGCAATCGCCGCTACCGTTGCATTGCTCTGCATGTTGCAGCACATCCTGGTTGTGATAACGGAAGATGGTGTTGAATGTTGGTGTCGTTTGCCCCGGAGTGTAACGGAGCATGGTATTCATTGGTGGTGTATCAACTATCTTGTTGGGGTTAAAAATATTGTTGGGATCCCATGTACGCTTGATGGCCTTCATCAATTCATAATTCCTCTCCCCTACCATCTGTTTAATAAATTCCCCCCGTAATCTCCCATCACCATGCTCACCGCTTAAGCTACCATCATATTTTTTTACAAGTGTTGCAATCTCTTCTGCAATTAAACGGAATTGCCTGTTGCCTTCTTCTGTTTTTAAATTAATAACCGGCCGAAGATGTATTTCTCCACTACCGGCATGTGCATAATGCACAGCGCTCATTTTATTCTTTGTCAATATTTCATTGAACTCGGCAATATAGCCAGGCAGGTCATGTATATCAACAGCCGTATCTTCAATTACCGCTACCGCTTTTTCATCGCCGGGTAAATTGCCCAATAAACCAAGCCCTGCTTTACGCAACGCCCAAATCTTTTTTGTGTCATCACCGAACAATAACGGAAAGTGATAGCCCAAACCGGCAGACCGCATGGCTGTTTCCACTTGTGCAGCCATCGCTGTTATTTCTTCCCTTGTATTGCGGCAAAATTCTATTACGAGTATGGCACCGGGATCACCCTGCACAAAAAAACGGTTCTTGCTTTGCTCAATATTGTTCCTGGTACATTCTAAAATATAATGATCAATCAGTTCGCTGGCACTGGGCTTAAACTGCATGGCAATAATATTTGCCCTCAGCGATTCATCAATGCTGTTGAAATGAATACAAAGCAAACCAGTTTCTTTTGGCGGCGCTTCATTCACATGCAGTTTTATTTCTGTAATAAAAGCCAGTGTACCTTCTGAACCAGCAATGAGTTTACAAAAATTAAAATCTTCTTTTCCTGCAGTAAAAGGTGCAGTCTCCAGCAGCATATCCAGCGCATAGCCGGTGTTTCTTCTTTCAACACTTGCTTTGGGAAACTCTTTTCTTATTTCGGTTTGATTATTATAATCACTTAATGCACTCCGTACTGTTTTATAAATATTATTCTCCAAACTATTGCCTTCGCACTTTACATGAAATTCATCAATAGTCGTAGCGCCAAATGTTGCTTCGCTGCCATCACTCAGCACTGCTTTTACTTCCAGCAAATGTTCTCTTGTGCTGCCATATACCACCGAATTACTTCCACAACTGTTGTTGCCCACCATGCCGCCAATCATTGCCCTGTTGGCAGTGGAAGTTTCTGGCCCAAAAAACAAACCATATGGTTTTAAAAACATATTGAGTTCATCCCTTATCACACCGGGCTGCACCCTCACCCATTTTTCTGCTGCATTCAACTCCAGTATTTGTGTAAAGTTTTTACTTACGTCTGCAATGATACCATTGCCCACCACCTGCCCTGCCAGTGAAGTGCCTGCAGTACGGGGTATTAGTGATGTATTGTTGCTGTGTGCAAATGCAATGATTTTCTTTATATCATCAACAGATTTAGGAATAGCTACTGCCAAAGGCATTTCCTGGTAAGCAGACGCATCGGTTGCATAGAGCAGCCGCATGGTGTGATCAAAATATAATTCGCCTTCTATCGAGGTTGCAAGCTGTTGCAGCTTTTTGTTCATGGTGGATTGACGCCTTTTGGGGCGTAAAATTAGAGGATTAGCCACAGATTATTCAGATAGATTGACAATACTCACTCAACGCCATGTTATCATGCTAAAAAGAAATTTATAGTTCTGAAGTGTTTAGCTCCGTAACAATGGCACTCTCCGCTTGCTTATTTTTAGAATTTCCCCATTTTGGTTTGTAACCACCAATTTATTTTTCAGATCAATCGTTTTAATGTTACTAATATTGACAAGTACAGACTGGTTGATTCGGATGAACTGCCCCGGTGTTACCATTGACTCTACAGATTTAAGTGCTTTTGCTATCACTAAAGTTGTATTGTTATCAAAAAAAATTTTAGAATAATTGCTGAGGCTTATTACTTTGATAATATTTTTTTCGGTGCAATTAAGTTGCCCTTTCGATGCTTTAAAAATAAATTCTCTCATACTAAAAT
Organism: uncultured Ferruginibacter sp.; assembly: GCA_964494815.1. Lineage (GTDB taxonomy): Bacteria > Bacteroidota > Bacteroidia > Chitinophagales > Chitinophagaceae > Ferruginibacter. Next base: position 2,992 of record CAZBTD010000114.1, on the reverse strand, counting down.
AGTTTCCTTTGTTGGTGTAACTTTTTTTATTGATTCACAATATTGAGATTCACCCCTGTTGCTACTATTACACTGGCCCCAAGTGATACCTCTAAACTTTTAATGGATGTACTGATATTAATAACAGGGTATCGTGGCCTGCCTGACGGGATCAATACATCGGAAGTAATACCCGGCACAGTAAAGCTGCTCCAGTTGCTGGGGTTTTCCCATGCTGTGTTAGCTACGCCTGTCCATACATAAGAGACTAATGATAAATTAAAATTCCGAACACCTTTTGCAAAACATTCGGGGTAGCGCCATGGACCATACATTTGCCCGGTGATGGCGGTGATGGGATTGTATTTTATTCTTGTTCTTATATAAGTAGATTTGGCAGGGAATAATTTATTTGTTTCTTCTTTTAATTCGGTACCAGTTACACCCAAGTCTGTATATGCTGTAGCTTGCCCGGTGCTGGCTGTACTGTTGGTAATTGGCAACCCGGAAAATGGTACACCTTCTTTCTTTTTTTCCCAAACTAATTTTCCTTTTTGTCTTCCTATTGGAGATTTTGCATACAGGCCTGCACCAAAAAAGAGGCTTCCTGTATTTGATTGCTGTAGTGGTGTTACCAGGTTGTCGTTATACAAGGTTAAATTATTTCTGTTGCCGCTGCCGTCATTACCATAATGAACCATTGCTGCACCACCATTAACCAATCCATTAGAATACAGATAAGCCCCGATAATAAGGTCGCTGTACCCATCCCGGTTAATATCCCCGGCTGATGCTATTGAATTGCCAAAGTATGATGACTGCTGATTTGCAAAAAAACTATCGGCAGCAACTAACCCAATACCATTGGCAGCACCGTGGTACACAAAAACGCCCCCGGCTTCGTAACCATCATGTTGATAATTGGGGGCACCAACAACCACATCAGAATAACCATCACCATTTACATCGCCGGCTGATGCTACAGAAAAACCAAATTGTGAAGCTGGACTGTTACGCCTTAATGTATCTGCAGCAATTATATTTACTCCTGATGCTGTACCATAATAAACCAGGCTTACTCCCCCGGTAGTTTGCCCGTTTGTAAAAAAATTGCCACCAACAACCACATCCGAAAATCCATCACCATTTACATCACCGGCTGCGGCCACACTGTTTCCTATTTGCCCGTTAGCAACATTGCTTTCAATTGTTGCAGCAATACTGCCAATACCTGTTGCCGAGCCATGATAAATAAACACAGCGCCTTCGTTTGTTTGCCCGTTATCATATTTCTTTGCTGCAACAAGTACGTCACCAAAGCCATCACCATTAATATCTCCTGCAGATGCTACTGCACACCCCATCTCTGCATTTGCCTGATTTACTTCTAACCGTATTACTGCGGCTGTTCCTATCCCTGTTGTGCTGCCATGATAAACGAATGCACCACCTTCAAGTGTTTGCCCGTTGGTATAGCCAAAGACGCCAACAATCACATCACTAAATCCATCTGCATTTACATCGCCTGCAGAAGATACGGAGATGCCCATATTGGCACTAGCGGCATTGCCTTCCAGTGTGGTGGCAGGTGTTGTAATAATTCCACTGGCAGAACCATGATAAATAAATGCAGCCCCTTCGCCGGTTTGCCCGTTGGAGTAATTATATGCACCCACAATTATATCGCTGTAGCCATCACCATTCACATCTCCGGCTGTTGCAACAGCGCAACCAAAGTATGCATTTGATGAATTGCTTTCAATAATTAATGCAGGTGTATTATTTAATCCTGCTGCATCTCCATGATAAATAAATACAGCACCTTCATTCGATTGTATATTGTCATATTGCCGGGCACCTATAATAACATCAGTAAAGCCATCACCATTTACATCACCTGCAGACGCAACTGAATAACCAAAGAGTGCACTTTGCTGGTTGCTGGTGAAAATATAAGCAGCTGTTTTGCTGATGCTGCCTGCCGAGCCAATATAAATAAACGCACTGCCCTCATCTGTTTGTCCATTGTCGTAATTCCATGCACCTGCAATAATATCACTGTGGCCATCGCCATTTACATCACCTGCTGAAGCCACAGCAATTCCCAATTGTGCATCTGCCTGGTTAGATTCTAACGTATCTGCACTTGTTTTGATAATACCTGTTGCCGAACCTCTATATACAAATACAACACCTTCATCCGTTTCTCCTTTGTCATATAAGAAGGCTCCCATTAATACATCACTGTATCCATCAGCATTAATATCCCCGGCACAAGCTACTGCCCTGCCGCCTTTGGCATTTGCCTGATTAGTTTCCAGCGTATCTGCCGCAACAATAGTAATGCCTGTAGCAGAGCCTCTGTAAATAAATGCAACTCCTTCATCCGTTTGGCCTTTGTCGTAATTAAAAGCCCCGATAATAATATCGCTGTATCCATCACCATTAATATCTCCTGCCGATGATACAGATTGCCCCATGCCTGCATTGGCCTGATTGCTTTCAAGCGTAACCGGCGTTGTTGTATTAATACCTGTTGCAGCACCATGATAAACAAAGGCAGCGCCTTCACCAGTTTGACCTACACCATTGAAGTATGATGCAGCGCCTGCAACAATATCACTAAATCCATCGCCATTAATATCTCCTGCAGAAGCAACGGATACACCCATGAATGAACTTGCTTTATTACTTTCTGCAATTGCAGCGGCAACGGTATTAATTCCAGATGAAGCGCCATGAAATATAAAAGCTGCGCCTTCATTGGTTTGTCCATTATCATAGCCATTGGCACCTATCACCACATCGCTGTATCCATCACCATTTACGTCCCCGGCGCAAGCAACAGAAATACCAAATTGTGCACTTACCTGGTTGCTCTGTAATAGGGTGGATGTAGATGAAGAAGCAATTCCGGTTGCGCTGCCACGATAAATAAACGCAGCACCTTCATCTGTTTCTCCATTATCAAAAAAATAAGAACCTATAATGACATCACTGTACCCATCACCAT
>CAZBTD010000113.1:0-10734 GCA_964494815.1 uncultured Ferruginibacter sp. | reverse complement strand
AAATGTAGGGAAGGAAATTGGGATAGAAGTGGGAAAATGATAAATGGCAGAAATGTTGCTTACAACGTCAAGCCCAAATTGCAGCAAACGCAATGTTGAGCACAGTTGTTCTAATCTCTTTGATAAATTTGTCTAACAAGTTTTTTCTTTTTGTCAAAAAAAATGTAAAGTGAACAATCGTCTGTCGTTATATCTCTTAATTCCAATTGACAAATGAATTTTAAAGGCTTCCCTTCGTCATCTTTTGGTGTTGCATCGTTTTGCCACCATTCAGGTTCTGCCAAAAAGTTTATATAGTTACTTAAATTAATTTTAGATTTTACACTGTCGTAATTCCTTCTAGTCCTTTCTAAAAATTGTAAATAATTTGACGGAAGTTTTAGTGTTTCCTTTTTGAATTTAGGTTTACAAAGTCCATTGTCAAGTATTTCAAAACAATAATTGCCAGCATTGTCATTTTTAAATACAAAATATGTACTGTCAGTAGTGTGATGTAGCAAAGAATAAGAAATTGGTATTTTATAGCTTCTTTTATCAATATCGATATTGACAAATGCTATCGGAAATATATTGTCGGAATTTGAAAACTCATTAATAACAAAAGATGTCAATTTGGGAAAACTTTCAATTTTGTTTTGTCCTGTCACAGTAGAACTTATAAAAATTGAAATAATAAAAAATTGAGTTATTTTCATTTGGGAATGTCTTTTACAATTGTAAACAACCCTCAAATCTACGCAACTTATACTACAGAGATAGCTTCAATATCAATCATTTTGTGTACTATCAGTATGATGCGCTTTTGCTATTGCTCAACCCTTACCTTTGCCGCTCAAAAAAATCAGCTTACACAATCTGTGTTTATCTGTGTAATCTGCGGCAAACAATGAAATACATCAACGAAATAAACAAGCGTAAAACATTCGCCATCATCTCTCACCCCGATGCTGGTAAAACAACGCTTACAGAAAAGTTCCTCCTCTTTGGCGGCGCCATACAAACAGCCGGCGCTGTTAAGAGTAACAAAATAAAAAAGCACGCCACAAGCGACTTTATGGAGATAGAGCGCCAGCGTGGCATTAGCGTGGCCACCAGTGTAATGACGTTTGAATACCAGGGCTTCCTCATTAACCTGCTGGATACTCCCGGCCACAAAGATTTTGCTGAAGATACTTTCCGCACACTTACTGCGGTGGATAGTGTGATACTAGTAATTGACAGTGTAAATGGTGTGGAGCCACAAACAAGAAGGCTGATGGAAGTGATTGCCATGCGGAATACACCGGTAATTGTATTCATCAACAAAATGGACCGGGATGGTAAAAACCGTTTTGATTTGCTGGAAGAGATAGAAAAAGAACTAAAGATACAGCTGCACCCAATGACGATACCCATCAATAGCGGTAAAGATTTTAAAGGTGTATATGACCTGCATGAAAAGAGTTTGGTATTGTTTACTGCAGGTACCAAAGCGAATGATGAAGATGTTGTAGAGATAAAAGATTTGACTGATAGTGTACTGGATGCTAAAGTAGGGGAGAAAGATGCCAATACACTAAGGGAAGATGTAGAACTGGTGGATGGTGTGTATGGCCAACTGAACGTGGAAGATTATTTAGCAGGCAAAACAGCACCCGTGTTTTTTGGCAGTGCGGTCAACAACTTTGGGGTAAAGGAAATGCTAGATACTTTCATCCGCATTGCACCCACGCCAAGGCCAAGGCACACCACAGTAAGGGATGTAAAGCCGGATGAAGACAAGTTTAGTGGTTTTGTTTTTAAAATACATGCCAACCTCGATCCCAAACACAGGGATCGCATTGCGTTTCTCCGGGTGTGCAGCGGCCGTTTTGAACGAAACAAATACTACGATCATGTAAGGCTTGATAAAGAGTTTCGTTTCAGCAATCCTTACAGCTTTTTAGCCAGGCAAAAAGATGTGATTGAAGAAGCTTACCCAGGCGATGTGGTGGGCTTGTTTGATACAGGCAACTTTAAAATTGGTGATACCCTCACTGAGGGTGAGCATTTTTATTTTACCGGCATTCCCACTTTTAGTCCCGAAATATTTAAAGAAGTACAGAACAAAGACCCGATGAAGACAAAGCAGCTGGAAAAGGGTTTGATACAGTTGACCGACGAAGGTGTGGCACAGCTGTTTACACAGTTTGGCGGCAATAAAAAAATAATTGGTTGCGTAGGTGAACTGCAGTTTGAAGTAATACAATACCGCCTGCTGCAGGAGTATGGCGCCAGCGTGCAAATGAACAGCCTTCCTTTCTATAAAGCCTGCTGGATTACAAGCAAAGACCCAAAGAAGCTGGAAGATTTTATTCGCTACAAGCAGGCTAATATTGCAGAAGACAAAGACGGACATTTGGTGTACTTAGCCCAAAGCGAATGGTTCTTGAATACCGAAATACAAAACAACCCGGATATTGAATTTCATTTTACAAGTGAGGTACATAAATAGGTCAATAATTATTCGATATTGGGTAGGGAAAACTGGTGGATTTAAAAAGCTCAAAACGAATATCAAATAACGAAAAACGAATAATCAATTGCCTTATCTTTGCCGCCTAAAAAATCTAAACCTTGGCTAAAAAATTCTCAAAAGAAACCTACTTATACTGGTACGAACTGATGCTGTTATTACGCAGGTTCGAAGAAAAAACCGGCCAGTTATATGGAATGCAAAAAATAAGAGGCTTTTGTCACCTGTATATTGGCCAGGAGGCTGTGGCTGCCGGCTGTATGACAGGCACACAACCAGAAGATAAGTTTATCACCGCTTACCGCTGCCATGCACTGGCAATTGCCAAAGGAGTATCGGCTAATTCCTGTATGGCTGAGTTGTACGGAAAAGCAACCGGCTGCAGCAAAGGAAAGGGTGGCAGTATGCACTTTTTTGGGGTTGATGTTGGGTTCTTTGGCGGCCATGGTATTGTGGGTGCACAAATAGGTACTGGTGCCGGCCTGGCATTTGCTGAAAAATATAAAGGCACCAAGAACGTATCGCTCACTTTTTTTGGTGATGGTGCCGCAAGGCAGGGTATGCTTCATGAAACATTCAACATGGCAATGACATGGAAGCTGCCAGTTATTTTTATTTGCGAAAACAACCAGTATGCAATGGGCACATCAGTAGCCCGTACAAGCAATGTACTGGATATTTATAAACTGGGCGATGCCTATGATATGCCTGCAGACAGTGTGGATGGCATGAGTCCTGAAGATGTACACAATGCTATTTCAAGAGCAGCAACAAGGGCAAGGGAAGGCGGTGGCCCTACATTATTAGAAATAAAAACATACCGCTACAAAGGTCATAGTATGAGCGACCCTCAAAAGTACCGTACTAAGGAAGAGGTGGAAGAATACAAGCAAAGGGATCCTATTGATCATGTGCTGAATGTTTTAAAAACTGAGTATAAAGTTGCAGATGCAGATATTGAGGTGATGAATGAAAGAGTAAGGTTGCAGGTAGAAGAATGTGTGAAGTTTGCGGAAGAAAGCCCATGGCCAGGCGATGATGAACTGCTGAAAGATGTGTATGTGCAGCAGGATTATCCATTTATTATGGATTAATAAACTAAAGTTTAGAGGTTGCAGTTGACAGTTTTAAAATCTGCTTGTAATTAACTAATCTAATAACCAATAACAATTAACGAATACTAACAAAATGTCAGAGAAGCAAGTAACAGTAGAAGCTGTTGAAACAAATGTAGCGGTGGAAAGAGCCAAAGATTTTTGGTCGAAGTTTAGCAAACCCATTATTTACGTTGGCGGCGCCTTTATACTATTGGCAGGCGGCTGGATTGGGTATAAGAAATTTGTAAAAGAACCAAACGAAGCAAAAGCATCCGATGTAATTTTCCCGGCTGAAATGTTGTTTGATAAAATGGCACAGCAAGGTACTTTCAATAAAGATTCTATTAACTTGGTATTGAATGGAGGAGGCAATGGTATTGCTCAAGGAGTTTTAAAAATTGCTTCTAACTATAGTGGCACCGAAGCAGGCAACAGGGCTCATTATATTGCCGGCGCATGTTATCTGCACAGCGGCGATTTTAATAATGCCATTAAGCACCTGAAAGATTTTACAACATCTGCCACACAAATACAAGCTGCTGCTTATTCAATGCTTGGTGATGCCAATGCAGAATTGAAAAAGAATGAAGAAGCTTTTAGCTATTACAAAAAAGCAGCTGCAGTAAATGCAAAAGATGAATTTGTAACACCAGAAGCGTTGTACAAAGCAGCCATGTTTGCAGAAAACATTGGCAAATCAACAGAAGCTATTGACATGTTGAAAAAAATAAGGGATGAATATCCAAGAAGCAGCCGTGTTAACGACGTTGATAAATACCTTGCAAGGCTGGGTGTATTAAACTAATAAATGATTCATGTCAGCTAATTCTAACAGCTTATTAAATACAACAGGCATCCAACTTCCATAGGGTGCCTGTGTTGTTATTGTGCGTTCCGAATGGAACCCGGGTATTGTTGGTGCACTGGAAGAAGGTTGTAAAAAAATACTGGACGCTAATAATGTTGCTTACAAAGTGTTGATGGTGCCAGGCGCTTTTGAAATTGCATTCAGTATAAAACGCTATTGGGAGCAGCATAAATACAAAGACGATAAACCATATGCTTTTATTGCATTGGGTTGTGTTTTAAGAGGCGATACGCCACATTTTGATTATGTATGCAAAGCCGTAACAGATGGAGTAGTTCAGCTAAATCTACTGTTGCCGGTGCCAACAATTTTTGGAATACTTACAGTAGATACGCAGCAGCAGGCAGATGAAAGGATAGGAGGGAAGCATGGGCATAAAGGAGAAGAAGCGGCTATCACTGCGTTGAAGATGCTTGCTTGAGAAAAATATTCAATCTTCAATAATCAATATTCAATTATCATTGAGGGTTCACATTTTTATACCATGTTTTATTGACCAGTTGTATCCACAGGTTGGGTTCAGCATGGTAAAGGTGCTGGAAAAAGCAGCATGTGATGTTGTGTATAATACAAACCAAACCTGTTGTGGGCAACCAGCGTTTAATGCCGGCTATTGGGATGAAGCAAGGGAAGTATGCAATAAGTTTTTAAAAGATTTTGAAAGTGCTGAATACATTGTTTGCCCGAGTGCAAGCTGTGCAGGTTTTGTGAAAAATTATTATCACAAATTATTTGAACATACTTCAAAGCAGGATGAAGTAAGTAAACTTTCCAAACGCATATTTGAGTTCACAGAATTTTTAGTGGATGTGCTGAAGATAGAAAATTATGGTGCGGTGTTTAATGGCATCGCAACATACCACGACAGCTGTGCTGCATTGAGAGAGTGTAAAATAAAAGATGCCCCACGAAAATTATTGAGTCATGTAAAAGGCCTGCAACTGACAGAGATGAATGAAACAGAAACCTGTTGTGGATTTGGCGGAACGTTTGCTGTAAAGTTTGATGCTATTTCTGTTGCCATGGCCGACCAGAAAATAAATAATGCAAAAGCTACTGACGCACAGTACATCATTTCAACTGATATGAGTTGTTTGATGCATTTGGATGGCGTTTTACAAAACAAGGGGCTTGCAATAAAAACAATTCATATTGCAGATGTTCTTGCCAGCGGCTGGGAATAATTCTACATTCGTAATTCTAAAATAAAATTCACATGGCATATTGGTTAGTAAAATCAGAACCATCAGCATATAGTTGGGATCAATTGGTAACAGACAAGCAGACAGTTTGGAGTGGTGTACGTAATTATGCAGCCCGTATTAATTTAAGAGCAATGAAAAAAGGCGATGAAGCATTATACTATCACAGCAACGAAGGCGTAGAGATTGTTGGCATTGCCAAAATAATAAAAGAAGCGTACCAGGATCCTACCACTGAAGATGATCGCTGGGTGGCAGTGGATATAAAGCCAGTAAAGAAATTAAAAAAGTCAGTTCCGCTTGACTTAATAAAAAAAGATAAGCGCCTTGCCAATATGGATTTAGTAAGATTAGGAAGATTGAGTGTGCAAACTGTGAAGGAAGAAGAATGGAAAATTATTATGGACATGGCAGGAGAGGCAAAGTGATAAGTTGTAAGTGATCAGTGATGAAGGGTTTACTGTTTTCCTTATAACTGATAACTAATCACTGAACAAAACCGCTTTAATTTTCATTTAACAAATTAAAGCGGTTTCTTTTTTTGTGCAATTTGTATCAATGGGCATCTCACCATTAAAACCATTGTTATGCACTGCAAAAAATTATTACCCATTGTTCTTATTGCTGTCATCCTGTTTTCCTGCAACGCAAAAAAAGAAATGGCTGCGGCAGATATGTCCCTTGTTGAAAAAATAGAGATGCAACCAGAGCCTGGTTCAATAAAAAACAAAGAACCGCAAATACCTATTCCAACAGGAAATAATACCCAAACAACTGACACCGTAACATCACAAATTCCTTCATCAAAAACTACGTCAGTTGACTGGGATAAAAAAATCATCAAAACAGCAAACCTGAAATTTGAAGTAAAGGATTTTAAAACTTACTCAGCCAATATTTATAAAACTGTAAAACAGTTTGGTGGTTATATTGCTTCCGAAAATCAAAACACAACAGATTACAAGATAGAAACATCATTGTCAATTAAAGTGCCTGTTGATCAGTTTGAAAGTATGATGGCATTGTTTCCTGGTGCTGATGCAAAAATAATTGAGAGAAGTATAAGTACCGATGATGTATCTGGAGAAATTGTGGATGTGAAAGCAAGGCTGGCTGCAAAAAAACAAATGAGGGAAAAGTACATGGAGTTTTTTAAGCAGGCGAAAAATATGGAAGAAGTTTTGCAGGTGCAGCAGGAAATAAACGGCTTGCAGGAAGTAATGGAATCTGCTGCTGGCCGTATAAGCTATCTTACGCACCAGTCTGCTATGAGCACTATTAATCTTACGTTCTATCAACCTCTGGAAGGTTTTAATCCTGCAAGTGAATCACCTTCTTTTTTAACAAGGGCAACCAATGCTTTTAAAACAGGCGCTGTATGGTGTGGCGATTTTTTTATTGGGCTTCTCACTTTGTGGCCATTGTTATTAGCGGCAGTACTTTTATACTTTGGATTTAAAAAAATATCCCGTACAAAAATCAAGCAACCAAATGCGTAAGTTTGGTATATGAAGAAGAAACATATTGTTGTTCTCACCGGTGCAGGTATCAGTGCAGAAAGCGGCTTAAAAACTTTTCGTGATGGTGATGGATTGTGGAATGGTTACAACGTATATGATGTAGCCACACCCGGAGCCTGGAGAAAAGATCCGCAGTTGGTACTGGATTTTTATAATCACAGAAGGAGAGATGTGGCTGCTGCTAAACCAAACAATGCTCATATTGGTTTAGCAGAACTGGAAAAAGATTTTGATGTAACCATCGTAACACAAAACATAGATGACTTGCATGAAAGGGGAGGCTCTACCAAAGTGCTGCACCTGCACGGTGAGATTTTTAAAATGCGGAGTGAAAGAAATGAGCGGTTGATTTATGAAATACAAGAGGATATAAAATTAGGCGATAAAGCAGAAGATGGGGCACAACTTCGTCCGCATATTGTGTGGTTTGAAGAGCCGGTTCCCATGATTGAAAAAGCTGTTGCATTAATGTATGACTGCGATTATTTTGTTGTGGTGGGTACTTCTTTACAAGTTTATCCAGCTGCTTCATTGCTTCATTATGCACCACCATTTTTACCAAAGTTTATCATAGATAAAAAAATACCTGATGTGCAGAAATCACCAACACTTACATTGATTGAAAAACCAGCAACAGAAGGAGTGGGGGAGTTGAAAAAATTATTGCTGGCTTAAACTGAGCTTTGGTTTTCATTAAACACAATTCCTTTTTCTTCCAGTTCTTTCAGTACTGGCTCATAAATTTCCTTATGAATAGGAATATGCACACCCTTCATTTTTATTTTTCCATCCAATATTAATTTGGCTGCAATGCCCAACGGCAGCCCAACTGTTTTTGCCATGGCTGTTCTTAAACTGTTATCACCTTTTACAACCAGGCTGCTTTCAATTTTTTTCTGCTGCCCATTTTGCTCATATTCTATTTCATGCTGCATCACAATCATGTCTTTATCTTCCGGCTGCATTACCCATTTTGTTTCTAATAAATATTGCAGCACATCAGCAGAAGTTTTTGCAGTAGAGGGAACATTATTGTCATCAAACAACCCAAGAAAACTTAACATTGATTTGTTCTCATCATTTACAAGCGGAATAATTGCTGCTGACCAGTTTTTAAAAGAAAGATTAGTTGTATCAATTTCATCAGCTTCATTTGTCAATCCTGCTGCAACAATCGTTTGCCAGCCTTTGCAATAATCCGCATATCGAAGGGTTGTTCTTACGAACGTTTTTGCATCTTCCAAATGATACACCGGCATATAACTGAGTGAATCCCTGTTTGGATAAAATGCCAATGGAGCAAGCTCATCCACTTTCACTTCCTCACAATCAGCAAAAATTTCATTGTACTTTTTATGAATGATGGTATTATTAATTTTGTATTCGGCACCAGCTTTACCTGCCAATACAACATTGCGTGGGTTCCAGCTTATTTTATAGTGCCACGGATTATCATCACTTTCAGGAGCTATCAAACCTCCGCAATGACTTTTGAAGGAAGAAACATGACCGCCATTTGCTTTTATCTCATCAATAATTTTCATAGCACTCATGTGGTCTATTCCGGGGTCAAGGCCCATTTCACATAAGAACAAAAGCTTTCGATGTTTTATTTCATCATCAAGGCTTTTGATTTTGTTATCTAAGTAAGATGCAGTAAGCAAATGCTTGCGGTACTCTACACAATCTTTTGCCACTAAAAAATGTAATGAAGGTGGCATCATTGATATCACAACATGCGCCCTTTGTATTAAAGCACTTCGTTGCTCTTCATTCGTTACATCCAGGGTAATGGCTTCAGCAAAGGGGGAGTGGTTTGTTTTCATTAATACCTGCTCCCTGTTGGCATCGGCAATAATTACTTTCCATGTTTTTTTCTCTGCTTCAGCTATCAAATAATCAATCAAAACAGTGGCAGATTTTCCAGCGCCGATAAGTAAAACAGTATTCACAATCGTTAACTTTTAAAGTGCGGCAAGTTATTGTTTTGTATCCAGATTACAGACTTAAAATAGCAATTGAAGCAGTTTAAAAACTTTGTCCACAAGACAGTGAAAAATGTGTACAAAAAGGATCAAAAAGAAGCGTTTTTTCACTGGAAAAATGGGCTTATTTCGGTACTTTCGCAAGCCCCTAAAATGGGCTGAAAATTATGGACAATACAGGAGAAACAAACGATGGGATGTTGTCACCAAATGAAGGCGACAATGGCACCAACAGGGGCAAAATAATCCCGGTGAATATTGAGGAGCAAATGAAGACTTCTTATATTGATTACTCAATGAGTGTAATCGTTGGACGGGCTCTGCCTGATGTAAGAGATGGTTTAAAACCTGTTCACCGCCGCATACTTCATGCGATGAATGAGCTTGGTTTACAATACAACAAAGCATATAAGAAAAGTGCAAGGGTAGTGGGTGAAGTGTTGGGTAAATACCATCCACATGGTGACAGTTCTGTATATGATGCGATGGTACGTATGGCGCAGGAGTGGAGCATGCGTTACACTTTAGTAGATGGACAAGGAAACTTTGGTAACCAGGATGGTGATGGACCTGCAGCGATGCGTTATACAGAGGTGCGAATGGAACGTCTTACTGAAGCGATGATGGATGATATCGACAAAGACACAGTAGATTTTCAACCAAACTTTGACGATTCAGAAACAGAACCATCAGTACTGCCAACAAGGATACCTCAGTTGTTGGTGAATGGTTCAAGTGGTATTGCTGTTGGTATGGCAACTAATATGCTTCCGCATAATTTGAGTGAGGTTATTGATGCCTGTGTCTCTTATATAGATAACAAGGAGGTTACAATTGATGAATTAATAAAGCATGTAAAAGGACCTGACTTCCCAACGGGTGGAACTATTTATGGTTTTGAAGGTGTAAAGAATGCATTTATGACAGGCCGAGGAAGAGTGGTTCTTCGAGGAAAAGTAAATATTGAAACCACAAAGAATGGGAGGGAGAAGCTGGTTATTTATGAAGTGCCTTACCAGGTGAACAGGGATGCGATGGTTTCAAAAATAGGAGAGCTAATCAATGAAAAGTTGATTGATGGTATATCTGATGTAAACAATGAAAGTAACAGCAAGGAAGGAACCCGTATTGTTGTTGAATTGAAAAAAGATGCTGTTGCACAAGTGGTGATAAACCAATTGTACAAGTTAACAGAGTTGCAAACTTCTTATGGTATCAACAATGTAGCACTGGTAAGAGGCAGGCCAAAAATTTTGAACCTTAAAGACCTTATCAGTGAGTTTGTTGGTTTCCGTCATGAAGTAGTTGTTCGTCGTACAAATTATGAATTGCGTAAAGCAAAAGAAAGAGCACATATATTAGAAGGCTATATCATTGCATTAAATAATCTTGATGCAGTTATAAAACTTATCCGTGAATCTGCCACACCAGCAATTGCACATGAAGGATTGATGAGCCAGTTTGGTATGAGTGAGATACAATCGAAAGCGGTGCTGGAACTGCGTTTGCAAAGGCTTACCGGCATGGAGATTGAAAAAATCCGCCAGGAACATGCAGAGATAATGAAA
>CAZBTD010000112.1:0-10739 GCA_964494815.1 uncultured Ferruginibacter sp. | reverse complement strand
CTGAGATTTATCAAAAGAAAATTGGATGGGGAACCGGGGGTTTTCAGTAATATAGGAAAATATAAAATGCTAAAAGCAGGCTATAAAAGTAGAAAATAAATTGATAAGTATAACAATTTTCTCTACTATTTTTTTGACAGAACAATTTCTTTTTGGGCCAGCTGGTATATCTTTCCCTTCTTTTGATTGTACCACCAAACCGGGGCTGTTTTTTTCATCATAGTATCAATCCCTCTCATTCCAAACAGGTTCCATACACCCTGCAACTTGCCGCCCAAGCTGGCCTGCATTGCCCTAAGGCTCATGGCAAAGCCGCTTTCTATGTACTCCATATGATGCCAGTAGCCAGCCGGCATAAAAAGAGTATCGCCATGTTCTAATATTACTTCATACCCTTTAGCCAACTTGGTTGCTGGGAAATTTTGATAATCGAATTGCTGGTTGTAGTTGGCAAAATTGGCAAGGCTCAGTACCTCCCATGGCTTGCGGTAAAGCTTGCGCTGCTCCTCATGTGGAAAAAGCAATACCCTTTTTTTTCCCATAAACTGAGTGTGAAGGATATGGCTCATGTCAATATCAAAGTGCATGTGAGTAATGGAACCCTCACCACCAACAAACAACATGGGGTATTTTTTTACAAAGCCTTTCATAAATTCTTCAGGCCATGAAAAATCCTGTGCCAGTTGCGGTGCATGTTGAAATATGTTGAATAGAAAAATCCTTAATTCCAACGGACCCTCTTTCACCTGCTGCAAATAATCGCCAAATTTCATGTATGCATCTGCCGTGTTAATGGGTGTATAAGCATCGCTTTTGACATTATTGTATACACCCACTTCTTTATCACCCACCACATTTATAAAATAATCCCAGTTCCACTTATTGTAACAGGGCCATTGCTTTGCCAACCCGGTTATCACCAGTGGTTTCTTTGTCTCATAGTATTTGAACTTAAAATCTGTTGGTGAAATACTTTCAATCTTATCAACAGGCTGTAATTGCATAATGAAAATTTAACGGCGCAAAACTACAAATTAAAAACTGCTTGAAGCGTCTTACAGTTAAAAAGGAAAGGAAGGCTTTAACCTTACCAGAAGTCTTTTGTATAAAAACTAATAAGTGTTAGTTTTGTAAAAAGTGTTTGCGCCAATGGCAAAAATTGTAACAGGAAAAAACAGCAGTAAAAAAGAAGTGATACTTAAAAAAGCTGCCACGCTTTTTAAAACAAAAAGCTACAGTGCTTCTTCTATGAGAGAGCTAGCTGATGTGGTGGGTGTGGAAGCCCCAAGCCTCTACAATCATATTGGCAGTAAAAGCGAATTACTGCAGGATATATGTTTTAAAATTGGCGGCCAGTTTACCGAACAAATTGAAAACATAAAGAACAGCAATAAAAACACTATTGCGAAAATAGAAGCGGTAATTCGTTTTCATATCGAGATAATGGCAGAGAATTTTGATGAAGTATATGTAGCCAATCATGAATGGAAACATTTGAATGAACCATGCCTCACCGATTTTTTAAACATCCGCCGTAATTATGAAAAAAGCCTGATGGGTTTAATTGAAGATGGCATTGCTAAAAATGAAATAAAGCCGGTAAATCCTTATGTGGCAGTTCTAACGATTTTGTCGGCAGTACGTGGGCTTGAGTTTTGGCAGCGCAATAAAAAAAATGTACCGCTGCAGGTGCTGGAAAACGATATGATAAATCAATTACTAAATGGAATTACAAAATAGTATATGGCAATTCACTTTCATACACTTAAAGTAAAAGAAGTAAAAAAACAAACACCTGAATGTGTTTCTGTTTCATTTGATATTCCTTCGGTATTACAAAAAGATTTTTCTTTTACGCAGGGACAAAATATTACACTCAAAAAAAATATTAATGGAGAAGAAGTACGGCGTTCGTATTCAGTTTGCACAGCACCTTTTGAAAACGAATTGACGGTTGCTATAAAAAAAGTTGATGGCGGAAAGTTCAGCACCTTCGCAAATGATGAATTAAAAAATGGTGATGAACTGGAAGTATTGCCGCCAACAGGAAAATTTAATACGTCTCTTGATATAACAAACAAGAAAAATTACATTGCTTTTGCAGCAGGCAGTGGCATTACTCCTGTTATCTCTATAATAAAAACCACTTTGCAAACAGAACCGCAAAGCAATTTTACTTTGGTATTTGCCAACCGCAACAGAGCTTCTATTATTTTCTTTGAAGAACTGGAAGGGCTAAAAAATAAATATTTGCATCGCTTTAATTTTATCAACCTGCTTACAAGAGAAAGAACTGATGCTGATATTTTTTTTGGCAGAATTGATACTGACAAATTAAACCAGCTTAGCAAGCTAATCGATTACAACGAACAGGATGAATTTTTTATTTGCGGTCCGGAAGAAATGATTTTTTGTGTGAAGGATTTTTTAGAAAACAAAGGCATTGATAAAAAGAAAATTCATTTTGAACTATTCACAACTCCCGGAGCAGGGAAACAAGGAGCCAAGCAACCAAGGGGGCAAGAAGACAAAAAGGTTAAAAGCACTGTTCAAATAAAATTAGATGGCCGCACTGTTGATTTCCCAATGGGCTTTGAAAGTGGCAGTATTTTAGATGAAGCATTAAAGCAAGGGGCTGATTTGCCCTTTGCCTGCAAAGGCGGTGTGTGCTGCACCTGCAAAGCAAAATTGCTTGAAGGTAAAGTAGAAATGGATGTGCACTGGGGACTGGAAGAAGAAGAAATAAAGCAAGGGTTTATTTTGACTTGTCAATCGCATCCGGTGACAGAGAAAGTGGTGATTGATTTTGATGTGAGGTGATCAATATTTATTCTTTTCTAAAGAAATACCAAGCAAAAATAAAAAGAGTAATTATTTGAATTATGTAGCCTGTTAAAATATTTCGTTTTTGATTTTGAGGTTTATAACTTTCTGATAATTTCCCCTTAAAACCTCTAATAACCCAAAAGAAAAAACCGCCAACCCACTTTGAAATATCTTTAGCTGATTCTATTTCATGTGACATAAAATCATTTTTATTCCACCAGTTTCTTATTCGTCCTGAAACAAGTACCCTTAAATACAGCTACAATATGTTCGTGCTGGTTGGTGATTGTGATATGATACAGCCCTGTTGATTTTCCATTGTGCAGCTCCTTTGCTTCAGCAGTCAATTCATCACCCACATGCACAGGTTTTAAAAAATTTATAGCCGTATCCAATGCAACAGATAAAACATTCCGGTTGTTGCAGGCAAATGCAAAAGCGCTGTCTGCCAAAGAAAATGCAATGCCGCCATGCACAATGCCAAAGCCGTTTATCATTTCACTTCTCACCGTCATTTTTATTTTGCTGTAACCTTCTGTTACCTGCAGCACTTCAATACCCAGCCACTGGCTGAACAAATCATGCAGCATCATATGGTCAACTACTTGCTTTGGTAAAGACATTGTAATAAAGTTTAGAGGTTTAGAAGTTTAGAAAGTTTAGACTAAACCCTAAACCTCTAAACTCCTGAACCATTATGACATTCTTGTAATATCTGCTCCCAACTCCTGCAGCCTTACATCAATATTTTGATATCCCCTGTCTATCTGTTCAATATTCTGAATGGTACTTTTCCCTTCGGCGCTTAATGCTGCAATAAGCAGGGCCACACCGGCACGTATATCGGGGCTGCTCATGGTAATGCCACGGAGTTTTTGTTCCCTTTCCAAACCAATCACCACGGCACGGTGAGGATCACACAAAATAATTTGTGCTCCCATGTCGATCAGTTTATCTACAAAGAACAAACGGCTTTCAAACATTTTTTGATGAATGAGTACACTGCCTTTTGCCTGTACAGCTGTTACTAAAATGATACTTAATAAATCCGGTGTCAATCCCGGCCATGGGTGATCAGATAAGGTAAGCACACCGCCATCCATATATCTTTCTATTTCATAAAAATCCTGCGCCGGTATATGAATATCATCTCCTCTGAAATCCATTTTTATTCCCAGTCGTTGAAATCTTTCTGGTATTACACCAAGGCTTTCAATACCTGCATCTTTGATAGTGATTTCACTTTGCGTCATTGCGGCAAGGCCGATAAAACTTCCCACTTCAATCATATCGGGCAACATACGGTGCTCTGTTCCCTTTAAATGCGTAACCCCTTCTATCACCAATAAATTACTTCCAATACCGGATATTTTTGCACCCATGCGGTTAAGCATTTTGCAAAGTTGCTGCAGGTATGGTTCGCAGGCAGCATTATAAATAGTGGTGAACCCTTCCGCCATCACTGCCGCCATCAATATGTTAGCTGTTCCGGTTACGCTAGGTTCATCAAGCAGCATATAACAGCCTTTCAAATTTGGTGCAGATAGATAAAAATACCCATCGCTGTTGTATTCAAATGCAGCACCCAGTTTTTCAAACCCAATTATGTGTGTGTCTAATCTTCTTCTTCCTATTTTATCTCCACCCGGTTTGGGTATGTATGCTTTTTTAAATCTTGCCAGCATGGGACCGGCCAGCATTACAGAACCACGGAGTTTGCCGCTTTTTTTATGGTATGCTTCGCTGTTGAGATAATCTACATCCACATCATTTGCCTGGAAGATGCAGGTATCCCTGCTTACACGGTCAATCTTTACTTTCATTTCCCCTAATAATTCTATCAGCAGGTTTACATCAATTATATCGGGAATATTAGTGATGGTTACAGGATCTGGCGTTAACAGCACAGCCGAAATAATTTGCAACGCTTCATTCTTTGCGCCCTGTGGAGTGATGGTACCTGATAATTTTTTTCCGCCTATTACTTTAAATGAACTCATGGAATTAATTATAGTATCGTAGTGAAAGATAGTTTTTTTGATTACCGCCTAAAAGTAAATAAAGCTGCTGATAACTATAAGAAGCCAAAGAGAAAAGTTTTAGCCATCAATAGCACTAATCCTCACGAATATTTTTTTGTGTCAATTGGTTAACTCATGGCTATAAACCAAAAAACCCAGTGATGAACACCGGGTTTTTTTCTTATCACAAAAAATATCAATAGCGTTTTTTATAGTTGCGGTTGTTGCCGCCACCGCCACGGTTGTCTCTCCCTCCGCCACGGTTATTGTTGCGTCCGCCGCCACGGTTATCTCTTCCACCACCGCCACGGTTATTGTTCCTGTATCCACCACGTGATGGGTATTCATCCCTTTCAATTGCCTCTGCCCTATGCTTTACAAACGGACGATTATTAAATTCTAATTGTCCTTCGGTAATAGCGGTTAGTTCTGTTTGAATATTATCATCATGCACCAGCTCTTTATGCCAGTTGCTGTAAGTAAGTTTCATGTAATAAGCAATGGCATTGGCAAACCCTTGTTTCTTTTCAGGGTTTTCTTCATGCAATGCTTTGTCGATTACAAATTCAATGTTTTTCCCAAGATGGTTAAACTTGGGATATTTTTTGGGATAACGCAAACGCTCAGGTTTTGCCTTTAATGTTTCCCTTGTAGGAATAGGATAAGGACTTTCAACATCCAGTTTAAAATCACTTATTAAAAACAAATGATCCCATAGTTTGTGACGAAAGTCTTCTACATTTTTGAGGTGTGGGTTTAAAAATCCCATCAATTCTATCAGCGCCTGTGCATTGCGTTGTCTTTGATCTTTATCTTCAATCGTCAGCACATAATCCACCATCTTCTGTATATGACGGCCATATTCCCTCATAATGAGATAACTCCTGGTGGTGTTATATTCCATTGTATTGTCTGTCATTAAAGCAAATATAATGAAAAAGGCATAAGGTTCGGGCTTTAAGGTTTAAGCTTCGGGTTTAGAAAGAGTTTCCTGCTTATAAAAAAAGCAATGATAACGCCAGCACTGTCGGCAGCCCAGTCCACCAAATCAAATTGCCGTCCTTCGATAAAAAATTTTTGAATATACTCGGTAGTAATACCCCATACAATAGTGGCAAGGGCTATTTTAATAAAGAGGTTAATCTTATTGCTTTTTGCAATGGTGCTTTTTTTAAAAGGCATGCAAAACCAAAATACAATTCCACCAAATAAACCTGCATGCACTAGCTTGTCAAAATGAGGAATATTAAGCCAGCCGGGTTCTTCAGGCACGTCTTCTCCTGGCAAGCATATCATTACCAATACAAATAAAAACCAGGCAGTGCCTGGTATAAATTTTATAAACCAAAGAGGTTTTTTTTGTTCTGACATTTTATGAAACTAAAGCACTGTAAGCCGCTGCATCCATCAATGCAGCCACATCAGCCACATTATCAACGGTCATTTTTATCATCCAGCCTTCTCCATACGGGTCGGTGTTTACCAGCTCTGGCTGGCTTTCAAGCAAAGGATTAATTTCTGTGATAGTACCTTTTACCGGGAGAAATAAATCACTTACTGTTTTCACTGCTTCTACGGTGCCGAACACCTCTTCTGCCGCCAGCGCTTTTCCTTTGGTGCTGATGTCAACATATACAATATCACCAAGCTCGCCTTGTGCAAAATCGGTGATGCCAATTGTGGCAACATTTCCTTCTAAAGAAATCCATTCGTGGTCTTTTGTGTAGCGTAAACTGGCCGGTGCGTTCATAAATATTATTTGATAAGTGATGTGAATTTTAAAAACGCTGCAATTTAAACAATGGGTTTGTTTTAGCTCAATTATTTTTTCTCATCTGTTTTTTCTTCCTGCACTATTTCCATTTTCATTCTTACATCCTGCAATGGCCTGTCTGCTGCACCTTTTTGAACGGCTGCAATTTTATCAATCACTTCCATTCCGCTTTCCACTTCGCCAAATACAGTGTAATTGTTGTCGAGAAAAGGAGTGCCGCCATTCATTTTATATGTCATACGCTGTGCCGCCGTATACCTAAAGCCATTCCGTTGTGAAATATTATTAAGTTCAGCTTCACTTACCGGCCTGCCTTGTACAATATAAAACTGGCAACCACTGCTTGCTTTTGCAGGATTATCTGTACGGGCTGCACATAAGGCGCCACGTTTGTGAAACAATGTACTGTCAAATTCTGCCGTGATGGTATAGCCAACATCGCCGTTGCCAAGCATTACACCCGGTTGTGCATATTTACTTTCAGGGTCGCCACCCTGTATCATAAAACTGGCAATTACACGATGGAATAACAGGCTGTCATAAAAATGTTCGCTAACTAATTTGATAAAATTATCCCGGTGCTGCGGTGTTTTATTATACAGTTTCACTATCATATCGCCAAACGCTGTAGATATTTTTACCCTTGTAAATTTTTCTGTTGGGGTTATTGGTGTGTCAGCAATTGCTGCTGCTTTCTTTTTTGTTGTACCACCTTTTACTGCAACTTTTTTTACCGGTAATTTTCTCTTTGCCTGTGCATTTACTTCGGTGGCGCAAAAAAAGTAAAAAAATAATACTAAAAGAGTAAGAAATTTCTTGGTCATTGAAATATAAATTTTTAAAAATCCTGTTGATTAAATTGTTCAAAATACATCAGCACATGATCCCTCAAAAAGTTTTCTTGTTCAATCATGTTGTGATTGGGCAAAGGTTTTAATTGTTTAAAATGTGGCCAGCCTTCATCATCATATCCCTCCATAACATAATAACCGCTCGGTGCTAAAATGGTGCACACTGCAATATGCATCAAATCCTGCTTTTGTTCTTTTGTGTAATCCTGTTTGCCTGTGCCCAGTTCCTGCACACCTATTAAAAAAAGGATGCCATCCATTTCTGGTTTAATGTCATACTTTTCTTTCAACATTATCCGCAGCTTTAGCCAACGCACCTGTAAATCGTCCTTCGCATGTTGCATTTTGCAAATATAGTGCGGAGGATGGGAACACGGATGGTGCAGCTTTGGCGGATTGAAGCGGATTTTTATAATTAGTGCTTAACAGTTCAATCAGTGTAATCGGTGTTCCTATCCTTTGCATCCATTACCTTTGGCAAAATTTTTTAAACGGGTATGTTACAGATTAATGTGCTAAGGCAAAATACAGCATTGGTAAAAGAAAGACTGGCAGCGAAATATTTTTCAAATATTGACTTGGTGGATGAAATCATTTCAATGGATGAACAGGTGCGTAAACTGAAAGTGGAAAGTGAAACGCTGCAGGCAACAGCCAATGCCGCCAGCAAAGAAATTGGTATGCTAATGGGCAAAGGTGAAAAAGATAAAGCAGAGTTGAAAAAACAGGAAGTTGCTTCTATTAAAATTTCTATACAACAATTAACAGAACAATTAGCTGCGTCAGAAAAGCAATTACAGGATGAATTAGTAAAACTTCCTAACCTGCCGCATACCTCTGTACCAAAAGGCAAAACACCAGAAGAAAATGAATTGGTGAGAGAAGGCGGCAGCAAACCAACTTTATATGCAGGCGCTGTACCGCATTGGGAGTTAATAAAAAAATATGACCTGGTGGATTTTGAAACAGGCGCTAAAATTACAGGCAGCGGATTTCCTTTATATAAAGGCAAAGGAGCAAAGCTACAAAGAGCGTTGATACAATATTTTTTAGATTACAATACTGCTGCAGGCTATACAGAATATTTACCTCCGTTAATGGTGAATGAAGACACTGCTTATGGAACGGGACAGTTGCCTGATAAAGAAGGGCAGATGTATCATGCAACAGCAGATAATTTTTATTTGATACCAACAGCGGAAGTACCTGTTACAAATATTTACAGGAATGAAATTGTAAAAGAAACCGATCTTCCAATAAAGATGACAGCTTACACACCCTGCTTCAGAAGAGAGGCCGGCAGCTTTGGTTCAGATGTGCGTGGGCTGAACAGGGTTCATCAATTTGATAAAGTAGAAATTATTCAATTGGTTGACCCGGCAAAAAGTTATGATGTACTGGAAGAAATGTTGCTGCATGTAGAAAAATTATTGCATAGCCTTCAACTGCCATACCGCATTTTGCGGCTCTGCGGCGGCGATATGAGTTTTACAAGTGCCCTTACTTACGACTTTGAAGTTTTTAGTACTGCACAACAGAAATGGCTTGAAGTAAGTTCTGTAAGTAACTTTGAAAGCTTCCAAACTAACCGGATGAAAATCCGGTATAAGAATACAGAAGGAAAAACACAATTGGTGCATTCTCTTAACGGTTCTTCATTAGCATTACCAAGAATTGTAGCGGCACTGCTGGAGAATAATCAAACTGAAAATGGAATTGTATTGCCTGAAGTATTACATTCTTATTTTGGCAGCAAGTCTATTTGATTTGTAAATATTGCCGGGCAATCTTACTTTCATTTAAAATAATATGCCGGAGCAATCACTCTCTTTTCAAAAACAAACATGGCGTCGCCTTAAAAAAAACAAGGGCGCCATGTTTGGATTGGTTGTGATTGCACTGGCATTTTTTATTGCCATATTCGGTTACATCATCGCACCAGATAATTCGCCGAATGCTGATTTACAAACAGTGGAGATTGCTGCAAAAAAGCCAGGCTATACTCAGGTATTTTTAAAAATTTCAGAAAGAAAATATTGGGGTGGCTTCTGGATTGACCATCTTATTAATGGCAAGCAACCTCATTTCCGTTTAATACCAATAAGTGGTTATAAAATTCAAAACGACAGCCTGTTGATTAATAAATATGTTGATGAAGACACTTCTGTTATTCAATATTATTCTATCAATCAAATCACTAACAATCACCCTGAATTAATTACCCAAAATATCATCACCCAAAAATACTGGTTGGGCACAGATAAATTTGGAAGGGATATTTTAAGCCGGTTAATTATTGGAACAAGGGTAAGTTTAGCCGTAGGCATGATTGCAGTTTTAATTTCATTGACAATTGGAATTATTCTTGGTGCATTGGCTGGCTATTACAAAGGAAAGACAGACGCAATAATAATGTGGCTGGTGAATGTAACCTGGAGTATCCCGACATTGTTACTTGTGTTTGCAATAACACTAACATTAGGAAAAGGCTTCTGGCAAATATTTATTGCTATTGGGCTCACCATGTGGGTTAGTGTGGCCCGGTTGGTACGTGGCCAGGTAATGGCAATAAAAGAATTAGAATTTGTGCAGGCAGCAAGGGCGCTTGGTTTTAGTAATACAAGAATTATTGTTAAGCATATTCTTCCCAACATACTCGGGCCAATAATGGTGATTGCAGCAAGTAATTTTGCAACAGCCATTATTATTGAAGCTGGCCTTAGCTTTCTTGGCATTGGTGTACAGCCGCCACAACCAAGCTGGGGGTTGATGATAAAAGAGAACTACAATTTTATCATTACTCATAATCCCATGCTGGCTTTAGTACCAGGGTTTGCAATAATGTTATTAGTGCTTGCTTTTAATTTGTTGGGAAATGGATTGAGAGATGCAACAGATGTGAAAGCAACTTAGTCTGCAGGTGCCACTCTTACATTCCTGACGAAGCCTTCTTCAAGAGAAATAAATGTTTCTGTACGTTCAATGCCCTTGATGTTTTGGAGCTCATCATGTAATACTGTCCGTAACTGTGCAATGTCTTTACAAACAATTTCTATAAACATGCTGTAGTTACCTGTGATATAATTAAGGCGTACAATTTCAGGGATATTTTTAAGGTCTTTGGCTACGGAATCATAGAGCGAACTTTTTTCTAAATAAATACCAACGAAAGCAGTGATATCATAACCAAGTTGTTTCAGGTCAACATTCAGTCGGGTGCCTTTTACAATATTTAGTTCCTGTAGCTTTTTGATACGTACATGTATG
>CAZBTD010000111.1:0-10777 GCA_964494815.1 uncultured Ferruginibacter sp. | reverse complement strand
TATCAATCACCGCCATATAAAACAGGCGCTCACCATCCGTACGGTGGAAGAAAAGTTTTTGTCTTTATTCTCCGAAGGAAAACTGAATGGCACAGTACATACATGTGTGGGGCAGGAGTTTAGTGCATTGGCATTTGCCGGGCAACTGAAGAAAAAAGATTTTGTATTCAGCAATCACCGTTGCCACGGGCATTACATTGCTTTTACAGGAGATGTAAAAGGATTGATTGCAGAACTGCTTGGTAAAGCAAGCGGTACCAGTGGCGGTATCGGCAGCAGCCAGCACCTGTGCAATAATAACTTTTTCAGCAATGGAATACAAGGTGGTATTGTGCCGGTAAGTGCAGGATACGCACTCGGCAATAAATTAAGAAAGAGTGGCGCCATAGGTGTAGTGTATATTGGCGATGGCACCTTAGGCGAAGGCGCTTTGTATGAAACCCTAAACATTATTAGTAAATGGGAAATCCCATTATTAGTTGTATGTGAAAACAATTTCTATGCACAAAGCACACCGCAAAGTGTAAACCTTGCAGGCGATATAAGAGCAAGGGCAGAAGCATTTGGAATTAAAACTTTTAAAGGGCATACCTCATCACCACAACAATTAATAGATGACGCAAAGCAGGCAATAGATTATGTGAGAGAGGAAACTAAGCCATGCTTTTTTCTTGTAGAAACATTCCGCCTTAACCCACACTCTAAAGGTGATGACGACAGGCCTGCAGAAGAAATACAATTGTACCGTAGCAAAGACTATCTCACTATTTTCAGTGCCGAACAGGAGGAATACTATACCAATTATATGGATAGTATTACAAAAGAGGTAAATGAAATGGTAGAGCATATATTACAGGAAAGGGAACTGCATATAGATGAATATTATGAAGCAGAAGAAATGACAAACAGTGACAGTTGGCTTCCTTTGCACCCCATTAATAAAAGGCAGGTGGAGTTACTGAATAATTTTTTTAAAGAAAAGATACAGGCAGATGAAAGAGTAGTGTTTTTGGGAGAAGATATTTTATCGCCATATGGTGGCGCTTTTAAAGTTGCAAAAGAATTATCATTCCTGGCACCGGATAAAGTTTTTTCAACACCCATTTCCGAATCGGCAATTGTGGGCATATCAAATGGTTTGGCGCTAAATGGGTTTAAGCCTTTTGCTGAAATTATGTTTGGCGATTTTGTAACCCTGGCATTTGACCAAATTGTTAATCATGCCAGCAAGTTTCACCACATGTTTAATAAAAAAGCAAACTGCCCTGTAGTGATACGCACCCCAATGGGTGGCCGCCGTGGATATGGCCCTACACATTCTCAAACACTCGACAAGTTTTTAATAGGAATTGATAATGTAAAAACAGTAGCTATAAATACTTTTTTTGATCCGGCTTTTGTGTACAATGCCATTCTTAAAGAAGAACACCCGGTGATTGTGATAGAAAATAAAACTGATTATGGCAAAAAGATACTGCACAACCAGGTTGCCAATTTTGTATATGAAATAAATGAAGATGAATATCCTGTGGTACAGGTACGCCCTGCGGTATCTGTACCTGATATTACTATTGTTGCATATGGTGGTATGGCCGATTTGGTAAACAGTCTTCTTGCCAACATCTTTTTAGAAACAGATTTAAAACCAGAACTGGTGGTGCCGTCACTCATTTCTTCAATTCCTGTGGATGTGATTGCACAATCGGTTGCCAGGACGGGTAAGCTATTGATAATTGAAGAAGGAAGCGCTTATGGCGGCATTGGCGCCGAACTGGTTGCACAGGTAACAGAACGGATGCAAGAAAAAATAATTTGCAAACGTATAGCATCATTGCCGGTGCCTATACCATCAGTAAAATCATTAGAGCATATTGTGCTGCCGGATAAAGAAAGAATACTGAACGAAATAAAACTTTATTTTACCTAATGCCCATCGTACAGGAAATAAAAGTGCCCTTGCTGGCTGTAAATGATACTACACTTACTGTAGTGGACATTCCATTTAAACATGGGCACCATGTAAAAAAAGGTGACATTGTAATTGTATTTGAATCATCAAAAACAACGTATGATGTAATAGCAGAGGCGGAAGGCTATATCAGCTACCTGTGTGAAACAGGCGAAGACTACGAAGTGAATGCTATTGTTGCAAATATTTACAGTACAGTTGAAGAATTGCCGGCAGTATCAGAAGAAAAAAAGAAAAAAGCAATAACTGTTGCAGCAAAGGAACATTTTGAAGAAGCCACTGCGGTGTGGGAAGGCGAAACGATGTTTTCGCCGGCAGCTATTGCTTTGATGAAAGTAAATAATATCGGCACCGAAGCATTTAAAGGAAAAGATTTTGTGAGCAAAGCTGATGTGGAACAGAAATTGGGCATCGGTAAAAAAGTAACCGGTAAAAAACAAACTGTACAGGCAGCTCAGCTATTGCCGACAGACGCAGAAAAAGTAATTGTAGAAAAACTTTCTTCCAACAAAAAAAGAGAGATTGAATATTTAAGCAGCATACAGCAAACCGGGCTTACCAGTACCATCAATACCATTGTAGAAACACAGGGTATTTTCGTTCACCTTAATCAATCGCTGCAATATTTAAAAAATTCACTGCTGCCCGTGATTGTATATGAAACAGCCCGGCTGCTGCTGCAATACAAGGAGCTGAACGCATATTATACGGGTGATGCCATAGCTTATTACAAACATGTAAACATTGGTTTTGCTATCGACATTGATAAAGGATTAAAGGTGTTGAAAGTAAAAGAGGCGGTATCTAAAACAATAAGGCAGGTTGAAGACGATATTATGGCTTTGTCAAATAAATATCTTGATGACAGCCTGCAGGTAGATGACCTTACCGATATAAGTTTTACTATTACTGATTTGTCATCAGAAGGTGTGAGTTTCTTCAGGCCATTGGTGAATATGATGAACAGCGCTATACTTGGTGTATCATCTATTGATGAGAAATTGCAACGCTGTGTATTGAGTGTAACATTTGATCACAGGGTAACCGAAGGGAAACTGGTGGCACAATTTCTCAATGAATTAAAGGAAAGACTGGAGTCTTACAAATCGAATTATGCTGCCAGCCCTGTTGCTGATATCAGTTGCTTTAAGTGTTTTAAAATGCTCAAAGATGATTTAAGCGATGTTGGTTTTACAAAATGCATTACACCAAAAGGGGAGGAGGCATACATTTGCCAGAGCTGCCTAAAAGGTTTTTAATAATGGACGAAAGAATAAAAGAGATAATTGCCAGGTATATAAAAACTGAACCAGGATTGATAACTGCTGCAACTGTTATTGATCGTACTGTTGTGGCAAGTTCTGTTATCATACACCGCATGTATGCACAACTGGCTGCAGAAGGTATTAGTGTAACTGATTATACTTCCATCAAAACATTCGGGCAGTTAATGTCAGCGCTGAATGGAAAAGAAATGGTAGCCGGTGAAATACCTGTACAAAATACAATACAGCTTCAGCACAGCGATAATACCGATGCATTTGTTGGTATTGATGTGGAAATGTTAAGCGCCATGCCTGCAGCAAATGATTACCGGGAAGCTGCATTTTATAAAATGAATTTTGCCCCGTCAGAAATTGCTTATTGTATTTTACAGCCCAATACCATTGCTTCCTTTGCCGGTTTGTTTGCAGCAAAGGAGGCTATCATAAAAGCTGACAACTCTTATAAAAGCACGCCCTTTCATTCTATTATTATCGATCATCTTCCCAATGGGAAACCTGTTTTTCCCGGTTTTCAAATTTCTATTTCACATACAAACGATATGGCTGTTGCTGTAGCCATTAAAAGTCCTTCTTCTCCTGCAAGCTTACAAAATGCAGGAGCTCCTTCTGTAAACAACACCCTTGTTACTTTTGTTTCCTTATTTGCACTTCTCGTTTCTATCCTCACACTCATTGTTTTGTTTTTCCGAAGCTGCTGAGCCAGCAGTTGTTTAAGTAATTTATTAAATCACAAAACTCCAGGTGCTTTGTGCATCCTCTTTTTTTGGTGTTGGTTAAATAATTAAATTGCAATCATAACCTAAAACGCTTTTACATATGAAGCCCTTGCTGTTTTTTATGCTGCTTGCTTTTGCAGCTACTGCCAATGCACAAAAGAATGCTGCTGAAGACTTACCAGTGTATAAGTTTATAGAACTGGATCATGGATTGGCGCCAAACTATATTCCATCGCCTGATTCAATTCCATGGAACAAGCGACCTATTTATAAATTTAAAATTATTAAGACCACCGACTCTATCCCGGCCAAATTGCATACTGCATTTGGCGTTGAATTTAAAGTGACTGGTAATGAAAAACCCGACCTGGCGTATGTAGCTGAATGGATTTATCCCAAACCAATAAAAGAACCCGATGGAAGATTGTATGGTTCGGTAAAAGCCGGCAACAGCATATCAACCAACAAGGAAACAAACGCCAGCTTTTATTTGAGTGAACCTTACGAGTTAGTAAAAGGCAATTGGAAGCTGAATGTATACATTGAAAAGAAACTGCTGTACAGCCATGTGTTCGTTTTGTACTGATTATTTTTTATGATGTATTCTATGTAAGCGAATACCTGTTTGCAGATAGTTGTTCTGCAGGTGCCCTGCCGGGCAGCCATTTTCAGAACCCCCGGCCTTGTGTTAAATACTTTTGAATAATCTGTTCTTTTAGAAACATAAAATGGTTGATTTGTAGCCACCCTGTTTCAGGACGAGACAGTGCCATCCGTGCCGTCTCCGCCTGGCCCGATGTGCCGGTGTGGTAAGACCTTTGTGCCGATTCATGTACTAATTTAGCCTGTCCGGCAGGCAGGAGCTCAAGTATGTAAATAAGCGCTTTCCTTAATAGACACTGCCTTGCAATCGTTGCCACTCATCGCCCAAAACCAATTTGCTTATCTGCTATTGATGAAATACATTTGCGTTCCTTATAAAATTATCTACATAAAACATAACCGCACATGCGACAAATAGCTTTTAGAGAAGCCCTGAGAGAGGCCATGCAAGAAGAAATGAGGAGAGATGAAAGGGTGCTGTTAATGGGTGAAGAAGTAGCCGAATACAACGGCGCTTACAAAGTGAGCCAGGGTATGCTGGATGAGTTTGGAGAAAAAAGAGTAATTGATACACCTATTGCCGAGCTTGGCTTTGCAGGCATTGCTGTAGGCGCCGCACAAAATGGCCTTCGCCCTATTGTGGAGTTTATGACATGGAACTTTGCGGTACTACCGCTTGACCAGATATTGAACACTGCCAGTAAAATGCTTGCCATGAGCGGCGGCCAGGTGGGTTGCCCGATTGTATTTCGTGGGCCTAATGGAAGTGCAGGGCAGTTGGGTGCACAGCACTCTACCGCTTTTGAAAGCATGTATGCTAATATACCGGGATTGAAAGTAATTAGTGTAAGCAATCCGTATGATGCAAAGGGTTTGTTGAAAGCTGCCATCCGTGATGACGATCCTGTGATGTTTATGGAAAGCGAAGTAATGTATGGCGACAAAGGCGAAGTGCCCGAAGAAGAATACATTCTGCCAATTGGAAAGAGTTTTGTAAAGAGAGAAGGCAAAGATGTTACACTGGTTTCATTTAATAAAATGATGAAGGTAACTTTTGCTGCTGCAGAAGAACTGGCAAAAGAGGGCATAGAAGCAGAAGTAATTGATGTGGCAACTATCCGACCATTAGACTGGGTTACCATTTTAGAAAGTGTAAAGAAAACAAACCGCCTGGTGATTGTGGAAGAACAGTGGCCATTTGCATCTGTGTCTTCTGAAATTGCTTACCGCATACAAAAAGAGGGCTTTGATTATTTAGATGCACCCGTTCGCCGTGTTACATCTGCTGATGCACCTATGCACTATGCACCTAACCTTGTAGCAGCTTATTTACCAAGTGCAGAAAAAGTGATAAAAGTAGTAAAGGAAGTAATGTATTTGAGAAAGTAATTTATTTGATAATGAAAATGATAATGGCGCAGCAAAGCTGCGCCATATTTTTTCCCGGCAAAAAAATTATATGGCTTAAAAAAACAAAACGGCCTGTCAAAAGCAAGCCGTTATTATCTAACTTCTTAATTTCTTCATTCTTTAATTCTTCTTCACTTCCTTCGCCCAGGCATCTTTCAGCGTTACAGTTCGGTTAAATATCAGTTTGTCTTTTGTACTGTCTTTATCAACACAGAAATAGCCCTTGCGTAAGAATTGATAGTTTGTTCCCAGTGCGGTATCTTTTAATGATGGCTCCACATAAGCCGTAACCGTTTGTAAAGAATCCGGGTTAATGTATTCTTTAAAGTCACCTTCTTCATCAGCCGGGTTTTCAACTTTAAAAAGGCGGTCGTACATGCGTATCTCTGCGGCTGCGGCATGTGTCACACTTGCCCAGTGAATAGTGGCTTTTACATTGATGCCACTGGTATCATTACTGCTGCGGCTTTCAGGAATATAAGTGCATTGTATCTCCGTAACATTGCCATCAGCATCTTTGGTGCAGCCAGTGCATTGAACAATATAAGCGCTCTTTAATCTTACGGTATTACCTGGATACAGACGGAAGTATTTTTTTGCAGGTACTTCCATAAAGTCTTCCCTTTCTATCCACACTTCTTTAGTAAATGGAACAGTGCGGTGGCCAAAGCTTTCATCCGGGCCGTTCTCCACCGTTAGTTGCTCTGTTTCGTTTTCCGGGAAATTGGTGATAACAAGTTTTACAGGATCAATCACAGCCATTGCCCTCAGGGCTTTTTTATTAAGGTCTTCTCTCACACAAAATTCCAGCAGGCCTATATCAATCAGGTTTTCTCTTTTAGCAATACCAATACGTTCGCAAAAATTTCTTATGCTTTCAGCAGTGTAGCCACGGCGCCTCATTCCACTGATGGTTGGCATACGTGGATCATCCCATCCGTTCACATGATTTTCTTCCACCAGTTGCAATAGCTTGCGCTTGCTCATTACGGTGTAGTTCATATTAAGCCTGGCAAACTCATATTGCTTTGATGGAAATATTTCTAATTTCTCAATCAGCCAGTCATACAATTCCCTGTGTGGGATAAATTCAAGTGTGCAAATGCTGTGTGTTATTTTTTCAATGCTGTCGCTTTGCCCGTGTGCAAAATCATACATTGGGTAAATGCACCATGCATCACCCGTACGGTGGTGATGTGCATGTTTAATGCGGTAAATGATTGGGTCTCTCATCAGCATATTGGTATGCTGCATATCAATTTTTGCCCTTAATACTTTTTCGCCGTCTTTATATTTCCCCTCTTTCATATCACTAAACAGGCGAAGGTTTTCTTCAATACTTCTGCTCCTGTACGGGCTGTCAGTACCTGGTTGTGTAGGTGTACCTTTCAAAGCAGCAATTTGCTCTGCTGTGGAATCGTCCACATAGGCCAAATCTTTTTTTATTAAAGTAACTGCATAGTTGTATAACTCACCAAAGTAGTCACTTGCATATAGTTCATTGGCCCAATTAAACCCAAGCCATTGCACATCTTCCTTTATGCTGTCAACATATTCTGTTTCTTCTTTGGTAGGATTGGTGTCATCAAAGCGAAGGTTTGTTTTGCCGCCATATTTTAAGCCCAGGCCAAAGTTTAAGCAAATACTTTTAGCATGGCCAATATGCAAATAGCCGTTTGGCTCCGGCGGAAAACGGGTAAGGATAGAAGTATATTTCCCATTCTTTAAATCCTCTTCTATTATCTCTTCAATAAAATTCAGGCTCTTTTCTTCTGTCATTTTTTAATGTTGTGAGGGGCAAATCTACAAAAACTAAGTTTGACTGCTTTATTTGATGTATTGGTGGTTAAGACAAATTGCAAATCACTTACGTTGCACTGTTATTTGCCGTTTTTTTCATTTCGTCTAGCATGGCAATTATTTTATCTAATTTATCCGTTTCAATTTTGCTAAGCTGTATTTGCAATGCTTCAATTTCTTTTTTTGCTTCAATATTGGTGATATAATCTTCTTCTGCCTGTACACGGTCACGGGCCGTTTGCCTGTTCTGGCTCATCAATATTAATGGCGCTGCATAAGCAGCCTGCGTGGAAAACAAAAGGTTGAGTAATATAAAAGGATATGGATCCCAGTGTTGTATAAAAGCCACAACGTTTAGCACCATCCATATTGCAACAATTATTGTTTGCCATATTAAAAATGTCCAGGAGCCCATGCCATTGGCTATCCAGTCGGCTACTTTGTCGCCCATGGTTAGTGTTTCATGGTGTTTATTGTGCCAGTTCGGTTGCGATTTTTTACTCATGACTTCATTTTTTGATGGTGTAAGTTAAAAAAAATACCCCCGCTGGTTACAACGGAGGTATGCAAAAAGTTTACCGCACAGTTAAGCTACTCTGCCCATTCTTCTTAATAGTGATGTATGGGAGGCAATAGCAGAACGCATTTTCGGAAATTCAATGTACTTTATATTAAAGTCGTTGCAGGTTTGCTTAATAATTTCGCTAATAGCAGGGTAGTGAACATGTGAAATTTTGGGAAACAGGTGGTGCTCAATCTGGAAATTTAATCCGCCAACCAACCATGAAATTAATTTGTTCTTAGTAGCAAAATTAGCGGTAGTTTGTACCTGGTGAATAGCCCATTCGTTTTCAATTTTATTGCTGTCACCTTCAGGCATTGGGAAATCGGTTTCTTCAACAGTATGCGCCAGTTGAAACACAACGCTGATAACAAAACCTGTAAAGAAAGTAGCAATAATAAATCCAACAGCAAATTTTAAAAATCCAAGTTTGTAAATTGGCAATGCAATAAATACAATTGCATACAAAACTTTAGCAGCCCAAAAAGCAATGTGCTCCTTTATGCTCATTTTTTTTATTGCTACCGAGCCAATCTTTTTAGAAAAATATTTTTGATAGTCAAACAAAAATATCCAAAGAATATGCAGTAAGCAATACAATACCCAAACATAAATATGCTGAAAGCGGTGAATCTTATAACGCTTTTGTGTAACACACATACGCAGGTAAGGCTTAATTTCAATATCATCGTCAACCCCATCAATGTTAGTGTAAGTGTGGTGAATAATGTTGTGCTTCATAGCCCACATAATATGGCTTACACCCATAAAATTGGCCGATACGGCAGCCAGCTTGTTCCAGGTTTTACTTTTACTAAAACTGCCATGGCCTCCATCATGCATTACATTAAAACCAATAGCGGCAGCCACGCCACCCAGCAATACACATTCAATAACAGCCAGCCACACAGGTGGTGTAAAGTACACCAGGTGAATGTACAAGCCTACATAAGAAAGGATGAAAAGGCCGGCTTTGAAATACAGGTTGAAATTGCCTGTGGCCGCTTTTTTCTTTTGCTCAAAATATTCGTTAACCCTGCGTTTTAATTCCTGTTGAAAGTTGTTGGAATTTTGGAGAAATTTTGGCGTTGCCATATATTGGATAGTCTTTTTTTAATAGGGCGCAAGGTACAATTTAAAACATGAAAGAAAGGTTTTTTGTTTAATGTTTTATCAGGTAATGTTAGCTATTAAAGCGTTAAAACTCTCAAGCCCGATCATCTTCTTGCTGATAAAGCCTTCGGCATATTTTACGCCAATCATTTTGCCCAGCATTTTGCTGCGGTAAATAATACTGTCTAAAAAATCAGGAGTGGAAATATATGTTTCCGGCTCATCGTGGTGAGGGTTGTAAAACTGTGTGCCGTATGCTTTTATGCTTTCTATCTTTTTTTCAATTACATCAGAAATATCGATTACAAAACTGGGGTGGAGGTAGCGGTCTTGTATGTAATTAAAAACATATTTTGCTTTCCAGGCTTCCTGTGGCTGGCCATTTTCTGCCCTTGTTTCAATTTTTCGCAGGCCGGCAAGAAAACTGGCATCTTCCACTAATTGTGCACTTCGGCCATGGTCGGGGTGCCGGTCTTCTGGTGCATTGCACAAAATAATTTCGGGCTGGTATTTCCTGATGGCAGCAATTACTTTACGCTGATGGGCTTCATCATTTTTAAAAAAGCCATCTGCAAGGCCCAGGTTTTCCCTTGTATCCAGTTGTAAAATTTTTGCGGCAGCAGCAGCTTCCTGTTCTCTTATTTCAGCAGAACCCCTTGTGCCTAATTCGCCCCTTGTTAAATCAATGATGCCTGTTTTTTTACCCTTTAGTTTTTCTATCAGCAATGTGCCACTGCATCCAAGTTCCACATCATCGGGGTGCACGCCAAAGGCAAGTATATCAAGTTTCATTTTACGTGTAGAAAGTTTAGGTGGTTTAGAAGTTTAGATTGACAGAGCAAAAACAAAGATAGAATATTGGTAATTATAACACTTTGAATTGGTAAGCAGCAGATAAAAGTTATTAAAATTATATTGCTAAAACTAAACGTCTGAACTTACACGGTCCACTAAACCATTCAACTCCTGTACCCATACATTCTCTCCACTTCTTTTACAATTTTCTCCATTTCCCTCTCATCTCCATTTATATCATAGGGCTGCTTAAGGTTGCTGCCAAAAAAGAAAGCCACTGTTTGATAAAACCGGGCAATAAAACCGCCCTTGTATTCTTTTACTATTTCGTAGCAATTGTTGCCTGTTTCCCGGTTTATTAGTTTCATCAATACTTTTCCCTGGTACACAGAAAGGTTCATCAGTGGGTCGGCAAATTCTTTCTTCAGTTCTTTCTCTTTTGATTTGATGATTTTTTTTCTTTCAGCTTTGTCCGTTACGTTTACCAGCCGGGCATTAATATCATTCATAACAACACCTGCTT
>CAZBTD010000110.1:0-10867 GCA_964494815.1 uncultured Ferruginibacter sp. | reverse complement strand
AGATGTAAAAGGCATTGCCCCCGGGCAGAGTGCTGTGTTTTATGAAGGCGATGATGTAATTGGCGGCGGGATAATCCAACGGAATGAGCAGCTTTTTATATAAAACAGGGGTCTCACTAACTGAATCATCTTATTCTATGTTAAAGAAATTTTTATTGCCTGGTATTGTGGCTGTGCTTTTTTTCAGTGCTTGTAAAAAGGAAACAGAAACATTAAACATTCCCAAAGTGGCTGAATATACTCCTCTTGAAGTAGGTAAATATATTACCTATCAATTGGATTCTTTCAGGTACCTGCCATTTAGCCTGCAGGGTATCACTATTACCTACCAGGTGAAGTTGATAGTAGATGCTGAGATTACTGACAATTTGGGCAGACCAGCGTATCGCATTATACGTTATATCCGCAATAACCCAACCGATGCCTGGGTGCCGGATAATACTTTTGAAGCTGTACCCAGTGATGAGGCCTATGAATTTAAAGACAACAATCTCAGGTTTATAAAAATGAAAGGTCTTGTTAAGGATGGTTTTACGTGGAAAGGCAATTCGTATATAAATACTACAACCCAATTTGCTGAATTTGATTTTTTAGATGGATGGGATTATATGTATGATAGTACAGGAGCTTCTCTTACGCTGGGTGCAATTACTTTGGATAACACAGTAAAAGTTGCCCAACGAGATGAGATAATTGGTAATCCCGGCGATCCTAATTCGTACAGCGAAATAAACTATGGCGTAGAATATTATGCAAAAGGTATTGGCCTGGTGTATAAAAGGTTTTTCCATTCAGAGTATCAGCCGCCTACAAGCAGTACAGGTTCAGGATCATATACCAGCGACAGTAAAGGCTTTACGCTCACAATGATTGATCATAATTGAATAAGAAATGAATAAACAAAAAGTCCCCAATTAATTAATTGGGGACTTTTTGTTTGCGGAGAGTAAGAGATTCGAACTCTTGATACCCTTTCGAGTATACACACTTTCCAGGCGTGCTCCTTCAACCACTCGGACAACTCTCCAAAATTTTTTTGGGACGGCAAAAATACTGCTTCGGTTTTTACATGCCGAATATTTTTTCAGCATTGGCAGTGGTGGAGACGGCTACTTCTTCAATAGAAACATTTTTTGCAACAGCGATTTTTTCCAGCACATATTTAAGGTAACTGCTTTCGTTTCTTTTGCCACGAAAGGGTACCGGAGTTAGGTAAGGAGCATCGGTCTCCAGCACTAAATGTTCAAGGCTGATGTGCTCCAACACTTCAGCAAGCCCTGCTTTTGGGTAAGTAATCACGCCGCCAATACCCAGGTAAAAGCCAGTTTTAATAATTTCCCTTGCACTTTCGAGGCTACCGCTAAAGCAATGAAAAATCCCTCTTGCGCCACGGGGTGCATATTCTTTTACAATATTGACGGTTTCCTGCATGGCATTACGGGTATGTATCACAATTGGCAAGTTATATTGCAGCGACCATTCAATTTGCAGTCGAAAGGCCTCTTCCTGCTCTTTTGCAAAAGTTTTATCCCAATAATGATCGAGCCCTATTTCACCTACAGCAGCAAATTTTCGTTTTGTCAGCCAATCCTGCACTTGCGCCAGTTCTTCCTTATAATTTTCCTTTACATAGCAGGGGTGCAGCCCCATCATAGCAATACATTTTCCTGGAAACCGATTTTCCAGCGCCAACATAGCTTCTGTGGCACTGCTGTCGATGGCTGGCAGGTAAAATTTTTTTACTCCGGCTTCTTCAGCCCTAAGTATCACCTGTTCTATGCTGGCTGCAAATTCTTCAGCGTATAAATGGCAGTGTGTATCAATCAATGTCATTAATGGGATATTATTTTTAATCTGGGTGTAAAATTACAGGCTGACAGCTGTTTTCCTTTACCTGCGTGCTTTTCCTTAGAAAAAATACTTAACAAAATATTTGGATTTATCAAAAATCAAATTATCTTGCAAACAGTTTTCATAGGGTACGGATTAAAAACGGGCCAGAGTTTCTACTCCGGCCCAATTTTTTTTATAGCCTTCCAATATACCCCGTTACAATTTTTGCAGTTTTTACATTTTAATTTGCTCAAACAGAAAGCCTCGTTGGCTAAAATATTCTAGTGTTTTAGGTAATACGTATTCCAGCCGTTCAAAGGCTTTGGTACTGTCATGAAAAACCACCACAGAGCCATCGCCGGTATTTTTTATCACATTGTGCAGGCATCTTTCATTTGACAGCCGTGTGTCAAAATCACCACTTAGCACTGTCCACATTACCGGAACAAGTCCCATGCCTTTTATCAATTTCAATTGAAACTTTGTTGCCCGGCCGTAAGGCGGTCTAAAGAGTTTTGAATCAATATTCTTTTGTGCCTGGTTTATATTATCCATATAAACTACATCATCCGTTTTCCATCCATTCGGGTGATTATAAGTATGGTTGCCTACTGCATGGCCTGCGTCTAAAACCTCTTCATACAAGAGAGGATATTCTTCCACGTTTTTACCAATACAAAAAAAAGTTGCTTTGGCATTATATTTCTGAAGCAGTTCCAGCACAAAGGGTGTTGCCACCGGATGTGGCCCATCATCAAATGTGAGGTAAATTTTTTTTTGCCCGGCTGGCATTTGCCACACACATTCCGGGTAAATTTTTTTTAACCACCAGGGACTTTTTACAAAATAGAGCATGCGGCAAATTACAAATAACTGTTGTTGGGAAGGTGGGTGCTGCCGTATATCTTTGCGCCATGTTTAATAAAGTAAGAGTAAGATTTGCACCAAGCCCCACAGGAGGGCTGCATTTGGGTGGCGTACGCACTGTTTTATACAATTATTTATTTGCTAAAAAACAGGGTGGGGATTTTATTGTAAGGATTGAGGATACTGACCAAACACGTTTTGTAGAAGGTGCAGAAGAATATATTTTCAATTGCCTTGAATGGTGTGGACTGGTGCCTGATGAAAGTGTACTACACGGCGGCGAACATGCTCCTTACCGCCAGAGCGAACGCAAAGAAATGTACAGGCAGTATGCAGAACAACTGTTGAAAGATGGCCATGCGTATTATGCATTTGATACACCCGAAGAACTGGAAGCTATGAGGGAGAAGTTAAAAACTGAAGGCAGCAGCAGCTTGCAATACGACCACAGGGTGAGAATGCAAATGAATAATTCCCTTCGGTTAACAGCTACGGAAACGCAGGCCTTAATTGACAAAGGCACACCCTATGTAGTCAGGATAAAAGTGCCTGCCAACGAATTTGTTTCTTTCACCGACATGATTCGTGGCGATATTGAATTTGACACTAACAATGTAGATGATAAGGTATTGCTGAAAGCTGATGGAATGCCTACCTATCATTTGGCTGTGGTGGTAGATGATCATTTAATGAAAATAAGCCATGCTTTTCGTGGTGAAGAGTGGTTGCCCAGTGCGCCAGTGCACATTTTATTGTGGAAGCATTTGTTTGGCTTAGATCAAATGCCGCAGTGGGCACACCTTCCTTTAATATTGAAACCGGATGGCAATGGCAAACTAAGCAAAAGAGATGGTGACAGGCTCGGCTTTCCGGTGTATGCAATGGACTGGACAGACCCAAAGACAAGTGAATTGACAAAGGGCTTTAAAGAAATAGGTTTTTTACCAGAGGCATTCATAAACTTATTAGCTGTGCTGGGATGGAATGATGGGACAGAACAGGAAATATTTACACTTGATGAATTGATAGAAAAATTCAGCATTGAACGGGTGCATAAAGGCGGTGCCAAATTTGATTTTGAAAAAGCTAAATGGTTCAACCATGAATGGATAAAGAAAATGCCCGTTTCTCGTTTTTCTTTGCCCGTTAAGGAACATTTTGCAGCAAAAGGCATCGTTATAAATGATGATGTTTATTTTGAAAAAGTATTAGAATTGGTAAAAGATCGCTGCACTTTACTGAACGACTTTTATACGCAGGCTTCTTTCTTTTTTCAATCGCCGGTATCTGTTGATATCGATTCTGTAAAACCAAAGTGGGATGAAAAGAAAAAACTATTCTTTACTGAATTGATAAGAGCATACCAACTTACTTCCATTTGGGAACAAAGCGAACTGGAAAAGGAGTTTAAAGAAATTGCTGCTGTCAATCAATTAAAGCCAGGCGAACTGATGCTGCCTTTTCGTATTATGCTGGTAGGAGGAAAATTTGGGCCTGGTGTATTTGATATTGCAGCAATGATTGGGAAAGAAGTAACAATTAAGAGAATAGAGCATACCTTATCTTTATTATCATAACACAACAGCTTGTAAATATGAAAAGGCCTATACGTGTATTAGTTGCAAAAGTTGGCCTGGATGGCCACGACCGTGGCGCCAAAGTAATTGCCACTGCCTTACGGGATGCCGGGATGGAAGTGATTTATACCGGCCTTCGGCAAACACCGGAAATGGTGGTGAATGCTGCCTTGCAGGAAGATGTGGACGCAATAGGCGTAAGTATATTAAGTGGCGCACACAATACAGTATTTCCCAAAATCATGAACCTGATGAAGGAGAAAAGTATGAATGATCTATTAGTTACAGGCGGTGGCATTATTCCAGATGAAGACATGGCCGAACTAAATAAAATTGGCGTTGGTAAATTATTTCCACCGGGGACTTCTACTGCTGATATAGTTAATTATATTACCGAATGGGTAAAAACTAACCGCAGTTTTTAACCGGATTACCAGTCTGTATCTTCTACCAGTATTTTACTGCTGAATGGTTCAAGTGTAAGTATATTGCTGTAAGGGGTGCCATCCACACCTGCATAATTTTTGTCAAGCTGTATGCTGATGGGTTTGTCAGTAGCATTGTATTCAAAACGTACATAATCTTTGATATTTATAACAGTGGCATCCACTTCATACAGTTCAATGTCATCAAAATAAGCCACACAGGAATTTTTTTCCAGTTCAATTACAAAACTTGCATTGCCCGAAACTTCAGGGCTTAATACAAACTCATGCTGTTGCACCTCGGAACTAAAAGATTGCAATTGTGTGCTGGTAATTGAAGTATAAGGCCTTTCGGTTTTTCTTAAATATACTTTTACAACACCACAATCGGAGTTGCCGGTTGTTTTGAAACGCAGCATATATTTTTTGCCTGCATCAAGTTTGCCTGCTTCTCCATGAATTAAAGAAAAGCGGCTTGGTTGCGGTTCGCTGCATTCCACTTTGAGGGCTCCGCTGCCTGTTAGCTTACCGCTGCCATCCCATTGCATTTTTACACCGCTGCCGTAAATGCTTATTCCTTTTATGTCATTATCAAATGAACCGTTGGCTATAAGGTTGCTTCCTCTTTTTCCCCGGAATAAAAAACGGGGTATATGCTTTACCGGCATGGCAGAATGCACATCCTGTCCTGTATATTCCTGCCAGTGCTCAAACGTAAGAGGAGAGGGGTATTGCATTGGCTTGCCAGATAAAGGTGCAAAGCTGTAAGCAAATGCAACAGGGTTAATGATATTGTAATAATTGCTGTCGATATCACCTGCATTTTTTATTGCTTGCCATATTGTTGCCGGTACAGGCAGATCAAGACCGGAATGGCTAAAATTTACCAATGGTTTTTCTTCATTCAACGGGAAAAAAATATTGTTTTTTATTACAAGGTTTTGCAGGCTTACCCAATTGATGCCCCTGTTGGCGCCCCAACCTCCGCCATTATTAAAGCAGTTGTTGTTTTTGACAGTAATGTTTACCGGATTATTCATTGCAATGGCTTTATTGCCTGTATTAGCAATGGTATTATTC
This sequence comes from uncultured Ferruginibacter sp., assembly GCA_964494815.1. Lineage (GTDB taxonomy): Bacteria > Bacteroidota > Bacteroidia > Chitinophagales > Chitinophagaceae > Ferruginibacter. Next base: position 5,085 of record CAZBTD010000110.1, on the reverse strand, counting down.
AGTATGCTCACATTCATGGTTCTTCCATCGAGATAAATACCCTCTGCTTTATAAGTTTTTACAGAACCTTCCGGAGCGCCCACGCCATTCAGAATAATATTGTTCCTGATAATACGGTTGGTATAATTTTCACCACCTGCTTCTTTTGCCACTTCTACATAGGTGTAAATACCTGCGCCATCATCAAGCACACGGCAATAGTTGCTGATAACGTTGTTTTGTACCAATGCATTGCTTCCCTGGAATTGTATACCCGATAAACCAGTTGAATCAACAATATTATTTTCAATGCTTACATTGTTACGCATCATTACATACACTGCTTTATAATCCCTGTCATCAAAAAAAGATCCCATACCCACAAAAGGCCCTGTATTCTTTATTACACAGTTTTTTATAATGGCATTATCTTTTTTAGTGGTACGCAACTGTATAGCATTGCTTAAAACATAATTGGTGGTTACATTATCAATAACTACATCACTGGTGTTCCAAAAGTGAATAGCTTTTGCACCAATATTGGTGAATGAACAATTGCTGACAGATAAATGTCCACCACCTCTGTTGAACAATGCACTGCGGTTAGCACCTTCAAATGCAAGTTGCTGAAAGCTGATAAACATCATGCTGTCTGTATTAACAAGTGTATCAACAGCAGAAGCTTTTATCACATGGTTGGCATCGTTCAAAAACATAAGCAGCTTATGAGTTGTGCTGTCAAAAAACCATTCTCCATTTTCATCAAGTGTACGGGCATCATTCTGAAAAAAATATCCATTCCCTTTTGTTGCTTTATACAAGATGGGTTCATTTAATGGATTGATACCCCTGTTTGAATAAGTGAAGCTGATGCTTTTTCCCTGCTGTGCAGTAACCCTGCAGCGCTCTGCCGTCCAGTGATTTTTTCTTATTACTATTTCTGCACCTGTCCAGTTATTGGTTTCATCCAGTTCGTTATCGGTAATAGAATTTTTCCCTTCAGCTTCTTCATATCGCAGGTAACCACCATCTGCTGCGGTGGCGTTGGGATAGCGGCCAAGGCGCTGGGGAATGCCATCCATTGTCACCATATTAAGATTAGCTTTTAGATCATTTGCAGGCGCTTCAAATATATTGGCACTCTTTTGCTGCCAGCCTGTAATATTTACAAAGCCGGTAATCACAGGATTGGCACCACTGCCATATGCCGCAAATACAATGGGCTTATTCAGCATCCCGGATTTTGTTACATGTATGGTTCCATAAAATGATTCTCCCCGTTTAAAAAAAATACTATCACCGGGTTGTACAATGGAAAATGATGCGTTGAGTTTTTGTATGGTTTGCCATGCCTGTTCTGGTGATACACCGGTATTTGTATCGCTGCCGGTATTGCTGATGTAATAATTGGTACAATATGCGTTGAAAGGCAATAAGGATATAATAATAAAAAAAATAGCGGAGACAAAATAACTGGCTGTTGATTTCATGAATAATATGACGACTGATTATGTACTGATGGTTGCAGCCTAAAATTAATGCATACAAATTAAATGCAGTTTTTTGGCTATAAACAAATTGTAAATGCCGGTTTCAATAACGAATAATTACTTTTGAAAAAATTTCTTTTATGTACACAACGCTTGTAGCCACACTTGAAAATGGTATATACACAATCACCATTAACCGGCCTGATAAACTGAATGCACTGAACAAAGATGTATTTACAGATTTGAACACCGCAGCAGATGAAATCAATAATAATCCTGCAATAAAATCTGCTATTATTACCGGAGCAGGCGCCAAAGCTTTTGTAGCAGGTGCAGACATTTCTGAATTTGGCGGCCTTGATAAAACAGCCGCTATGGCATTGGCAAAACGTGGCCAGGATATTTTTTTGAAAATTGAGAACAGCCGTAAGCCAATCGTTGCTGCTGTAAATGGTTTTGCACTCGGCGGTGGTTGTGAGTTGGCAATGGCTTGTCATTTTCGTGTGGCAAGTGAAAATGCAAAGTTTGGCCAGCCGGAAGTAAACCTTGGCCTGATACCAGGCTATGGCGGTACACAAAGGTTGGTGCATTTGGTTGGCAAAGGCAAAGCAATGGAAATGCTGATGAGTGCCCACATGATAGATGCTAATGAAGCAAAACAATTGGGCCTTGTAAACTATGTTACCACTGCAGAAACATTGCTGGAGCATACAAAGAAAATACTGGATGTTATCAATACCAAAGCGCCACTGGCGGTAGCAGGATGTATTAAGACTGCCAATGCTGTATGGGATGAAAGTAAAAATGGGTTTGCAGAAGAGATAGAAGAATTTGGAAATGCCTTTGCAACGGAAGATATGAAGGAAGGAACGACAGCATTTTTAGAAAAAAGAAAAGCAGTATTTACCGGGAAGTAAACTTCCTTTAATAACCTGCAAACCATGCGATATATCCTTTTATCAACCTGTATTTTATCATTTACTTTATTGTTTTTTGGTTGCAGCACTGGTGCAGGCAAAAGAGAAACTGAAGCTATTGAAAAACTTTATACAAAGCAGGAAGAATTCCGCAATGTAAATAACGATTCCATTCTTTTTTATGCCAACCTGTTAGAAAAAGCAAGCATTGATATGCCTGTTGAATACAAAGTGATGGGTATGATAGGGAAAGCAACTTATCATGTTGCAAACAAAACTTCACTTGCACTAAAACAATTTAATGATGCATTGGTATTGCTTAACGGTTCTCATGCAGATACATTAAAAGCAAGGATTTATAACGGCATTGGGGTATGCTATAAAAAAATGGCTGATTACCCGGCGGCGCTTGATTATTTTTTTAAATCGCTGCGCCTGTATGAAAAAGTAAAAAACAAAGCTGGTATTGGCAGCATATTGTCAAACATTGGTGAAGTGTACCAGGTAAAGAACGATGTGGCCACCGCCAAGCAATATATTCAGCAAGCGGTACAAGTGAATAAAGAATCCAACAACACCACCCGCTATCTTGCTTCTATGCAAACGCTTGCCAATATCTATGGTATGAACAACCAGTTTGACAGTGCCCTTGCTATTGATAATATGTGCATTGCCATCAGCGATTCTATTAAATCTTCAACCCTCAAATCAATTTTTTATAATAATAAAGGAAATTGTTATCTCTACAGCAATAGGCTCGACAGTGCAGCATATTATTTTAACCAGTGTGTATTGCTTGATTCTGCCAATGGCAATGTGATGTACATGTCAGACAATTATTATACACTTGGCATGTTGGCCTTTCAACAAAAAAAATATGATGAGGCAGAAAAGAATTTTAGTTATGCTATTGTACTTGGCGACAGCATACACAGCCACTACATGAAAGCTGATTCGTGGGTGCAACTGGCATCTGTTTATAAAACACAAAACAAACTGGCCGAAGCTATTGCTGCTAAAGACTCTGCGGCTGCAGTAAAAGACAGGATGATAAATGAGACAACCGAGAATAAAACGGCTGAACTGAAAGAACTGTATGAAACAGAAAAGAAAGAGCAAACCATTGCATTGCAGCAGAGCAAACTTTCACAACAAAAACTCGTCATTATTGGGGGTATCATTCTTTTAATAGTATTGATACTATGGGCATTGTCCTGGTACCGCCGCTACAAACTCAAAAAAGAAAAAGAACTGCAGCAAAATATTTTGCAACAGCGTGAAGAAGCTACCATCAATATTCTTACTGCAGAAGAAAAAGAACGCAAACGCATCGCTGCTGAATTGCATGATGGTGTGGGCCAATTAATGACAGCCGCATGGCTTAACCTGCAGGTGATGGAAAAACAAATGGACGGCATAAAAGATGAACAGCAGCAACTGCTCAACAAAACAGCTTTGCTTGTTGGCGAAAGTTGCAAAGAAGTACGACAGGTAAGCCACAACATGATGCCGAATGCTTTACTGAAAAAAGGTTTGGTAAACGCCATTAGAGAATTTACACAACAGATAGACCGCTCCGTTATCTCCATTAACCTGCAGGCAGAAGGATTACATGCTCCGCTTGACAGTATTACCGAAACTATTTTGTACCGGGTAATACAGGAATGTATGAACAATACCATTAAACATGCCTCCGCCACCGAATTGGATATTTCCATTCACAACAACACGGATGGTATTTCGGTGCTTATTGAAGACAATGGAAAAGGTTTTGACACCAGCATCATCAACAATGAAACAGATGGGTTAGGTTTGCAAAATATACGCAGCCGTATTTCGTTTTTAAAAGGTACTGTACATTGGGACAGCAGCCCGGGCAACGGCACCGTGGTAGCCATTCACTTACCACCACAGCAAAATGAAAGACCAAAAAATTAAAATAGCTATTACCGACGATCACCAGATCATCATTGACGGGTTGATTGCATTGCTAAAGCAACATCCTTCCATAGAAATTGTACACACCGCCAACAATGGCTCCGCAATGCTGCAACTATTACAGCAACAACCAGTAGATATTTTACTCACCGATGTAATGATGCCCGGCATGAGCGGACAACAATTGGCCAAAGCAGTAAAGCAACAATTTCCCTTAGTAAAAATCATTGCTCTCAGCATGAGTGGCCAGGGCGATGTGGTGGAAGAAATGATAAACGAAGCAGATATTGCCGGCTACGTGTTAAAACAAACCAATGCCAATGAACTGGCTGCTGCCATTGCCAAAGTATATGAAGGCGGTGAATATTTTACTGATGATGTGTTGAAAGAACTGGAAGTACAGGCCAACCTGAAAAAAGAAGTGGAAGCCGTACACATTACCAACCGGGAAAAACAATTGATTGCCTTAATTGAAAAAGACCTCACCAATAAAGAAATTGCAGAAGCACTTTGCATCTCTCCGCTTACTGTAGAAACCCACCGCAAAAACATTCTCCGAAAAACTGGCACTACCAATGCATTGAGCCTAGTGAAGTGGGCTTATGAACATAAGATTTTGAATCCAAAATCTTAGCTTCAAATAGCAATTGCTCCTCTATCTTTGCACCGCAAACAAAAAACAACTTCTTATAATATGGAATACCGCATTGAAAAAGACACCATGGGTGAAGTGAAAGTACCTGTGGACGCTTATTATGGCG
>CAZBTD010000109.1:0-10882 GCA_964494815.1 uncultured Ferruginibacter sp. | reverse complement strand
GGGTGCTAAATTTGCTCCCATGTATTACCGCAGCGAAGAAGACAGCAGTACAGTACTTGACATGGCAAAATTGAATGTGCATACCAAAGCTGACATCAGCAGCCTGCTGGCCGTAAAAAGTTAACTACAAGTCGAAGAAATAACGTGTGCGGTTTACTTTTATATCTCTCAAAAGGGCAGATTTAGGACTTATGATAACAGAAAAGAATTTGCTTCGGCCAATGGGTGAAATAGAAATTGACATTTGCCAGCAATGCATCTCCCTCGATACATTAAGAGAAACATAACCTACCTGCTTTGTTGTAAAATTATATGTGGCATTATAACCAAACTGCCATTTTGGGGTAAGCGCCAGCGTTCCGCTAAAATTAGCGTCGGAATTAAAAACTGATTTGAACTTATTTTTCTCCGTATCAAATACCTGGTTAAAACGAAGTGAGTATCCAATTTGAATTGACCAGGGGATACTAAAGTCTGTATAGTCTGCCGGGTTATTGCTGATATAAGCCGCTTCCTCCTGTTCCTGTGTAAGCGGTGCACCTGTATAAGGGTTAATGCTGTTGCTAAGCGCCTTTTTCTTTTCGGTTTGCTGTGTCTTATCTCCGCCCCTGAAGCTGGTGGACAATGACAGGTTGCCGCTGCTCATTCGTCCAAGTGTCAGTAATTTATCTTTCCAAACCAGTCTGTTAATTCTTCTGCCATTCGTGTCGTAGCGGTATGGATCCAGAGTAGAACTGAATGTAATATTTATTTTATCGAACAAGTTGCTCCTTGCGCTAAATGAAAGTGGTGATAACTGAAATGAATCTATCAGTAAGTTGTAAGAACCATTTATACTGAGGCCATCGATAAGCGTAATTTTTTTATCGGCATTTTCTGATGTATCTTTTTTGTTACGCACTTTCATCTGGATATTGTTATCAATTCCAAAGCTGATGCCCCCAAAGCTGCCTGCTCCGTAAAAAGAATTGAGGTTGTCTTTATAAACGTTGTATTGTGTAAAATTAAAAGCAGTATCCCTTTGCACTGTACGGAAATACTTTCCATTCATATCGGGCCTGTAGCTGATGCTCATACTGGGTCTTATTTCATGACGGATAGCTTTTATTTTTGAATCTTTATTAAATCCAAACATACCGAATATACGGCTGGTGGCACTAAGGCTAAATGACATTTCTCTCTGTGTATAAAGTCCCTTTGATAAAATAGTATCTATCTTTTTATCTGCCTCGTTCCAGTTATAAATTGTCTTGCGCTGGTACCATGTTTCACTATAGCTAACACCTGGCGACACCTGTAAAGCCCCAAGCGGAGGCAATGACAAATTGATAGGCACACTATGCCTTACGCCCCACAGCATATTTTTTGTTATCTGTGTGAATACGGGGCGCTTATCATTAATGGCATTAACAGTATCGTCATAAAAACTGGTTTGGTTTAAAAAAACAGTATTCAACGCCACACCAATATTTTCATACCATTTTAAAGTACCTGCTGCTTCTTTACGTCTAAAAGGATAAAGTGTGTTGACATTAAAATTCATACTTGGCAAAGTGATGCTTACCTGACTTGTAGTGCTGTTCTGTGTATGATTTGCCTGCAGGCTCAGATTAAACGGTTTGTCTTTCCACACTTTTGCATAATTGATGGAAGAAGTAAGGATGTTATTAAAATTCCTGATGGGGTTATTGGGCAGGTTTTGATCAAACTTTGTACTACCTGCATCCACATTAGCACTAAAAGTAACACCGGGCCTTGCTTTACTGTCCATGCTGTGTGTCCAGCGTATTTTAAAAGTTTTGCTCACATTGTAATCAATATCGCCTTTAAATCCTTGCTTCAGGCGCATTATATCGATGGTAAAGTTACCGGTGTAGCGATAGCGCTTGTAATATCTCGGACTCACATTCAATGTCCATCCGCCATATGAATAAAAGGTACCTCTGGCCGTTACATCCCAGTTATCGCTAAGTACTTTGTAGTAGCCAAGATTTTCCAGTGCAAGGCCATACTGTGCGTTGGCAGTAAAGGAAGGCGCCATCAACCCTGAGTGTCTGCCCTGGTACATTGGATAGATACCAAATGGCAAAATAATTGGCAGCGGTACACCTTCAAACTCAGGATGCACCGGTCCGGTTACTGCAAATTTTTTATTGATGAATTTTATTTTTTTACTTACAAAAGCAAAATGCGGTGTATCAAGGTTGCAGGTAGTTATTCTCGATTTGAAGGCAAAGAAAGAAGCAGAGTCAACTTTTTTTATCCTTTCACCATATATAAACATTTCGCCCTGTTGTGTGTAAGTGCCTTTTGTAAGCCCTTTCCCTGTTTTCATATTAAAGGCAATACTATCGCTCTGTGTCAATAAATCACCCTGCTTAAAAATCGGGAATGCAATAACCTTACCTGTGCTGTCCCTTTTATGCACGGCTGTAATCACATTATCTTTTTGGTTGAAAGTGATGCCTGGGGCAGTAAGCTCATTATCTTCATACTTAGCAGTGGTAGTGGTGCCGTAGAGTATAATTTTTTTTTCCGGCACATCCATTACCATAGAATCATCAGCATGATAATATACCGGGGCACTCAAAGAATCTTTTGATATTTTAACATCGAAAGTATCCGTGGTTAAAACTAAAGAATCAGTAAGTGTTTTTGTGTAATCACTACTGTCATTTTTTAAAATCGATATATCTGTTTTATTTAGAGGCACTGTAGTATCAGAAGTATTTCTTACAGGCTTCAGTTTTCTTTTCAGCCTTGGTGCAGGCAATGAATCAGCAGTTAAAGTATTGTAAAAACTCCCTCTAAAATCTGTACTAACATGCAATTTATCAGCGGCAAGTGCCGTTACGGCTACAGCAAGCGCAACGGCTAAGGATGCTGATATGTATTTTACCCTAACTTTGTAGATATTCATCATTGCAGTTGCGGCAAATGTAAATATATTAGCAGCAACATCTTGTGAATAAAACCTTATAAAAATTACTAACCCCCTGGTAAACCACTTTTTTATGCTGAAAGTAAAAGTTTGTGTACCAATACTTTTATCCTGTATCATTTTAACTGCAGGAACGGCTATTGCCCAAAATCAAAAATCACTTAAAACAATTATTGTGGACGCCGGCCATGGTGGCAAAGACTTTGGTGCACATGGCGGCTATGAAGGTGGACTTAATTCGTATGAGAAAAACGTAACACTCGCCATCAGCAATAAATTAGTGGCAGAGTTAAGAAAGCAATTGCCGGATGTAAAAATTGTGCCTACCCGTACAACAGATGTATATCAATCTCCTCCTGAAAAAGCTGATATAGCCAATAACAACAAAGGCGATCTTTTTATTTGCATACATGCCGATGCAGTAGCGCTGCAAACAGGCCGCAGGCAAATAGGCACAAGGCAAGAAACAAGATATAAAGTAAGCGGCAGGGGCAAAAAGAAAAAGAAAACACCTTATACTGTAACAGTGCCAGTGTACGAATATTACAAATTGCCCAGCAAACGTAGTGGCACCAGCGTTTGGTTGTTTGCGGCGCACAAAACCAGTGAAAAGCTAAAAGCGCTAATGCAAAATGGCGAAGATGAAATAGAAGTGGAATCAGATAATGACAGCACTTATAACAGCATCGACTTTAGCGCCCCTGAATACCGCATGATGGCACAAGTACATGCGAAACGCTACCAGGAAAAAAGCATTAAGCTGGCCAGCCTTGTAGATGATGAAGTGGATAAAACTGACCGCAATGCACTCGGTATCAACCAGCGTCAAAAAGGTATTTGGGTACTGCAGGCCACCAATATGCCAGCCATTTTGGTAGAAACAGGCTTTATTACCAATTATGATGATGAGCGCTACCTAAATAGCGAAAAGGGGCAGCAGGAACTGGCGGAGGCTATAACAAAAGCGGTTAAACGCTACAAAGAACAATTAGAAAAAGGCAACAGCATGACACCGGCAACTGATAAAAAGGAAGAAGACAAGATTTTAAAAGAAGCCACCTCAAAGCAAAAATAAACCCAAGCTGTTTTTTAATCCTTAATTTTGACGAATATCAATTAACCACCCCATGACCATTTCTAATGAAACCAAAGTTGGCTCACTTACGGCAATAGCCATAGTGTTGCTTATTTTGGGTTTTAATTTTTTAAAGGGAAAAAGTTTAACGGCAAAAAACACCCGTTATTATGCCAGCTTTACTGATATATTAGGGCTTACCAAAGGCAGCCCTGTATCTATCAATGGCAAGGAAGTAGGCAGCATTTATGATATTGATGGCGGCAAAGAAATGAGGCAGTTGAAAGTAACAATTAACATGAAAGATGATGTAAGCATCCCCGGAGATTCATACTGTATGATTACTAAATCTTTTTTAGGAGCTGTGCAAATGGATATCAAACTGGGCAACAGCAGAACGTTTAAAAAAGATGGTGACACAATACAAACTTTGGCTACAGGCGATCTTATTGGTGATGCTATGAAAAAACTCGATCCTGTTTTATACCAGGTAACCAATGCTGTAAAATCACTTGACACATTGCTTGGCTCCGTAAACAGTGTGTTTGACCCCGGTACAAAAAATAACCTGCGTGCCACCATGGAAAACCTCAACAAAGCAACAGCTTCGCTTGCAGTGTCCACCGCTTCATTGCAGGGCATGCTGAATGCACAAACGGGCTCGGTTGCTAAAACAGTTGACAACCTCAATTCTTTTACAGGGGCATTAAAAAACAATAACGACAAGCTTACGCAAACAATGGCCAATATGGAAACAGCAACAGGCAAATTTGCAAGGCTTGATATGGAAGGAACGCTGACACAATTGAATGGCACCATTACAGAATTAAAAACAATGCTGGCTAAGGCCAACAGTAATAATGGTTCACTTGGTTTATTAATGAACGACCCAAGATTGTACAACAACCTTAATGCTACTTCTAACAAACTTAACCTGCTACTGGATGATGTGCGGATGCACCCCAAACGCTACATTAACGTTTCGGTATTTGGCAAAAAAGATAAAAGCGTGCCCCTGATGGTGCCTTTGCCTGACACATTGAATGCACCCTATACCAACACACCAAAAAACTGATAAAAAATTGTGATTCCTGTTTATACAAAATATCAGAAATTGCAGCGGTTTAAAATTTCATTCTAATTGACAACTGCTCCACAAAAGTTTTTATTTATTTTTTTATTCTGCTGTGTTGCTACAGTTGTTGCAGCCCAGTCAACCATTCGCCCTGTTGCAGATACCACCAGGCTTATCCAGATTTTAAAGGGCAACAGCATGAGGGAAAAAATTGTTGATACTATTTCTTTTCAAACCATTGCCGGGGATGTAGCATTAAGAGAATCGCTTACTTTATTCTATTGTGACAGCGCTGCCATTAATAAAACCACCAACATTATGGAGGCGTTTGGCAACATACACATTAACCAGCAAGACAGCATACACACCTACGCACAATATCTTAAATACATTGGCAAAGAAAGAATAGCCTACCTCAAAAAGAATGTGCGGCTTACAGATAAAAAAGGAACACTCTTTACCGATGAGCTGGAATATGATTTAAAAACCAATATTGGCAATTATAAAAACGGTGGCCGGGTAGTAAACGGCAAAACAGTGCTTACAAGTGACGAAGGCACTTATTATGGTGATACCAAAGACGTTTATTTTAAAAAGAAAGTACACCTTGCAGATCCCAAGTATAATATTACTACCGACAGCCTTATCTACAATACTCAAACACAGGTGGTAACTTTTATTACCGGCACCAATATTAAAAGCAAAGATGGCACTGACATTTATACCACCAGCGGTACATACGATCTAAAAAATGGTAAAGCCTTTTTTGGCAACCGCACTATATTTAAAGACAGCAGCCGGGTATATGTTGCCAACAATGTGGCCATTGATGAAAACACTCAAACAGCACAACTAGAAGGTGATGCCATAGTAAGAGACAGTACCAATGGCTATACCGTTTTAGGCGGCCAGATATTTGTAAAGAAAAATGATGGTTCCTTTTTAGCAACAAGAAAACCAGTGCTGATATTTAAAGGAGAAGGAAACGACAGCACTTACATTGCAGCAGACACTTTGTTTTCAGGTATCATAAAAAAAGATAGCAGCGGCAGCAAGCAATTAATTGCAACAGATACACTTACCAAGACGATAGTAGTGCAAAACGATTCTACAGCAACATTTGCTGAAGACAGTATAAACACAATTATAAATAATGAAATAAAAAAAGTTGATTCGCTGATACAGAGAAACGACAGCATAGTGCTGCAAAACAACAAGCCTCCTGTTTTAGATACAGCTATTACCAGCATTAAAGACACTGCTGCTCTTAATAATATGGCGCTGCAAAAAGACACTGTTATCCACATGGAAAAAGATACTGCCATACGCTACTTCCAGGCATTTCACCACGTAAGGATATTCAATGATTCATTGCAGGCAGTGTGCGATAGTTTATTCTATTCTTCAGAAGATTCTGTGTTCAGATTATACACCGACCCATTTGTATTCAGCAACAAGTCGCAGATAACAGGTGATACCATACATCTTTATACAAAGAATAAAAAAGCCAACCGCATCTATGTATTCAACAATGGCATCATCGTTAATGAGCTTAACAAAAAAATGTATAACCAAATAGGTGGCCGCACACTCAATGGTTATTTTAAAGATGGCGTACTTGATTATATGAGAGTAAAAGGCTCCCCTGCCGAAAGTGTTTTTTATCCACAGGACGAAGACAGTGCCTATACTGGCATGAATCGGTGCAGCGGTGATGTGATTGATATATATTTTGCAGATAAAGCAGTAAACAAAGTAAAGGTTGTGAATGATGTAAACGGCATTATGTACCCTCTCAATCAAATACCTGAAGATCAGAAACAACTGTCCCGGTTTACCTGGCAGGATGCCAGAAGGCCAAAGAATAAACTGGAACTGTTTGAATAAGCTGCTCAATTTTCATTTTACTTTAACTGAATAATAAACACGAAAACAAAACCGAGCAATATTTTTGTACATACATTACAATCCCGTTAATACTTTACACAATGAAAAAAAACTTCCTTTTATGCTGCCTCGCTATTATCGCAGCAGTAAGCGCTAATGCACAAGATTATAAAACTGCCACAGGCATTCGCCTGGGGCCCAACTCCGCCGCAGTAACAGCAGGCTTTACCGTAAAACATTTTCTGAATGAAAAAGCTGCAGTAGAGGGTATTGTTGGTATCAACAATGGCCTTGGCATTTGCGGCCTTTACGAAGTTCATTTTCCTATTGATGCCGTAAACAATCTCAACTGGTTTGCAGGTGCTGGCGGCTATGTGGCATTTCGCAGCAGTACCACTTTTGTGGGCGCCGCAGGTATTATTGGCCTCGATTATAAATTTGAAGAAATCCCTCTCAATCTCACCTTAGACTGGAAACCCGAGCTTAATATCATCAGCAAAATTGCTTTTGAATCATCTGGCATTGGCTTATCGGTGAGATATACGTTTTAGAAAATAAGCTTGGTTTCGTTAAGGGCAGAACTTTTTATCATGTTGTAAGCAAATTGTTGATTACAAGTCATCCACTCTTGCTTCAAGTTCTGCCTGTAGTGCAGCCGGCAACCTTTTTAGAAGGTCGTAACCTGTGGCTGCTTCAATAGCATCTACACTTACACGATAACTTTTCCAGTTGAAACCTATTGAATTGCTATTGGGCATATCAACTGCTATAACCCTGGTACTGCTGGTAACCCTGCTGCTATCGCTGTTGCCATTGGGTAATACCACGGCTACTTTCCAAATGTTAGCCGGTACAGTTACCCGGCCTGCATCAAGTGTGGTGGTGTAGCCATTGTTGCCTGTGCCGCCTGCACCATAGCTACCCATAATGATATACACCTCGTAGCCAAGGGTTACAAGACGACGCAGTGAATCTTCCATTCGTGACCATGCTATTTGATTATTGGTAGGCGCCTGGGGTATCATGTTTGTCATTAAAAAAGTAGAAGAGTTAGCATCTACGGTGCTGGTTCTGTCCCCTGATGGTGTATTATGCCCTTTATCAAAACCAGAATTTGAATAGGCAGTTTCTGGCACCTGGTACCAGCCAGTTGGTAATGTATTATCAGGCCTGAAATCTTCCTGGCGGGAAATAGCACCAAGATCGGGTGCATACAAATGCCAGCTTACCCAATTGGGTATGCCTCTGTCCCTGCTGTACGAAACAGTATTGTAAGGCTTACGCATCAGGTAATTGTTTGCGCTGTCTGTATCGGCAGCCGCATTGCTTATATTGCCAAAATACATATGGTCATTATCATCAAATGAGTTGAGCGGTACCGGGCTTATTACACTAATGGCAAAGCTGCAGGTATTTCCCTGTGCCGTGATAGACAAATTATTGATGGTGCCATTAACTGGTGTACCTCTTGCAGGCACCACCAGCAACTGCTCGCCAGTAGCGGTAAAGCTGCCTGATGTAAAAAATCCATATCCATTGCCACTGCTAATGGATATGGAGTAGGTGCCAATGCTGGTAACATTTACTGTAAGCACCAGCCGGTTATTATCATTCATTGGTATATCTGTTGTGTAAACACCTTCCACCTGTACTGGATTACAGTTACCTACTGCATCAAGCAATGTATATACAGCCTGTGCCGGCGGTGGAGTAACTGGTGTTGGAGTAGTAGTGTTAACCGTTTCTTTTGAACAGGATACAGTAAAGCAAACTAATAAAGCAATCGTTGTGTATTTAAGCATGCCGTAAAAATACGGGGAATATGGTAAGGACTGTCAGCAAATAAAAAACAAAAAATGATTAAAACAATCATTCCTAAAGGCCGCTATTATTTTTTTCTTCTGAAGTATACACGGGTATATACCTCAAAAAATTTTCCAGGTTCTGCAATCTCAAAAATCTCTTCAAATTCGTTTTCATTTACAAACCTGTAAGTTTCTCTTGCTCTAAAACCATTGGGAATATTTTCAATAGCATAGGTTGTAAAAACGATGGTTTTTTTATCAGCAGAAATAGTATCTAATGAAAATTCGTTTACAAAACTTTCAATATGAAACTGGCGCAGCTTAAATTTTTTTTGTCCACGATTGTAGCTGATATAGCCAATATCTTCATGCACTTCTCCTCCGGGATTTTTTTTTGTGGGTTCATAAGTTGATTTGTTCTTTACTTCTAAAAAATTTTTGTTCATGATAAATTGGTAAGTACGTTCATACTTTCCTTTGCCGGGTTCTCCACCCCCCTCTCCCCGCCACGTCCCCACCAATGGTTTTAATAACAACCAAATGCTGTCTTTTTTAGTTGATTGTGCTGATGAAAGCAACGGTAAAAGCAACAGTGTTAATATTATTTTTTTCATAGTTTCAAGGTAATCAAAAAAAATTATGCCGTAGGTTACATTATATCTTACGAAGAAAATACTTTTAAAAGAAAACCGGCTGTAGTGAACAGCCGGTTTTTTGTAAAAAATTGTTTTTTCTTTTATGGCGTTGTTGGGCAAAGCACAATATTGCCTTTATCATCTAAACATAAATGCCGTGTGCCATCACCATTAGCTGTGCTGCCCATGGCAGTATTGGTCAATTTCATTGTTCGGAAAGTGCCATTAATATCTTGTATAGAAACTCTTCCGGTCATGTTTTGATTGCCAGTAGGTGTTCCGTTCTGATACGTATCGGTAAAGGTACCTGCCACACCCTGTAGTATTAACTCATTATTACTTGCTGCTGTTAGTTTTTTAGCTGACGACTGCAAATAGCCGCCTCTTATTGCCAACCTTTTGGCCGATTGTTTCATCCACAGTGAATATGCCTCTCCTCCATTATTTCCTGTAGTGAATGCTGCTATGGTAAGTGAATTAAAGTTTATGGCATCTGTTTCAAAATTAGCAGTAGGGAATTCAACAGGTACAGGATCGCCTGGGTCATCACCTATAATAACCTGGGCTAACCCAGCTATCGCAAAACCACCAGCTTCAAAATAACAGGCATTAAAGGTATTGGTGCCAGTACCTACCCGTAAAGAAACAGGACAAAAGCGTGCATAAATATTGTTTACTGTCATTGAACCCGACCTTATTTCAAATGCCGTTTCGGTAAGATCAACTGATACATTTTCTATTAAGCTGCCATGTGCACCCCAGCAATAATATCCTCTTTGACAAGACTCGATAAAGCTGTTTTTAAAACTGACAGCACCCGTATTGTTGATTACAAGGCCTTCTTTTAAATCCCTGAAAGTACAGTTCTCAACCCTTATACCGCTGGGAGTGGGAGCCAAAATACCTATCTGCTTATTATTGTGTGATGAATAGCCTACCCTTTTTGTGTTTGGAGTGGCACTGTTTGTTACAAAATAACCTTTTCCATAAATGCCTATACCTGTAATATGATAAGTGTGAAGTTCAAGGCTGGCAGCACTGTTTGAATATGCTGAATAATAAATACCTGCTTGTATTGACTGGTCATCAGTAAAATCGAGGTACAGTGCTGTAGAGCCAGATCCTTCAATAGAAACCATCTTAGATTGGGCCGCTGCAGTAGCCTGTGTTAAATTAAAAGTTGGTGGATAATCACGACCATACATGGGATACATGTTTAAGAAGCAATATTGCTCTTCCACAAACTTGGCCCCTATTACCCATGGTCTTGTAATACGGCAAACGCCTGGAGGCAATTGTATTATCACCTGCTTGTCATAAGGCAGCGATTTGCAATAAGTATAAGTTGCATCTAACGCATCTATATCATCATGTATTCCATCAAAGTAAGCACCAAACTGCAAAGGGCTTACATACATTACATTGGGATTTCCTGATCCTCCACCCATTTTATTCCACTTAGTA
>CAZBTD010000108.1:0-11095 GCA_964494815.1 uncultured Ferruginibacter sp. | reverse complement strand
TTCCGTTGCACTGTTGTGTCTTGAAAATTTATCATTTGACCTTATTAACTACTTGCTGCCAGTTTCTTCAAGCTTATACAATTTCAAAAGACTTCTTTCAATATTTCTGGCAATAGTTGATAAACACCATTGTCCAAAGTAGCGGATTGGTTAAATTATGTATAAAGAGTTACATACAAATAAAAAAGCCATTCCTTATGGAACAGCTTTGTTGATTGAATTATTGCTGGTGGTTATAAACTAAAATCCCGTTTGATTGCTTCTACTGCTTTGGCTACATCCATTTCCACTTTACCTATCAGTGTCATCATCGTTCCATTATCTTCATTTGCCTTACCCATTTTTTCTAATTCCCTGATTATGGTTTTAGAAGATACAATTCCCATGTTATCAATAGTAGGTTTTATGCGGTGTGCAATTTCACCTACAGTTATTAATTCACCTTCAGCATGTTTCTCTTTCATATCATTTACAAATACCGGTATCTGCTCTACAAACATTTTCAGCATTTTGCTAATGAATGCTTCGTTGCCCCTGCTGATAGTACGTATCTCTGTAATATCATAATACACAGGTTCTGGTTCCTCTGTTTGCACTTCTGCTTTCTTCTGTTTATTTACAGACCCGTTAATATTTAGCATTCCTGCAATCATTTTCATTAGTGCTTCTTCTTTGAATGGTTTTGCCAAATAGCTATTCAAACCTGCTTCAATACATTTTTCATTGTCGCCTTTAATTGCGTTGGCCGTTAATGCAATCATGGGCAAATCTTTACTAATATTTTCACGGATATATCTTGCTGCATCAAAACCATTCATTACCGGCATCTGGATATCCATTAAAACTAAATCAACCTTATTTTTCTCCAGGTACTCTACAGATTCCTGTCCATTACCTGCCTCTACAGTTTCTGCCGCATAATTAGCAAGTATTGTTGTGGCAAGTAAACGGTTCATTTCATTATCATCCACCACTAATATTTTTTTGCCTGCAAGCATATTTTCTGCTGCTACAAAAACTTCCTGCGATGGCAAATCATCTTGATTTCCTTTAGGGAAAGTAACAACAAATGATATGGTAGTACCAAACCCTTTTTCACTCTCTACATTTATTTCGCCGTCCATTAATTCAATTAGTTGCCTGCAAATACTCATGCCCAACCCTGTGCCACCGTACTGCCTTGTTACAGATGCATCTTCCTGGGAAAACTTTTCAAACAAACTCTTCCTGAATTTTTCATCCATTCCAATACCTGTATCTTTTATTGACACTTGTACTGTCTGGCTATTTCTTGCATCATTTATTACTTCCAGTTTAATATCAACACCACCTTTTTCTGTAAACTTAACTGCATTGCTGATGATATTTAGCAAAACCTGGTTCAGCCTGTATGGATCACCAATCAATACCTCACTTATCTTTTCATCAAGGATTGAATTGGTTAAAGCAAGACCCTTTTCTTCCGCTTTATGATTAAGCGCCTGTATGGCTCTTTTAATAATCGATCTTGGCTCAAATGCAATTTTCTCCAGGCTCAATTTACCTGCTTCAATTTTTGAAAGATCGAGTATGTCATTGATGATTACCAATAAATTTTCTGAAGCCCCATTAATAGCATCGAGATAGAATAATTGCTTTTTACTGAGGCCTGTTTTTGCCAATTGTCCGCTCATGCCCAGGATGGCATTCATTGGCGTACGGATTTCATGGCTCATGTTAGCAAGAAAAACTTCCTTGCTTCTTGTTGATTGTTCCGCCTGTTCTCTTGCGACAGTTAGTTCAAGTTCAAGTTGCTTTTGATCTGTAATATCAAGATGTATTCCAACTGAGCCTACCAATTCTCCCTGGTCATTATACCGGGGGGCACCGCTTACCAGCCACCACCTTACTTCGCCTCTTTTATTTTTTACTACTATTTCATAAGCATCTGTAGTTCCTCTTTGTCTCTCTTCGTTCTTACGCTCCATTAATTCTATATTCTCCCCTTTTGCAAATATTTGTGCAGCACGCTTTCCAATCAGTTCCTCAGTTTCGTATCCACTCATTACGCAAAAACCATGATTGGCAAACAATATATTTTCCTCAGTGTCAACTTCAAGTAAACCAAGATTCATGTTATCAATAATACTGCGGTATTTTTCCTCTCTAATACGCAGGGCATCCTCTGCATTTTTATCAGTTGTTACGTCTGTGTATTTCCATAAATGGCCCTTGTAAATATTGTTATTGTAGATAGGTATGTAATCTCTCTTGATAATTCTGCCATCTTTTGTTTCTAACAATTCATTCAATTCAGTTTTTTGAAATTCCAGGAGTGTCAGCATTCTTTCTTCAAAGAAATCCGGATCGCTAAAATTCTTTTTTACGTCTGCAGTAAGTTTTACTCCATCTTCACCTTTTAAATTTTCAGGAGAATCATGTATGTCAAACATTTCGCAATACATTTCATTTGCCAATACCACCTGCCTGTTTTCATCTTCCACCAAAATACCGTTTTGCAAATTGGTGATAAGTGATACCATCCTGTTTTCTGATTCATTTAATTTTTCATCTGCTTCTTTTCTTTCAGAAATATCCAGCATCAATCCGCTAAAAACTCTTCCACCTTCCTGCGTAAAATGAGAGAAAGAGCAATTGAGTGACCTCCATACAATACCTCGGCCTGGCAATATCATTCTTGACTCGATGTAAAAAGATTTGAGTGTATCTGCCGCCATGTCGAGTGCGGCAGTCATTTCACCCAAATCATCAGGATGTATAAATTGTGTTACTTTATACATATGTACAGCTCTTACATCAAATATTCTGTCAAAGGCCGGGCTTATATAGTTGTATTTATGTGTGCCGTCTGCAGTAGTTTCATATTCAACCATAATGCCAGGCATATTTTCGGCTATACGGCGTAGCTGCGGCATTGAAGCAACTTCATTTTCTTCATGCTCCTGCATCACTTCGGTTACCTTTTCTTCTTTATTGTGAATGGCAATAAGCGTCCTATCCTTTTTAGCCTTTACCTGCGGCACCTGCTTATCAAGCTCATATTTAATGCTTACATTTTTACGCATAAATTCGTTTTAAACTTTTTGGTAAACGATTGTTGCTTTCTGCTAAAAATTTACTCCAGTACTATTTCTTTTTGCTGCAGCATTTTGTAAATAGTGGATTTACCTATATCCAGTTTTTCTGCAACAAGCATCACATCATCATCATATTTCTTCAGGAAATATTTTATTATGTCGCAGGTATATTGACGGAGTGTTTTCTGTTCCATCGTAAATATTTCTCCCTGCTTGGTGGAGTTAAATGTGATGTCATCAGGTTTAATTTCGCCATCGGTACACATTACAGATGCCAGTTCCATCATGGCTTTTAGTTCCCTTATGTTACCAGGAAAATGATAAGCCATCAATTTTTGCTTAGCGTCTGATGAAAGTGAAACCGCACCGAGTTTGTTATCTTTTGAAAATTCATCTGTAAAATGCTTTGCCAGTAGCAGCACATCATTGCCTCTTTCTCTTAGAGGTGGCAGTTCTATTGGCAAGCCGATGATACGGTAATAAAGGTCTTCTCTAAAGTTACCCTTCTTTACTTCCTCAGCAAGGTTTTTATGTGTAGCCACTATGAGCCTGATATCAAGTTTCACAGTTTCGGAACCACCAACCCGTATTACTTCCCTCTCCTGCAGTACACGTAAAATTTTGCTTTGCAAATTCAAATCGAGTTCTGCTATTTCATCAAGAAAAATAGTACCACCATTAGCTTCTTCAAACTTGCCGGCTTTTCTTGCAACTGCTCCTGTAAAAGCTCCCTTTTCGTGACCAAACAATTCGCTTTCCACAAGTTCTTTTGGAATAGCCGCCATGTTTACCGCCACAAATGGTTTTTTCTTTCTGTCACTGTTATAATGAATGGCTTTGCTTACCACTTCTTTACCTGTTCCCGTTTCGCCGGTGATAGAAACATTAATATTTGTTTTGGTAGCTTTTTCCATCAATGCAAAAACTTTTTGCAATGCAGGGCTATTGCCTTTTATACTTTTTTCGAATGAAAATTTTTGACCGAGTTCCTCTCGTAACTGTTCAACCTCTTTTGTAAGGTTGCCCATCTTTCTCACCTTTATTACCGCATTCCACAGCATGTCTTTGGTGTTTTCATCTTTCACCAAATAATCTGTTACACCCATCTTTAAAAGATTCACCGCTATAGCTACATCTTCCTGCCCGCTGATGGCGATTACAGGAATGCGATCGTCTATCTGTTTAATCTTTTCATACAACTTATCTCCGGTATAATCAGGAAGTGAAAAATCGATGGTAATTAAGTCTGGCTTTTTATGAAGGTTAGCAAGACATTCTTTACCAGTGATAAAACGTGTTATCACATAATCCTCATTAAGGGAAAGATGGTACTCCAAAATTTCTCCGTACCAGGGATCGTCTTCAACGATAAAAATTTTGTATGGCTCCATAGATATCTGTGTTAAATACTGAGTTGGTTGTTACAACACCAATAGATAACGACAGATTTTAAGATAAATTGTCTTTTTTTTGGAAAAATCCAGAATTGGAAAATCGTTACGATATGTAGAATTTATACTACAAAGAGGAATTGGCCATTCTAAAACAAAAATCCCATTCGCTATAAAACGAATGGGATAGAAAGATTTGGAGCAATTATTTTTATGCCACTGCTTTATTAACAAGTGCAGCAGCTTCGCTTAATAATATTGCACTCTGTACTTTTAAACCACTATCATCAATCAGTTTTTTAGCAACATCAGCATTGGTGCCTTGCAAACGAACGATAATTGGAATTTGAATATTACCAATAGAATTGTAAGCATCTATTACACCCTGCGCCACCCTGTCGCAACGAACAATACCGCCAAAAATGTTAATAAGGATTGCTTTTACTTTTGGATCTTTTAAAATGATACGGAAGCCTGCTTCTACTGTTTGTGCATTGGCAGTACCACCTACATCAAGGAAATTGGCTGGTTCTCCACCGCTTAATTTAATCATATCCATTGTTGCCATAGCAAGGCCAGCTCCGTTAACCATGCAACCTACATTACCATCCAGCTTTACAAAGTTCAGGTTGAATTTTCCTGCTTCTACTTCAGTGGGGTCTTCTTCGCTTACATCTCTCAATGCGGCTACATCTGCATGACGCATAAGAGCATTGTCATCAATATTCATCTTGCAGTCAACTGCTATTATTTTGTCGTCGCTTGTTTTAAACAAAGGATTTATTTCAAGCATACCACAATCAAGGCCAACATAAGCATTGTATAGATTGGTTACAAACTTTACACAGTTTTTAAATGCTTCGCCACTCAATCCCAAATTAAAAGCAATTTTTCTTGCCTGGAAACCCTGCAGCCCACCACCGGGATAAACCCATTCTTTAAATATTTTTTCTGGTGTATCATGCGCCACATCTTCTATGTTCATACCACCTTCCGTGCTATACATTACTACATTTTGTCCTTTGCTTCTATCCAATAATATAGACAGGTAAAATTCTTTTACAGGATTTGGCCCTTCGTAATATACGTCTTGCGCCACCAGCACTTTATTTACCACTTTACCAGCTGGGCCGGTTTGAATGGTAACTAGTGTGCCTCCCAAAATATTTTGTGCAATGGTTTTAATATCTTCTGCATTTTTACCCACAGCTACGCCACGCTGCTCTGTGCCTGCAATTTTCCCTTTGCCACGGCCGCCAGCATGTATCTGCGCCTTTACCACAGCAAACTTGCTGCTGTATTGTGTGTGTATTTGCCTGTATGCTTCTTCTGCTTCTGTAGGAGTGCTGCAGGGTATGCCTTCCTGCACAGGAACATTATATTTTTTTAACAGCTCTTTTGCCTGGTATTCGTGAAGATTCATGGTATAAAAAATTTAGTGTGGCGAAGATAGGGAACTGTTTACAGTTTATACAGGCAGCACAATTTTTTTGAATTTCAATCCACGGAAACGTTACCGGGTACAGGCATGATGTACTGTTTTAATAAATTCCTTAACAGTATCTTCTCTTACCTTTGGCAATTATGTAACCCGACCCGGGTCTTTTAATTATAGGAGGGTTGCTGAAACGTAATTGAACGGATGAACAAACTGCTTTTTACCATTTTTGTTTTGTTGTGCTGTGCCAACTGCTTTTCGCAGGATGAAGGTGCTTTTCCTACTTCTTCAAACAGGACTTTTAACCGGCAGGGCGCAGGCAATTACTCGTCAAATAAAGATACCATTGGCTTTGTACACCGTGATGACGCTAAAGATTCCATCACTATTACCTTTCGTTATCTTGATTCGATAAGAACATTGCGGCCAAATACTAGTATCAATGATTTTTATACCTACTATATAGTACCTTATACGTGGCAGCATTTGGGAAATAGCGGTGCCGCAGGTTACTCATTAATTTTTTCGCCACTTATCAAAACTGGCATTGATCCCGGCTTTCATGCATTTGATGCTTATAAGTTCACCATTGAAACAACAAAATTTTACAGAACTACCAAACCTCTTACACAAATTAACTACCAGCTTGGCGGCGGAAAAGAACAGATGATTAACATCCTGCATGCCCAAAGCCCAAAGCCTAATTTAAATTTTGGATTTGAATACCGCCTGCTTAACTCACCAGGTTTTTTTGTAAATCAAAGTGCCAATCATGGCAACTACAGGCTATACAGCAATTACCAGGGAAAAAGAAAGCGATATGCTGCTTACTTTTTTATTATGAACAACTCTATTAAAAATTCTGAAAATGGAGGAATGAAAAGTAATGGCTATTTAGACACCCCAATTTATAACCGGCGCTTTTCAATACCTGTAAACCTGGCTTCTGCCACAGTGTATACACCAAATCCATTTAACAGCTTTGTAAGTACTGGCAATGAATACAGGGAACGAACTTTTTTTATAAGGCAGAGTTATGATCTTGGCAAAAAAGATTCTGTTGAAATAAATGACTCCACTACTGAGTACCTTTTCTATCCAAGGCTTCGTTTTCAGCATACGTTTACTTACACAAACAGTGGCTATACTTACATTGATTCTGTAACATCAAAGACGAGATCCGCCAAGTCATTTGACAGTGCATTGTACAAAAATTGGTACGACACCACTTTGTCTAAATCAACTACATTGTTCCGGCTAACTGATGCATGGAAAACTTTTAGCAATGATTTTTCTATCCTGCAATTTCCAGACGCAAAAAATACAGGGCAATATTTATTGGCCGGGATAAAGCTGGAAAATATAAAAGGCACTTTTTCATCTGGCACAAAAACATTTTATAATATCGTCTTACACGGAGAGTACCGCAACAAAACAAAAAATAAACTTTGGGACATACTGGCACGTGGTGAATTATACACAGCAGGCAATAACAGTGGTGACTATAATGTGTATGCATATCTTAACCGGTATTTAAACAACCGCTGGGGCAATGTTGGCCTGGTGTTTCAAAATATCAACCGCAGCCCATCGTATATTTTCAACCCCAATTCATCTTTCAACTTTGGCAACAATCTTTCTCTTTCAAAAGAAAATATTACCATCTTTAAAGCCACCGCTGAAAACTCATTTATAAATTTGACTGCTGCCAATTACTTTATTACAAACTATACATACTTTACCGGTTATTATGAAACAGAACAGTTTAGCCGCATTATCAACATACTGCAATTATCAGCTTCAAAGAAAATAAAGCTTACCAAAAGATGGAATCTGTATAGTGAAGCCGCCTTAC
This sequence comes from uncultured Ferruginibacter sp., assembly GCA_964494815.1. Taxonomy (GTDB): domain Bacteria; phylum Bacteroidota; class Bacteroidia; order Chitinophagales; family Chitinophagaceae; genus Ferruginibacter. The sequence goes on along the minus strand of CAZBTD010000108.1, from coordinate 3,334 downwards.
AGCTTACAGATGCCGCCTCGCCAATAAAGTTGCCGCTGGCTTTTACAAGGAACAGAATTGCCTATGAAGGCATGTTCTTTAAAAACAACCTTGATTTAAGTACCGGTATTGAAATAAAATATTACACCCCTTTTAAAATGTATGACTACTCGCCGGTAATGGGGCAATTCTTTCCGCAGGACAGCAGTATCAACAACCGTCCCGATATTCATGCCTTCTTACATTTCAGGATTCGAAGCTTTACAGGCTACTTAAGAGCTGAAAATTTAAACAGCATCAGTTTTGCTGATGGGTTTGGGTTTACAAAAAGCAACTTTGCTGCCCCGCATTATATTTACCCGGGTTTTCTTTTTCGCTTTGGAATTAAATGGAATTTTGTGAACTAGAGATGTTCAGAACTGTGTTACCTGCACCTTCTTTGTTAAAATATTCAGCGCTGAGCACAATCATACTTTTCTTTAAGCAAAACAATTTACTTTTGTATTGTGAAAAAATTCATTGTCGCCATTTTAGCTTTTTTATACCTGGGGGTTTCCTCCGGTATTGCCATGGAGATACACTATTGCATGGGCCAGAAAGCCGGGGTGGAGTTTTATGGCAGCGACAATGACAAATGTGGCAAATGTGGCATGAAGGAAAAGAAAAATGGTTGCTGCAATGATGAACATAAGTTTTATAAGCTTGACGACCTTCATAAAAAAGCCTCAAACGATGTAAGCTTTGAAGCACCTGTCATTACTCTTTCAAACAGTTATCCACTATTTTACTTTTTACTCGAAGCCAAAACCGAGTTTAATAATTTTAACAATCACTCACCTCCTGTATATAGCAAGCCGTCTGCTTGTGTATTAAACTGCGTTTTCAGGATTTAGAATTTTTCTGTTTTTGTCCCCATCAGTTATTAATTGATGGGTATTGTGCTATGCACAACTATTTATTTTTTACAAACATTAAAATTTTATAATCATGAAATCATTATCATTCAGCGCTGCATTATTGTTCAGCCTTTTTATTAGCCAATTTTGTTTTGCACAGCCAGCCATAAAAAAAGAAACCATCAAAGTATGGGGCAATTGTGGCATGTGCAAAAAGAATATCGAAAAAGCAGCCAAATCAGCCGGTGCATCTACTGCAATTTGGAATGAAGACAGTAAACAATTAAAACTTGCTTACAACACATCAAAAACATCAGGAGACAAAATACAGCAGGCTATTGCAGATGCCGGCTATGACACACAGGATAAAACTGCCAGCGATGAAGCATACAACAGCCTGCATGCCTGTTGCCAGTACGATAGAAAAGCGGATGCAGCAACAACTGAAACTGCAAAGTGCTGCGACAGTAAAGATTGCAAAAAGGATTCAGCTCATTGCAAAGACATGGCTTGTTGTAAAAATGCAGAAGGTAACAGCAAAGAAAAGTCCTGCTGTAAAATGTAATCATTAAAAACTAATTTATGAAACAAGTAATGATAGTAGTTGCACTATTTTTTACAACTACGGTGCAGGCGCAAATAACAAAAGCCACATTACAGGCCAGTGGCCTTACCTGTAGTATGTGCAGCAATGCCATCAACAAAGCATTAAAATCGATTGACTATGCAGAAAAGGTGGAAGCCAATATTAAGAACTCAAGCTTTGACATTACATTTAAGCCTGGCAGCAAGGTTGATATTGATGAAATAAAAAACAAAGTGGAAGATGCAGGATTTTTTGTTGCCTCACTTACTGCTACAGTACAGTTTGACAATACAATCATCAATAACGACAGCCACGTTGATATTAACGGCACTACATTTCACTTTCTTAATATAAAAGATCAAACCATTACAGGTACAAAAACCATTAAAGTGCTTGACAAAGGCTATGTTACTGCAAAGGCATTTAAACAAAACAGCAAATACACTACTATGGAATGTTACAAAACAGGCAAGGCATCTGCCTGTTGCAGCAAAGGCGGTGCTAAAGAAGGCGCCAGGATATATCATGTAACAATGTAGTTGCATTAGTTTTTCTGTTACAGTTTGCACAGCAATTAACTGTGCAAACTGTAACTTTTCTTTACTTCAAGATTTATTAAATGAAAAAATATCTATTGCTATTCTTCACTTTCATCTCTGTAAAAATAAAGGCACAAGAGCTATTTGTTTTTACTGAACCAGCCAGCAACATGGCTGCCCATAGTATTGGAATAAGAATGAACAATTACCTGATGAATGAAAAGGGCAGGTACAATTATCATTTGCTTCCGGAATTAATGCTGGGTATTTCAAAAAAAATAATGCTGCATGGAGAAGTGTTTTTAAGCAACCGCAACGATAAATTTATTGCTGAAGGGGGCAGTGCCTATATTAAATACCGTTTCTTCAGTGCAGATGATATACATAGCCATTTCAGAATGGCTTTGTTAGGAAGATACAGCTACAACAACAGCGATATTCACCAACCGGCTATTGACTTTTTTGGGCACAACTCTGGCTACGAAGCCGGGCTGGTTGCTACCAAACTGGTGCAAAAAGTGGCTGTGTCGGCAGGGCTTTCTTATCTTCATGCGACTGATAATGGTATTGAAAAGTTTACCTATAGTGACAAGGAACGAAATGCTTTGTACTACACTTTATCCATTGGCAAACTAATGCTTCCCAAAGAATATATTAGTTATAATCAAACCAATGTTAACCTGATGTGTGAATTACTTGGACAAACCAATCTTGGCAATCACAAAACATATCTTGACCTGGCACCATCTGTGCAGTTTATATTCGATAGCAGGGCAAGGCTCGACTTGGGCTATCGTTTTCCGGTAGTCAATAATTTATACCGGACCGCTGACAGAGGTTTTGTTTTAAAAATGGAGTATAACTTTTTTAACGCTTTATAATGTTGAAATTCCTCCGATTAATATTATCATTGTTTCAAAAGAAAAACTGTTGTAAATGAAAAAAATATTCACATCTGTATTCATTTTGTTTTCTCTCTGTACAATAGCACAAGTAAACATAGGTGAAGCAGCGCCAGAAATATCATTGCCTGATGCTAAAGGAACTGTTACCGCAGGTAACTCATCACCAACAAGGGATGGTGCTTCATTTGTACTTGTAGTGTCTGAGAAAATGCTCAAAACACTTAATGTAAAACCTATGGAACGTTTTGTTTCTTATGCAGTTTGTGCAATAGAGACACGTATTATGGGTGTAGGACATGTTTATGCTATTCCATCTGTTCTGAAACTCTGAGGAATCAAGAAAGATGATATTTATTTGATAGAGCTTAATGAGGCTTTTGCATCGCAATCTTTGGATGTAATCCGTACTTTAGGGTTAATTCCGGTATT
>CAZBTD010000107.1:0-11622 GCA_964494815.1 uncultured Ferruginibacter sp. | reverse complement strand
GATGATCAACTCATAAAGGATATTGAATATACTGTGGGTACACCGGGCGGTGTTGCAGCTTCTGCTGATAAAATGAATGTATTTTATATAGGTGTTGAAAATCCAATAACTGTAGGTTCTCCAACAGGTTGGGATAAAACATCCGTTACTATGTCAGGTGCAGCTTCAATTTCTGGCGGCTCAAATGGAAAATACATTGTGAAGGGTAATTCAATTGGTAAAGCAATGTTGAATGTAACAGCCGATGGCAAAACAACACAATTTGAATTCCGTGTAAAAAGAATTCCTGATCCGATATTTAAAGTTGGTCCAAGCTCTGGTGGTGCTATCCAGTCTGCAGTGTTTAAAGCACAACAGTTCTGTCGTGCAGATCTTGAGAACTTTGACTTTGATGCCCGTTTCCAGGTAGTAGGTGCAACAGTTTATTTTACAGGCGCAGGCTTCCCTGTTCCACAACCGGTTACTTTAACTGGTAACAATCTTGGATCTATTGCTCAAATGTCTAAGTGCCAGCCAGGTACATCAGTAATTTTTGACCAGATTAATGTTGTAGGTCCGGATGGAAGTAAGCGAACAATTCAGGCACCAGGCTTTTTATTGAAATAATATTAATTTTTATATCTATGAAAAAGAGTTTAATCAGGGTATTCATGCTGGCTTTCTTCTTTGCTGCATTTGTAAATGTGGCTGAAGCACAGAAGGGCAAAAAACGCAGCTCAACCAAGCGTGGCAATACTACTGTAAGAAAAAATACCAAAGGCAAAACAAAGGCTACTGTTAGTCCTTCTGCCCAGGTAGATTCAACAGTGGTGGCGGCAACTACACCCGAGCCTGCTAAGTTACCAGATAGTTTACCTATCCCTAAAGTAAAAAAATCCCTTCGTCCGGAAGATGCCGTTGACAGGAGAGATATTCTTGACAGAAGTCCTTTGGCTTACGAACACCTGAGAGTTGACGATGCAGTTTACCGCCATAAGATATGGCGTGAAATTGATGCAAGGGAAAAAATAAACCTGCCTTTCCGATATACTGCGGATGAAAATAACGGCAACCAGCGTTTTATTTCTATTTTACTTAAAGCAATACAGGATGGAGAGGTAACAGCATTTGCCAATATTGATGACAGGTTTACTACACCAATGACAATCGGCGAGGTTTCTAAAATGGTTACTGGTGGTACTACCACTACACCCATTTACGATTCTCTTGGAAACGTAGTTGGAACGAAAGAGGTGCAAAATGAAATTAACCTTGACTCATTTTATAAATTCCAGATTAAGGAAGAGGTGGTTTTTGATAAAGAAGCTTCCCGTTTATTCTGGAGGATATTGGGTATAGCTCCGGTTAAAAAAATGATGACATCTTCGGGTGTACAAATCGGCGACCAGGCTTATCCTTTGTTTTGGATTTATTATCCTGATTTAAGGCCAACTTTTGCAAAGTACGAAGTGTATAATGGTAAAAACTATGGCGCAAGAATGACTTGGGAAGAGCTTTTTGAAAGCCGTATGTTCAGCGGCCGAATCATTAAAAGTACTATTGATAATCCTCTTGATATCCCTATTGCACAGCAACCGGGCCTTAAAGAAAATGGTGTATTCCAATTGCTTGAGGGTGAAAGGATAAAAGAAAAGGTGTTCAATTATGAACTTGATTTGTGGAGTTATTAATAAAAATTGTATCAAACAAATGCCCATCAATTTTGATGGGCATTTTTATTTCAGGTCATTTGGAAGAGAAGTAAAGAGTGTAAATTAAATACCCCGTTTTAGGTATTGTTTCCAATTCAATACTGTATATCTTTATAATGGTTTTTCATAGGATATTGGATTTTAAAACGGGGCTGGATTTCTATCCTGGCCCTTTTTTATTTTATAGCGGCTCGTGTTTGTTCTTGTGGATGAAAATAATTTGTCAGTAGTTTTGTCTTTGACTTGCCAATTACCTCTTCTAAATCGCTTGCTGACGCATCTTTTATTTTTTTTACAGATTTAAATTTCTTCAATAGGGAGTCAATTGTTGATTTGCCAATACCCTCAATCATTTCAAGCTCATTCTTAAAACTTCCTTTGCTTCGTTGGTTTCTGTGAAATGTAATGCCAAAGCGATGCACTTCATCACGGATTCTTCTTATCAACTTTAGTGTTTCACTATCCCATGGGAGCTTTACAGACTGGCTATCGCCATAGAAAAATATTTCTTCTTCATTTTTCGCAAGTCCTACCAATGTAAGTTTGCCATTGAGCCCAAGTGTTGTTATACTTTCCATTGCAGCACTCAACTGTCCTTTGCCGCCATCAATTATCACTAATTGCGGCAATATTTGCCCCTCAGCAATCATTCTTTTGTACCGGCGAAAAACCACTTCTTTCATTGTGGCAAAATCGTTGGGGCCTGTTACTGTTTTTACATTAAATCTCCGGTAATCGTTTTTGCTTGGCAGGCCATTTTTAAAACAAACCATGGCAGATACAGGATAACTGCCCTGAAAATTTGAATTATCAAAACACTCTATATGCTGGGGAACAGATGGTAGGTGAAGAGCCTGCTGCATTTGTTTAAGTACATTTATTACTTCGGCCGCAGGAGTATCTTCAAGCAGCAGCATTTTTTTTCTTTTGAGTTCCTCTTTAAAATAACCAACATTTTTTTCAGAAAGATCCAATAGCTTTTTCTTATCACCGGATTTAGGTATTGTAATAGTTATACCTGTATTGGGAAAATCAATTGAAAGTGGTATAATTATTTCATTTGCTTCACTGTTAAATGTTTCTCTTAATTGCGCCACCGCAAAACTCAGTACTTCAGCAGCCGTTTCGTCAAGCTTTTTTGTAAGTGTAATTGTTTTTGTTAGCACAATAGAGCCATTGCTAACCGAAAGATAATTTACATATGCTGTTTCACCTTCTTCAAGAATGCTGAATACATCTACTGTGCCAAGCCGCTCATTTACTACCGCCGACTTTGATTTATACTCTTGCAGATATTCAAGTTTCTTTTTTATCACTTCTGCTTTTTCAAACTCCAGGGCTTGTGCCAGTGTTTGCAATTCGGATTTAAAATGCTGTATAACGGGTGAGAGGTTGCCTTTTAAAATGTTTTTTACTCTGTTCAGTCCTTCGGCATAATCAGCTAAAGTTTGAAGTCCTTCGCATGGGCCCTTGCAATTTCCGAGATGATATTCAAGACACACTTTAAATTTCTTTTTTGAAATGTTGTTTTCAGTAAGGTTAAGCTTACAGGTGCGTAATGGAATATTGAGTTTTATAAAGTCGAGTAACTCTCTCACTTTTGTAAGTGAGGCAAATGGACCGAGATATTGTGAGCCATCAGGTGCTTTCCTTCTTGTGAAAAACACTCTTGAAAATGGTTCTTTTTTTATAACGATATACGGGTAACTTTTATCATCTTTAAGATTGATATTAAAAATAGGCTGGAAGTTTTTGATGAGGGAATTCTCCAGCAAAAAAGCATCCTGTTCATTATTAACAATAGTAAATTCAATTTTCGAGATACGCCGTACCAGTTCGTGAGTTTTGTAACTGGTGAAGGTTTTTGAAAAATAAGAACTTACCCTTTTTCGAAGACTTTTGGCCTTACCTACATATAAAAGCGTATTATCTGCATCATAGTATTTATAAATACCGGGCTGAAGCGGTATGGTTGGTGCTATCTTTGAAAATTCATCCTGCGTCATTCAATAATTTATATAGTTATCAACTGCTACTGTCCACTTAAATCCCAAACCCATTTTATTTCTTCCACCGAAGATGAACTTTCGCCAGGGATAGGTTTAATGTTCACTATTTTAGCCCACTTGCCACTTTGCCAGGTAAGCTGCTGCGTAACAGGTGTTCCATTTTCTTTTATCTGCCTCACAATAAAAATACTTTTAACTGTTTCTTTATCGGGGTTTATGTAAACATTCCAATTGCGAAGGCTTAACGAATCCGGCAATTTTGTTTTTGGGCTGTACATAAGAGTTATTGCTTCAGTGCTCTGGTCATTAAAATTTGTCTCTTTAAAATAGGAAGAAAGATTGCTTTTGTTAATTAGTTCTGCAGTAAAAGGAGTAAGCAATGGTTTTATTTTTTCCTTCGGTAACCAGGCAGAGTCTGTCTGTTTATTTTTTGTAGTTACCTGTAAAATGGTTACAGGTAATGAGTCAAATAATATTATCTGTCCTTGTAAATATGTTGTTACTGGAAAAAAAGAATTTGTAGCCGAATCTTTTTTTTCGGCGTCAACTGTATTAGCTGTAGCAATAGAAGTATCATTTTTTTTTTGCGAACAACTTGCAACAGAGATAGCGGTGAGTAAAAAGATGATTATTTTTTTCATCTTTCAAAATTATACCTAAGTAGTAGAAAAACAAAAAACCACTGCTGGTACGGCGCAGTGGCTTTTAGTTAAAATTTGTTCCTTGGGAACAGTAATAATAACGTAATGCAATTAAATAAATTGTTTTTTAATAGGAATTAACCTGCTAATTCAAAACCTTTTATTTATACCAACTTTAAATCCAAAATTAAGGAGGCGTTCTTCAACAGTGTATAGCCTTGTGTTGGTAGAGAAAATTTGAGAGCGGAACTGGGGCCCCACTTGCCAGGTATAGTTATTAGTTTTGAAAGACAAATATGTTTCGAAACCAGCATTAAGATTAAATTTATTCAACAGTGATTTATCTGTTACATAGCTACGCCTGTCAGACGAAACGATATAAGATTTTCCATACAGGATAAAAGTTGGCTGTATGGTAGCCCCGGCATACCAGTTTATTTTGTCGTTTAATGATGCAAGCCTTATATCTGCACCGATTGGCAATGACAATTGATAGCTTTCGTTATGAAGTTTCACCGCTGTAAGCCCAACTGTATTTGAGTAAGGGCTGGAACGGAATGATTCGTAAACACCGCTGTTATTGTCATTGTTAAGCAGGATAGATGTTCCAATAGGATGATGATTTTCGTAAGCATGGGCATTGTAACGACTATAGTTAAACTGTACGCCTGCTTTTAATTTTATTTTTTTCTTTACATCATACAGAAGGCCAAAACCGGCTTCTGCACCAAATGAAGCCTTGTGCTTTACTAAAACATCAACATTTGCGCTATTATAATTGCTATTGTCAGTAGTTAATTTGTCTGGTGCATTATTCCGCAGATGCCTGTACACAACAGAGGGAGTTATATAAGCTGTCCAGCTAAGTTTACCAGCCCATTTTTTTGCTACTGGTTTATTGTACAATACAAAATCATCCATCCATGCTTTGTCCAACTTATCACTGATTGCCTCATGTTTAGCGATGTCATTAGTAATCTTATTCCCATCAATATTATTTTCTTTTGCTGCTTTATCCTCTGCTGGTTTTGCAGTTTCAATAGAAGAGTCTGGGGCTTTAACAATAGAGATAGTGCCGTTAGTGTTTAATTCGTTTTGAGATACAGTTGTTGCAATGGTCTCCTTATTTTCTGTATTAAGGCTGGCATTGTTTTCTTTGCTGCTGCCAATGCCAACAATGGGGTTGTATGTTTCCGTATTTAAAATATCAGTAGCAATATTTTCTTCAGTTATAGATGCTGGATCAATTGTAATTGTACCTGTAATTTCATTGTTACTTTGCTCAACTATGCTTTCTTTATGTGTGAAATCAATAATAGCATTAGATGTATTAATTGCTAAAACTGTTTTTAGCTGATTTGTTTTTCTTGTAAAAGCCCTTGAAGTAACTTTTGTATCGGTTTTTGTTGAGTATGCCTTATCAGATTGGGAAGTCTTGTTTGTATTTATTGTTAGAGGGGCTGTTGTATTAAAATCAATGTTGTCTATTTGTTCTGAAGGTTCTTGCACGGTGGCAATAACGGCACTACTACTTTTTTGGTTTTCGCCAGTTGCAACAGTATTTGCTGAATACTGTTTGTTTACATCTGTATTCAGATAGCCAATAAGAAATAAGGAACATATCAATATAATGCTCATTGACAAAGAGGGCAGCCTGGTTCCAGGGTGCATATTGTTATATATGCTGTACCACACTCTTTTTGAAGGGTACATTCTGAATTCGTCTGTTTTGTCTCTCAGGAACCGTTCAAAACTATCTATATTGTTCTTACTGCTTTCCATTTCACAAGCATCTTACAGTTACTGGTATGCTCCAGGTTTTGGTAAAGGTTATACGGCGGCATTTACAGAAGTTGCCTTCTTTGGCGCCAGCAATATTTTTTTCTTAATTAATATATCTTCTAACATCGTTTTGGCCCTTGTATATTGAGAACGGCTGGTGCTTTCCTCAATATCAAGCATATTACCTATTTCTTTGTGGGAATAACCTTCAACAGCGTAAAGGTTCAGCACAGTGCGATAACCAAGCGGCAGCGCCCTGATACATTCAACTACTTCTTTTGCCTGCATGATAGCTGGAATAGCTTCTTCCCTTATTCCAATACTGCTGGCATAGGCAATATCTACACAGTCTGAAAATTTTTTATTTTTCTTTAGCGCATTGATACAGGTATGCACTATAATCCTTCTAATCCAACCTTCGAGTGCGCCTTCGTTACGGTATTGGTGCATTTGGGAAAACACTTTTATAAACCCTTCCTGTAACATGTCCTCTGCGTCCTCCCTGTTTTTGGCAAACCGGTAACATACGCCAAGCATTCGGGGGCTGAACCGGGAGTATAATGCATCTTGAGAGGCTGCGTCGTTTTGAAGACAGCCTGCAAGCATTTGCTCTTCTGTCATATTGTGCTTGGTTTACAGACTATAAATATAGGCAAATTCATCCTTGTTTTTGCTGCATGGGAAAAAAATGACAATAGAAATTTGTATTATTTTTTTATAAAACTATCGGCTGGATACCGGGATTTAAGATTATCCATTGCGTTTGTTGCCCAATTGGCAATTGCTAGTTTTTGATCTTTGCTTAAAACGGCATCTTTATGGATGAGGGTATATGAGCCTAAGGGCATTTCGTCTTCTTTTACCTGCTCGTTTATTTCTTCCAGCTTTTTGTATTGGCGCCGCACTGAGTAATTAGCAAATTCATCAAAGTTTACTTCTCTTTTTCCTTCTTCAATGTGATGGTTAAGCCACCACGCCACTGGCTGCACTGAAGCATACCAGGGGTACACAGTATTGTTGCTGTGACAATCGTAGCAGCTGGTTTTTAATATTTTACCTACTTCTACAGGAACTGCGACTACTTTGGCTATGTGGCTTACAGGCGAACCTGTGTTAATGTTTTTTTCGGGGCGAAAAAACTGGATTATGATAAACGCAACAACCAAAAACAGTAATAGCTTTTTAAACATGGTAATTATTTTTCAAATAAAAATATCATTTTTTCACTAATATATTTCCTGTCATTTCTTTTGGTACAGGTAATCCCATCACTGTTAAAATGCTTGGTGCAATATCCCCGAGTTTTCCTGTGGATACCTCACCTGTCCAATTATTATCGATCACAAATAATGGAACAGGGTTTAAAGTGTGTGCAGTATTGGGTGTGCCATCTCCGTTTATTTCATAATCAGCATTGCCATGGTCTGCTGTAAGAAAGATTGTATAGTCTTGTTTTAATGCAGCAGTTACTACTTTTTCAACACATGCATCAACAGTTTCTACAGCTTTAATCACTGCTTCCCACACGCCAGTATGGCCCACCATATCGGCATTGGCAAAATTGAGACAGATAAAATCAGCCGGGTTGGTTTCAATTTCTTTTACTATAGCATCGGTTACTTCATAAGCGCTCATTTCAGGTTGCAAATCGTAGGTGGCTACTTTTGGTGATGGCACCATAATCCTTCTTTCACCTTCAAATGGAACCTCTCTTCCGCCGCTAAAAAAGAAAGATACATGCGGATATTTTTCTGTTTCTGCAATGCGTATTTGTGTTTTACCATACTGTTGCAAAATTTCACCCAGCGTATTTTTAAGGTCATCGTTTTCAAACATTACATTCACCCCTTTAAAACTTTGATCATATTGCGTCATGGTGGTATAATGAAGCTTCAATTTCTTCATTCCAAAATCAGGCATGTTTGTTTGCGTAAGCACTTCGGTAATTTCCCTGCACCTGTCTGTACGAAAATTAAAACACAGCACTGCATCGCCTTCGGCAATTTTTGTATCAGCAACTGTTGCGTTAATAATTGGTTTTATAAATTCGTCGGTTATATTACCTGCATACGATGCTTTAACAGCATCAAGTATTTTTTTTGAGTGTTCACCAATGCCGTTTACGAGTGCATCATACGCCAGCTTCACTCTTTCCCATCTTTTATCCCTGTCCATGGCATAATAGCGGCCGGTAATAGTAGCAATAGCTCCAGTTGAAACCGTCAGGTGTTCCTGCAATTCTGTTAAATAGCCAAGGCCACTTTTGGGGTCTGTATCCCGTCCATCGGTAAAGGCATGAATCAATAAATTGTTAAATTCTTCGGTTTTACAAACAGAGCAAATGGCTTTAATATGGTTTATGTGTGAGTGTACACCCCCATCACTTACAAGCCCAAGCAGGTGTAGTTTTTTATTGTTTTGTTTTGCATAACGAATGGTTGACAACAACACTTCGTTTTTCTGAAACTCACCTTCCCTGATAGCAACATTTATTCGCTGTAGCTCCTGGTACACAATTCTGCCGGCACCCAGGTTAAGGTGGCCAACTTCGCTATTTCCCATCTGCCCATCTGGCAGTCCTACCTGTTCCCCACAGGTAATAAGAGTGGTATTAGGATATTTTTTATACAAAGAAGTTACAAAGGGTACATTGGCATTTTGAATAGCATCGCTGCTTTTTATCTTGCCAAGACCCCATCCATCCATGATTATTAGTATTGCTTTTTTATTATTCATGTTCCAAAGCTAATTCATTTGCAACTTTTTTAAAAAGCAAACTGTCTCTACTTGTGTTATATTACTTTGAAAACATAATAACCGCCCCTGCTGGCACGTTTTTAGTAAAGTAATGCAGTGTAAACTATTTACAATTATGAAACAAATTTTACCAATCGTTTTGTCATTTGTGCTGCTGTGTTCATTCAAACCTTTAATTAGTATTGATGAAGTGGTGGAGGCTATGAAAACCGGCAATGTAGCAGGCGTGGCAAAATTTTTTGACAACACTGTTGAAATTACAATGCCTGATAAAGGGAGTAGCTTTAGCAGAACACAGGCAGAAATTGTGCTGAGGGATTTTTTTACCAATAACCCAGTAAAAGGTTTTGATGTGATCCACAAAGGCGAAAAAAATGGATCGCAATACTGTATTGGCACATTGAATACTAAGAACGGGGCTTTCAGAACCACTATCTACCTGAAGCAACGTAAAGACGCATTGGTGCTGCAGGAACTAAGGTTTGAAAGCAGGTAAACAGCCATTACAATAAAAATTTTAGCCCCGGTTAGTGCCGGGGTTTTTTAATGGCTACTTTTGCCTTGATGCAATATGATGAACAATTAAAACTGCTGATAGCAAATGCTCTTGCTGAAGATATTGGCGATGGCGACCATTCCACTTTATCGAGTATTGATTCAACTGCAACCGGGAAAGCTGTATTGAAAATAAAAGAAGATGGGGTATTGGCCGGTGTAAGTGTGGCGGAAAGAATTTTTCATTATATGGAACCCAGGGCCGTTTTTACAATCTTTAAAAAAGACGGTGAACAAATGAAGTATGGTGAACTGGCTTTTGAAGTAGAGGCCAAAGTGCATACTATTTTGCAATGTGAAAGATTGGTGCTTAACAGCATGCAGCGAATGAGTGGTATTGCAACCTTGACAAAGCAATACACAGATAAGCTAAAGCCCTATAAAACAAAATTATTGGACACAAGAAAAACCACCCCCAGCTTTCGCCTGCTGGAAAAAGAGGCAGTACGTATTGGGGGAGGCGTAAATCATCGCTTTGGTTTGTATGATATGATAATGCTGAAGGATAATCATATTGATTATTGCGGCGGAATTGAGAAGGCAATAGAAAAAGCGTACAACTATGTGCAAACAAAAAAAAAGGGATTGAGAATAGAAGTGGAAACAAGAGATATTGAGGATGTAAAAAAAGTAATGACTGCAGGAAAAGTGGATGTGATTATGCTGGATAATTTTAAGCCTGAACAAATTACCGAAGCGCTAAAAATTATTGATGGCAAATATCAAACAGAAGCAAGTGGCGGTATTAATCTTACCAATATAGAAGCGTATGCTGCCACAGGTGTTGATTTTATTTCAAGTGGCGCTGTAATACATCAGGCAAGAAGTTTAGACTTGAGCCTGAAGGCCGTGATAAACAAGTAAACAATGCAGAAGAAAAAATTGAACTCACTTGGTGGGCTTGTTTATTCCACCGATCCAAATTTTAAGCTGGAAGATGACAGTAAAGGGGAACGGGAAACTTTACCTGCTTCACAACAAAAGCTAAGAATACTGCTGGATAAAAAACAACGGGCAGGAAAATCTGTTACCATTGTTGAAGGATTTGTGGGCAAAGATGCTGATATGGATGAGTTGGGTAAAAAATTAAAAACCTTTTGCGGCACCGGAGGTTCTGTTAAGGATGGCGAAATATTGGTACAGGGGGATAACAGGGATAAAGTAATGCAGTGGCTTCAAAAAAATGGCTATACGGCTTCAAGAAAAATTTAATATCAATACTTTATTACCAATTTAGCAAATTCAGTTCCCTCTTTCACAAAGAAAGCACCCTGTTTTCCTTATATTTACAATCGATAATTTCATTTCATGGTTTCAAAAATATCAGAAGGCGTTACAGTGTCGGTAGAAACTTTCTACCAACCGGACTACAGTAATCCATCCAACCATGAATTTATGTTTGCCTACCGCATTACCATCGAAAATAATAACTCATTCCCTGTTCGGCTGCTTCGCAGGCACTGGCACATATTTGATGCTACAGGAAGTGTAAGAGAAGTGGAAGGAGAAGGCGTAATAGGTGTACAACCTGTCATTAACCCCGGAACCAATTATCAGTATGTAAGCGGATGTAATTTAAAAACAGAAATGGGTAAAATGTATGGCACTTACCAAATGGAAAATGTCAACAATAAAAAAATGTTTGACGTGGCAATTCCTGCATTTGAAATGATGGTGCCTTTCAAACTAAATTGACACAACTTTGTTTGTGATTTATTATATCCGTTTAATTTTGTGTTCCAATAAAATCAAGTATGGCAAAGATAACTTTCAATAACAGCAGCAACCTCTTTTACCAGGATTTAAAACAAGCAGTTGATGAATACTTTGAAAAAAATCATTTAAAGAAAACCGGTAACTGGCGCTTGTACATAAAAACAGTTACTTTAGTTGGAAGTGCGATTGCCATTTACTGCAGCTTAATTTTTTTGCCTCTTGGCGCCTTGCCTGCTTTGCTGCTTTGTGCTTTGCTGGGATATATTTTGGCCTGTATTGGTTTTAGCGTAATGCATGATGCCAACCACGGCAGTTACAGTACCAATCCAAAGCTGAATGATTTTTTAGGGCTGAGTATGAATGCCATGGGCGCAAGCGCTTACTTCTGGAAACAAAAGCACAACATCATACATCAAACTTATACAAACGTTGATGGCGTTGATGATGATATTGCCAAAAGCCCTATTATAC
>CAZBTD010000106.1:0-11948 GCA_964494815.1 uncultured Ferruginibacter sp. | reverse complement strand
TTTAGCCGAAACCCTGCCAATATTATTTACACAAAGCATGCCCGCTGCCGCATGGATTGCAGGCATATTACAGAAGATGAGGTAAAGCAGATTATTGCAACTGGCAAAGCAAAAATTGATAATATAGCAGAAGGGCAAAAAGGTCCAAAATACCGCCTTGACGGAAGGACTAAAGAGGATAAAATGGTAAGGATTGTAGTGGCGCCCAAAAGAGATGACCTTGTGATAGTGACAGTAATGGATTTGGATACTGATTGGCCATGCGGCGATTGCAAGTAAATTTAACACAGCAATAAATATATCAACGGTATTGCAATGGAAGTTTCACTTGATTACCTTTACTTTTGTAAAGGCCATTTTGTAAGAGAGAACTGAAAGAAGGGATTGTTCATTTTTTTTGTTGTGGATGAGGCATGAAAATAAAATCTTTTTTGGCAAAACCTTTTGCCAGTTACATATACAAGCAGGTAAAAAAAGGAATGGAAACAGCGGTGCATGACCAGCAATCCATTTTTAACCACCTTGTAAAAGATGCAGCTAAAACAGAGTTTGGCAAGCAGCATAATTTTTCTTCCATCAAAACATACGAAGACTTTGTAAAAAATGTTCCTATCAGGGATTACGAAGAATTTAAGCCATTTATCGAGAGAATAAAAGAAGGCAAGCACAATGTACTCTGGAAAGGGCAACCCATTTACTTTGCCAAAACCAGTGGTACCACCAGTGGCGTTAAGTACATACCTATTTCAAAAGATTCGATTGACAATCATATCAACGGGGCAAGAAACGCTTTGCTCTGTTACATGGCTGAAACAGGCAATACAAAATTTGCTGATGGAAAACTTATTTTCCTGAGTGGTTCACCCGAACTGGAAAGAGTAGGCGGGGTGCCTACAGGCAGGCTGAGTGGTATAGTGAACCATCACATACCAAAGTATTTACGCAACAACCAGTTGCCCAGTTACGAAACAAACTGTATTGAGGAATGGGAAGAAAAACTGGATAAGATTGTAGAAGAAACAATCAATCAGAATATGACACTTATCAGTGGCATACCGCCATGGATGCTGATGTATTTTGACTGGCTCGAAGAAAAAAGTGGAAAAAAAATTGGAGAGTTGTTTCCCGAATTTAGTGTGATGGTGCAAGGCGGTGTAAACTTTGAACCATACAAGGCAAAACTGTTTGAAAGTATTGGAAGAAAAATTGACACAATAGAATTGTTTCCTGCCAGCGAAGGTTTTTTTGCTTTCCAGGATTCTCAAAAAGCAGAAGGCCTGTTGTTGAATACCAACAGCGGAATATTTTTTGAGTTTGTACCGGCTGCTGAAATATTTAATGACAATCCAACAAGGCTGCAGTTGAAAGATGTAAAGACGGGAGAGAATTATGCACTCATCATCAGTAATAATGCAGGCCTGTGGGCTTATAATATTGGCGATACAGTAAAATTTGTAAGTACCAGCCCTTACCGTTTAATTGTAAGTGGCCGCACCAAGCATTATATCTCAGCTTTTGGAGAACATGTAATTGGTGAAGAGGTGGAAGCTTCACTATTAAAAGCAGCCGCAGAAGAAAATGTACATATTACCGAATTTACTGTGGCGCCAATGATTGCCAGGAATGACGGCAAAAGCTATCATGAATGGTTTATAGAATTTGAAAACACACCAAAAGATATGGCTGCATTTGCCAAAAAGGTGGATGACAACCTGCGCCTGAAAAATGTGTACTATGATGATCTTATTGGCGGTAATATTTTAGAACAACTTCATATTTCTGCGATAAAGAAAAATGGTTTTATTGATTACATGAAAAGCATTGGCAAACTTGGCGGACAAAATAAAGTGCCAAGGCTGAGCAACGACAGGAAGATTGCGGATGAACTGGAGAAGTGGATGGAATAAGCTAAAAAAATATTCTTGCTGTTGTTTTATTGCTAAAAACTATTTTCACATTTGCAAAGCATTTCAAACTTAACCCTAACATTTCCTTCACGTATCAAGCTGTAGTTTTAAAAATCTTTTCACCAGTAAAACCTTTTAAAATGAAACAGCTTATTCTTTTGCCAGTGCTCAGCATTGGTGTGCTTTCAGCAACTTATCCTGATTTAAATGCAGAAAAAGACAACCCACCAGCTTTTAACTTATCAGCAAATGCCAATGCACCATTAGAAATACCACTGCAGGAGCCAGCCAATACCCGAATGCGTGCCGGTGTGTTTAAAGCACAGGATTATTGCCGGGCAGAATTAAAAGATTTTGAATTTGATGCCCGGTTTGATATTGTGAGTGCCGTGGTTTACTTTACCGGAGCTAATTTTAAGAATATAGAAAGAGGTGCTATCAACAGCAGCAGCCTTAAGCCAATTAAGGAACAAATGAATCGCTGTGTACCTGGCTCCGTTGTTATTTTTGATGAAGTAAAAGTGATTGGTCCTGACAAACTGATACGCACTATTCCCGGGTCAAGTATTATCCTGTATTAAAGGATGATTATTGCAACATCACTTGTTAAATAAAATTTTCAGGTAGAAAAATGGATTGGTAAGTTTTTTCCTGATGTCAACATTTTCAAACATACAACTGATAGTTTCTCTCAATTCTTTGCTGCGGCTGGCTTTGCCGATAACAAAATTAAACAGTCGTGGTTTGCTGCTGAGTACCTGCAGGTAATGGCCGAGTTTTAACTCAGCCCATAATTTTTGATACAGATCTTTATCGTATTGTTGTAAAAATGCGGCAGAATAGTTATTTGCTTCTGTCGCATTTTTTATTATTCTTGATGCCACCAGCCCACTCACCATTGCATTGCCAATGCCTTCCCCTGTAAAAGGATCAATAAGTGAGCCTGCATCACCAGTTAATAAAAACCTGTTGCCGCTGAGTTTTCTTTTTTTAGAACCAAGTGGCAAGCCCCAGCCTCCAATTTCTCCTTCTATTTGAGCATTGGTAAACCTGTGTTTAAGATTGGGATGGTTTTGTATGGCATCAAGCATCATCTGCTTTAGATTTACTTTTTTTGATGACACTGCTTTGCTCAGCATACCCACACCAACATTAGCAGCTCCATTGGGCAAAGGAAATATCCATAGATACCCTGGCTGTACATTTTTTAAAAAATGCAGTTCAATAAAATTTTCCTTATGCAGTCCGCTTACATTTTTATAATAGGCCCTTATGCCTGCACTAAAATGTGCAGGTTCCATCGTATGCTTCGCCAACTTTTTTGCCACAATGCTGCTGCGGCCTTCTGCACCCACAACCATTTTGGTAAAGATTGTTTTCTGAATACCGTCTTGCTTTATTGTTACTATCAATCCTTCATTTGTTTCTTCAATATCTTCCATTACAGTGCCGGTAAGAAAAGTTGCCTGCTCTTTGTTAATTAACCCGGCAAGTGTATTGTCAAAATCATAGCGCCGGCTTACAAAGCCTAAAGGATCACTTTCAGTTGTATTTTTCAACAGAAAAGGAATATCGAGACAGGTATTATCAGGAGCAACAAACTGAATGCCCATACTTACAATGGCTTTGTTTTTATCCTCTACAAAAAGCTGCCGCCAGTCGTTTGTCATTCTTTTAATCATGCCAACCGATTTGCCACTCAAGGCATCGCCACATACTTTATCACGGGGAAAAACAGCTTTGTCAATGATGATGTGTTTTATTTTTTCTTTTGCTAAAAAAACAGAAGTGCTGGCGCCCCCGGGGCCTGCACCTGCAATAAGTACATCAGTAGTATAATGATATTGTTGGTTCAATTGCTTTTTATTATTGTACTTCGGTGAAGATAATGCAGCCTGCTAAAAAACAATCATTGAAAGTGCAGCTTTCCTATTTTTGATATTTATTTTATGCAATCATTGCTTACACATATAGCCAGTTATGCTTTATTAAGTACAGAGGCAATTGCAGCTATTGAAAATTGTTTTGAGAAAACAGTACTTTCAAAAAACAGTTATTTGCTGCAGGAAGGCCAGGTATGCAGGCAATTGTATTTTGTGGAGAAGGGCGCATTAAGGGGCTGTTACAATCATGATGGCAAAGAAGTAACACACTGGTTTGCTTTTGAAAATGATTTTGTCACTTCATTTAACAGTTTTAGTACCGGTAAGGCTGCAGTGGAAAATATACAATTGCTTGAGGGCTGCATACTATGGTCTATTTCAAAAGAAGCACTAGCAGATTTGCTTGGCCGCTTTCATGAATTGGAACGATTGCTGCGTATTGCTTACGAAAAATATTATATCCGCCTGGAAGAAAGATTTGTGAATGCACAATTTAAAACTGCAAAAGAACGATATGAAGAGCTGTTGCTGCAATCACCACATATTTTAGAGAGAGTGCCATTAGGTTGCATCGCTTCGTATCTTGGCATCAGCCAGGAAACATTAAGCCGGATACGGGGGCGTCTTTAACATTTGTAATGTAAGTTTTTGATCAAAGTCAAAAACTTGCCGGGTTACGCCGGATAGTTTTGTTTCAAAATAAAAATTTATATGGAACAAAAACAACTGCTGGCACCTTCTGCCGCTTTTATTGCTGCCGCATGGGTGGCGCTGCTTACCGGAACTGTTGCTTTTATTATTGGCCTTTGGAATGCTGACATGCAGCTAAATGAAAAAGGGTATTATTTTACCGTGCTCATGTTTGGGCTTTTCTCTGCCATTTCAGTTCAAAAAGCTGTACGGGATCAATTGGAGGGTATTCCTGTTTCCAATTTGTATTATGGCATTTCATGGTTTACCACCATTCTTTCGATTGTGTTGCTTACAGTAGGCTTGTGGAATGCAGAACTGGCAAAAAGCGAAAAAGGATTTTATGCCATGTCGTTTGTACTAAGCATGTTTGCTGCTATAGCTGTACAAAAAAATACAAGGGATACACAATCGGCAAAGAGCCTTGATAATAATGTACAACTGTAACTAAAAACAATACAATGTACGTCAGCGAAAAGTTTGCTGGCGTACATTGTAACCTAAGTAAAATAAGGAAGAAGCTTTTCTTTCAGCACCTGTGGCATTTCACAACGTTTCATATCATTTGCCTGCATAAAATAAAGTGTTACATCGCCGGTGTTGAGCAGGTCGCCTTGTTCATTATATATTTCATGATGAAAAACAACTTTGTGATGCAAGGGCAATTCTTTTAATGTCGTTTTTACTGTTATCAAATCTTCATATTTAGCAGGCCTTAAAAAGCGGCTGTGTATATCCACCACGGGCATAATAACACCCGAGGCTTCAATATCTTTATATGAGTAATCCAGTTTTCTCAGCCATTCGGCACGGCCTATTTCATAAAACTGTGCATAGTGCCCGTGATATACCACTCCCATCTGGTCGGTAAGTGCATAGTGAATACGTATTTGATTTTCTGCTGCAAACATTTATAGTTCAGTTAATTTATCGTCATCATTGTCCCCAATATCTTCACCAATAGTTACCGGTTCATCACTCACATTTTTTGCAAAATAATTAGATAGTGGTTTGGCAGCCATTAATAGTATTGTTGGCAAAAGCAAACGAAGAAATACTATTGTCCAGTCCACAGGCTTGTCGTACTCGGTATAAGAACCAAGCCTGTTAGAAGCTTTTGTTTTGAACGCACCGACAAGACCTTTCACAAAAGCAGGTAGATTTTCCATCAAATAATAAAAGCCAACTATAATAAACAAAATGTACAACAAGTCGTTTGGCCTGCTAATCACTTTAAAAGAATTGCCCAATCCTGTTTTTTCATAAATAAAATCAGCAATGTTTCTTGACTTTACCAATAGCTGCCAGCAGATGGCAGCGTACAGCAATGTTACCAGTATGGAAGTAATGGTTGAGCTATATACAGTAAAACCATATTCTCCCATCCCTATTGCATATACAACACCAACAAAGGCTGAGAAGAAATACTGGAGACAGTTAATGAAAATTATAAGCGACAGTATAATTATCGTTAACTGTATTACATCTGCTTTTTTCATGCTGGTTATTTTACAGATTATTTACCTGCCATGCCATCCACACTAATTTTGCCTGGGCCAAGCAGCAACAGTACAATATAACTAACCAGGTAAACAAGTGCAGGTTGCAGGCTTCCTTCTTTAGTAAATAGTTCCGCATGGTGAGCCATAAAAAATGCTACACACATAGCTATAATAAGCGGTATGGTTGACAGCCTTGTAAACAAACCCAGTATTAAGAAAACAGAGCAAAAGAATTCTGCAAATACCAGCAATGCCAGTTCTGTCTTGGCGCCAATGCCAATCATGCTTTTAAATGCCATATCACCAGAAAGCATATCGCTGAAATGAGTGAGTTTGTAATAGCCTATTTTAATCATCATTGCACCTACTACAATTCTAAACAGGAGCATGGCAAAATTAAAAGCGCCAGCAGAATAGTTTGTTGACATTAGTTTTTTCATAATCGATTTTTGGTTGGAGGTTTTATAAATATTGCTGCAATTTACTTTACCTTTTCTTTAACAGCAAAGCGAATGTACTTTGAGTTTGGTTATAGTAGTTATCCACTTATTCACAAATGCTTTGGAATGATGTTTGACATGAGATGAGCAGGGTTAATTTTGTAACCGTTTAAAAAGAACAGATCAGCTAACATGATAAAGCAACAAACCAGCATTTTATTTTTATCCGCCCTTATATTTTCCTCCACTGTTTTTAGTCAGCAAACAAGTGTGTTTACCGGTACAGAAAAAAAGTTTAAGGAGGCCAAACAGCTTTTTATACAACAGCAATATGCATTGGCGTATCCATTGCTGCAGGAACTGAAGGAACAAAACCCGGGTAATCAAATTAGCAACAATACATACCTGCATGATGATATCAATTATTACTTTATTGTTTGCAGGCTTAAGCTACGGCTTCCGGTGGCTGAGGATGAAGCGATGCATTATATTGATTGGGTTAACAATACGCCCCGTGGTCAACTGATGAGTTATCATCTTGGAAAATTTTATTTTGATAAGGATGATTTCAGCATGGCCATCAGGTATTATGAACAGGCCGGCCTTGATAATTTAAGCAACGAAGAAATTGGAAATGCAAAGTTTGAGATGGCCTATTGTTATTTCAACCTTAAAAATTTTGCCAGGGCAAAGCCTTTATTTAATGAGATACACCAGGTTCCTGAAAACAAATATTATATCCCGGCTAACTATTATTACGGTTTTATTTGTTTTTATGACAGGCAATATAATGAAGCGCTCAGGTGTTTCAGGCTTATTGAAAGCAAAGAAGAGTACAAAGGGATAGTGCCTTATTATATTGCCGAGATATTCTATTTCCAGGGTAAAAAAGATGAAGCTCTCAGGTATGGGGAAACGGTTTTGAGCAGGGGAGGATTGTATTATGAAAAGGAAATGAAGCAGCTGATTGGACAAATTTATTTTGAGCGGAAAGAATTTAAGAAAGCATTGCCGCTGCTTGAATATTATGTGCAAAACACTGATAAAGTAACAAAAGAAGACTTGTATGAACTCAGTTATTGCTATTATGAAGCTGGCCAGTTAAGCAAAGCAATAGAAGGATTTAAGCAATTGAGCGATGAAAGAGATTCGTTGGGGCAAAACTCAATGTACCTCTTGGGTGATTGTTATTTAAAAACAAACCAGAAAGCCAATGCAAGAACTGCTTTCCAGTTTTGTGCCTATAACAGCAGTAATAAAACACAACAGGAGATTTCCCTTTTTAACTATGCCAAGTTAAGTTACGAATTAGGTTACCAGGATGTAGCGCTTACAGAAATGCAACACTTCATCAATCAGTACCCATCATCAACGTACAGCACAGAAGCAAAAGAGATTTTAGTGAACCTGCTGGCCAATACCAATAATTTTAAAGATGCATTGGCATTATATGAGTCGTTTAAAAATCCAACACCCGCCATGCAAAAGGTTTATCCACGAATATTGTATGGGAGGGCAGTGGAATACATGAACGACCAGCAGTTGGCCAGCGCTGATTTGTTGTTCAGTAATATCATTACAATGCCTGCATCGGCTGTTACTCCGTATGCAAACTTCTGGAAAGGTGAAATAGCTTACCGCAATGAAAAATATGACGAAGCCATCCGCCATATGATGTTGTATTTGCAAAGTAATGCAGGTGCACAAGGCGAGGCAAGCCCTTTTGCAGCAAAATACAATTTGGGTTATAGCTGGATGAAAAAAGAAAATTACAAACAGGCACTTGGATATTTTGAACCTATTGCCAGGTATAACACTACAGCACAGTTTACAGAACAGGATGCATATGTAAGGGCAGCAGACTGTTATTACATGAACAGGGATTTTGCAAAAGCAGATGGGATGTATGGAAATGTAATAAGCAATGCTTTGTTGCAAAGTGATTATGCTATGTTGCAAAGGGCGATGATTGCAGGTGTAAAAAGTTCTTCCTCAAAAATAAATACACTTAATGCACTCAACAGGCAATATCCCAACAGCAGCCTAGTGCCAGATGCTAATATGGAAATAGCCAATACCTATATGGCTGATGAAAAATTTAATGACGCCTTGCCATACTTAAAAAATATTCTTACATCAGCCAATGGTGGCGGCTTAAAACCAATGGCTTATTTAAAATCAGGTTTGTGTTATTATAACCTGAATAAGAATAATGAAGCATTGGATAATTACCAGCAACTGATACAAAAATACCCACAGTCTAATGAAGCCGACGAAGCGCTGGATAACATTAAAAATATTTATGTGGAAGAGGGCAGGCCAAATGAATATGTAGAGCTGATGAGAAAGAATGGTAAAAACATTTCTGTTACAGAAGCAGATTCGCTTACTTATACCGCAGCAGAGTTAAAGTATAATAACAACGATTGTAACGGGGCAATTAATGGGTTTAATAACTATCTGTCGCAATACCCCAATGGCGCTTTTGCGTTAGAAGCAAATTATTTCCGCAGTGAATGTTTTTATAAAAACAAAGATTGGGCAAATGCACTGAAAGGATATGAATATGTAAATAGTAAAGGACTGAATAAATTTTTTGAAAAGGCTACTCTTACTGCAGCAAGGATCAATTATTTTGAATTGAAAGATTATGCAGGTGCAAAAAAATATTTTAGTTCTTTGCTTTCCGGTGCACTAAACCAGGATAATCAACTGGAAGCATTGCGGGGGTTGGTGCGTTGTTATTACCAGTTGAAAGATTATGCTGAAGCCAACGAAGTATCCAAGCAATTACTGGCCAGGAAGGGAATTAGTACAGATGATAAAGCAATTGCTTCGCTTGTGTTGGGTAAATCGCAACAAATCAATAATGATTATAACGCTGCCATAGCTTCTTTTAAATCTTGTGCTGCCATTAATAAATCAGCTTGGGGTGCAGAAGCCCGTTATGAGATAGCCGCCTGCCAGTTTTCAGTACACAATTTAGCGGCAGCCGAAAAATCGGCGCAGGCCGTTATCAGGGAAACGGGTAGTTATGATTATTGGGTAACAAAGTCTTACATTTTGCTTGGGGATATCTTTATGGAACAAAAAGATTATTTCAATGCAAAAGCTACTTATGAAAGCGTGGCACAAAACAGCAGCATACCGGAATTAAAAACACTGGCGCAGCAAAAATTAGATAAGGCAAAAGAAGAAGAGAAGTCAACATCAAAACTGGAGGGTTAACATTTAACAGGCAGAAACATGTACAAGCAAATAAATATAAAATCAGCATTTTTAATAGTGGCTATCAATTTGTTTTCACTGGTGAGCATTGCACAAAGAGATACCACAAAAAAGCAGACTATCGATATTACGTCTAGTTATAAACCTGTGCTACGGAATGCAGTTAAGATAAATTTTTCTGCATCGCACCTTATAGCCGATACAAGTAAAACTGTTGGCCCTTACAAAGTGCCGCCGCAAAATTTGTTTTATACTTACCAGCCAGTTTCACTCCGGCCGCTTGCTTTGGCCCAGGATAGTGTGCTGGATCTTGGTATTAGAAATTTTGTAAAAGTTGGTTTTGGTAATTACACTACGCCATACATAAGTGCAGGCTTTAGTTTTGGTGATGGAAAAACAAGTTTGGTAAATATTTACGGCGATTATATTTCTTCAAAAGGGAGTATTAAAAATCAGGACTACTCAGAAATAAACCTGAAAGCCGCAGGCAGCTATTTTACCAACACAAATGAGTTGTATGGAAGGGCAGCTGTAAAAGTGCAGGATAATTATTTGTACGGATATGATCATGCCATATATAATTACAAAAAAGAAGACCTGTTACAACGGTATCAAACACTAAACCTCAGTGGCGGCTTCAGGAATAAGGCCACTACCGGCTCTGGTATCAATTACGATCCGCATGTTGATATCAATCTTTTCAGCAATCAAAATAAAGCATCAGAAACGTCTTTTGCATTAACAGCACCGGTGAGCAAAACCTTTGCAGATGTGTTTTCAATTAATGTTGCTGCAAAGGCAGATATTACCAGCTACACTTCAAAAAACCTGGTGACCAATGTGAAATTCAGTAACAACATTTACAGCATTGCACCAGAACTGGTATATGCAAAGCCTTTGTTTAACATTCATGTTGGTGTAACACCAGCATGGGATAATGGGAAGCTGAATGTGTTGCCTAATATTTACGGGGAAGCAAAACTGCAGGATAAAGTATTTCTTGTACAGGCTGGCTATACAGGAAGAATCATTAAAAATAATTACCAGTATTTGACTTCAGTAAATCCTTACCTGCAAACATTATCATTTCAGCAAAACACAAAGGAGACTGAATTGTACGGCGGTATAAAGGCTACGCTTGGCAGCCATTTTAATTTTAGTGGCAAGGCTTCATGGCTTACTTATCATAACCTGCCATTGTTCGTAAATGATACTGCCGATGGCAAAACATTTTTCATCAGCAACGACAGTCGTGTATATGATCTAAGACTGCATGGAGATATGAGTTTTGTGAGCCAGGATAAGTTTACCATCACCGCCGGGCTTACATTTAATGGTTACAATGGTATGAAGGATAATGACAGAGCATGGGGTACTTTACCCGTGGAGTTGAATGCATCCTTGCGTTGGTGGGCATTTAAGCAGGTGCTCATAAAAGGTGATTTAGCAGCATTTAGTGGTGGCGCATTTTTGCTCAAAGATGGCAGTGATATAAAGCTAGGCGGTGGTACTGATTTAAGTGCCGGGCTTGAATTTGCGATAAACAAACGCTTTAGTGCATGGCTTGATTTCAATAACATCTTCAACAATAAATACAAGCGCTGGAATAATTATCCTGTTTACGGGTTGAATATACTGGGTGGCGCCATATTCAAATTTTAATTTTGTTTTCTTTCGCCGGAAAGATTTTCTTTGCAACGCATTCAAGCTACTGCTGCCATACAGCAGTAGTTATGTATAAAAGCTCATGTTTGATATAATAGCTTCATCTTTCTTTCAAAAAAAATCATGCAGGCTGCCAGGTATTGGCAACCTTGAGCTGGTGACCACACCTGCTGAATTTGATTTTCCAAACAGGCAAATAAAAGCGCCACGGCAAACGATCATTTTTATTCCTTCCCGTTCTGCAGACAATAGTTTTAATGAGTTTTCTGCCATTAGCAATATGATGAAAGATGAGCTTAACAAAAAGGGTAGTGTTGAAGTAACAGGCCTTGGCATATTTACAAGTGGCGATGATAATGTAATACAATTTAGTGCCGCCATGGTAAATGAATATTTTTCACAACCGGTACAAGCCGAAAAAGTAATACATAAAGATGCTGAACATTCAATATTAGTGGGGGATAAGGAAACCACTAATGTAGAGATGACGGAATATTACAGCGATGATGAAGCAACAACTTCACAATATAAATGGTGGTTATGGGCTGCTATTGCTGCTGCTGCCGGCATTGCAGCTATTGCGACTTACATTTACCAAAACGGGGTAAGTGATCTTTCAAGTAAATCTGTATT
>CAZBTD010000105.1:0-12383 GCA_964494815.1 uncultured Ferruginibacter sp. | reverse complement strand
AATAAATTCGTACTAATAATTATACAATGAAAAATAAATTAAGCACTGTAACAAAGTTGTTCCTGTTGCTTGCAGCAGTTGGCCTTGTTGCAGTGCTTTACACACCTATCTGGCGCATTGACCTTGATGCGCCACAATACCCCGAAGGGTTAAATTTGAAAATACATGCTAATGGCTTAAGAGGGAATGTTGATATCATCAATGGGCTCAATCATTACATTGGTATGAAAACATTGCACAATGAAGACTTTGTTGAATTTAAAATTCTGCCTTATGCCATCATTTTTTTTTCTGTGTTGTTTGCATTAACTGCAATTGTAAACAGGCGGCGTTTTTTAAATCTCTCATTTATACTTTTTGTTTTGTTTGGAATAATTGCAATGTATGATTTCTGGCGTTGGGAATATAACTACGGGCATAACCTTGACCCCAATGCAGCTATTGTGGTGCCCGGCATGAGCTACGACCCGCCATTGATTGGCTTCAAGCAATTATTGAATTTTGGAGCATATTCAATTCCTGATACAGGTGGATGGATTTTTATTGGCGCAGGTGTGTTGCTGCTTGCTTCTGTTATAATAGAGTGGAAACGTAACAAAACAAAAAGCAAACGCTACATGGTTGTGCCTCCTGCATTAGCTGCATTGCTTGCTATTTTACTTAACAGTTGCACTGCCGGGCCAGAACAAATTAAAGCCGGAAAAGACAATTGCTACTTTTGCAAAATGACCATCACAGATATAAAATACGCTGCGGAGATTGTAACAACAAAAGGCAAAGTGTATAAGTTTGATGATGTGCACTGCCTGCTTTCATTCACCAAAGCAAAAATGATTGAAGAAAAATTAATTAAAGATATTTACCTCTCCGACTTTGCCGGCGACCATTCATTAGTAAAAGCGAATGAAAGTTTTTTACTGCAGGGCGATGAAATACGTGGGCCAATGAATGGAAACATAATTGCTTTTAAAAGTAAAGACAGCCTTAAAAAAACAGCCGGGCTGTTTAATGCTGCTGAAACCAGTTGGCAACTGGTAACAAAATGAAATGGCTCACCATTATATTAAGTTGTTGCAGTCTTTACTCTTTTGCCGGTGTAATAAAAGTCGGCAAACAGGAAGCATATAAAACCATTACTGCAGCAGTTGCTGCTGCCAATAATGGTGATACAGTTGTTGTAAGCAGCGGTAATTATTTCGAAAAGAATCTTATCATCAACAAATCAATTGTTCTAAAAGGCATCAATCACCCGGTACTGGATGGAGAGAATAAATATGAGAATATTTCCATCAAGTCAAACAATGTAGTGGTGGATGGTTTTTTATTGCAGCATACCGGCGTATCAAGCATTGTGGATTTTGCAGCTATAAAAATTTACAATGTTCACCATGTTACTGTCGTCAACAATATTATCAACGACGCTTTCTTTGGTATTTACTCTCAATATGGCATTCATTGCTTAATTAAAAACAATACGCTGACTGCTGTTGCAAAAAATGAACAGCAAAGCGGCAATGGCATTCATTGCTGGAAAAGCGACAGCATGCAGATAATTGCTAACACTGTAAGCGGCCATCGTGACGGTATCTATTTTGAGTTTGTAACCAATTCTGTTATCTGGAGAAATAACTCTTTCAAAAATCTTCGTTACGGTCTGCACTTTATGTTCAGCAATGATGATGCCTACATCAGTAACATCTTTGAAAACAATGGCGCTGGTGTTGCCGTAATGTTCTCAAAGGGCGTAAAGATGTTCAATAATTATTTTAAAGAGAACTGGGGCGATGCTGCTTATGGCATTTTATTAAAAGAAATAAACGATAGTTATATAGAAGGCAATCATTTTGAAAAAAACACTTCTGCCATTTATGCTGAAGGCGCCAATAGGATTGTGATGCAGAAAAACAATTTTAAAAACAACGGCTGGGCATTTAAGATACAGGCAAGCTGTACCGACATAACACTTGAAAAAAATAATTTTCTCGGCAACACTTTCGATGTGGGTACCAATGGTTCTTTGGTGCTAAACAAGTTCAACAACAATTACTGGGACAAATATGAAGGCTATGATTTAAACCGTGATAAGATTGGTGATATTCCTTACCGTCCCGTAAGCATGTACAGTATGATTGTTGAAAAGAACCCGCCAGCAATGATTTTATTCCACAGTTTTATTGTTTCACTGATGGACAAATCAGAAAAGGTAATCCCCAGCCTTACGCCTGAAAATTTGAAAGATGAACATCCCTTAATGAAACCATTGCAGCTATGATTATCGCAACCAACATAAACAAAAAGTTTGGAAAGCTGAAAGCGCTGGATAATGTAAGTGTTACCTGCAACAAAGGTGAATGCATTGCATTGATTGGGCCTAATGGAAGCGGTAAGACAACATTTATAAAATCCATTCTGGGTATGGTGATGTGTGACAGTGGCTTTATCACTTTCAATGGTAAAAATATTTTACATGACTGGCAGTACAGGGCAAAGATTGGCTACATGCCGCAGATAGGCCGCTACCCTGATAACATGACGATTGGCCAGTTGCTGGATATGATGAAAGATATCCGTAAGGAGAAAAACACGAAGCTTGATGAAGAATTGATTGTACAATTCGGACTTGATAAAATTTTAGACAAACGCATGCGGACATTGAGCGGCGGCACAAGACAAAAAGTAAGTGCATCGCTTGCATTCTTATTCAATCCCGATGTATTGATATTGGATGAACCTACGGCAGGACTTGACCCTGTTGCTGCAGAAATACTCAAAGAAAAAATCATTGCAGAAAAAGCAAAAGGAAAACTAGCGCTTATCACTTCTCACATATTAAGTGAACTGGATGATTTGGTTACTCATGTTATTTACATGCAGGAAGGTAAACTGGTGTTTCAAAAAAGTATTGAAGACCTACGTGTTGATACCGGCCAGGAAAAATTATCAAAAGCAATTGCATCTGTAATGACAAAAAAATAAAAAGAAAATCGGGAATTAAACCCCGTAGGGGTTGAATATTGGTAGAAATAATAAATATAAAAAACAAAGCCCCATCGGGGCGAAAGATTAAAATTTCTGTGTCGTTCCTACGGAACTTCATGTATTGTGGGATTTAAAGCTACCAATATCTAATCCCTAACGGGATAAAAGATAAAAGTGATGTATCATTATGATTAAAGGAAAGTAAAATGAAGAAGATTCTTAAATATGTTGTAATTGATATTCTCAGGAATAAAATTGTATTGGCATATACAATTTTCCTGCTGGCATTGTCACTGAGTATTTTTAACCTGGAGGACAGCAGTGCAAAAGGGATTCTCAGTTTACTCAACATTGTTCTCATTATTGTACCAATGGTTAGCATTTTGTTTGCTGCCATTTATGTGTACAACAGTTCAGAGTTTTTGGAACTATTGGTAAGTCAACCATTGAAAAGAAAAACTATTTGGCTGAGTATGTTTGCCGGCCTGTCATTTTCATTGGTGCTTTCATTTTTTATTGGCATTGGTATTCCTGTTTTGTTGTATGAGTTTTCTGCAACCGGCGTTACTCTCATTGTTTCAGGCATATTACTTACCATCATCTTTGTTGCCATTGCTATGCTTGCTGCAATAAGAATAAGGGATAAAGCAAGAGGAATTGGAGCAGTGATATTGTTGTGGCTTTACTTCTCCATATTGTTTGATGGTATTGTGCTGTTTATTCTTTTCCAGTTTGCAGATTACCCGTTGGAAAAAGTGATGGTTGGCATCACAACATTAAACCCCATTGGCTTAAGCCGCATTTTGGTATTGCTAAAAATGGATGTATCAGCCATGATGGGTTATACCGGTGCTGTGTTCAAAGATTTTTTTGGAACTGCAACAGGCATTGCTACAAGTTTATTGGTATTGATGCTGTGGATTATTTTACCAGGTTGGTTATCTGTAAGAAAATTTAACCGTAAAGATTTGTAAAAAACATCCGCTATGAAAAAAGATATTGAAGACCGGAAAGATATTGAACTGCTGATAACAGTTTTTTACGATAAAGTAAAAGCCGATGAAACCATTGGCTATATATTTAATGATATTGCCAAAGTGAATTGGGAAAAACATTTGCCCATCATGTTTGATTTTTGGGAGAATGTTTTGTTCTATACCGGTGGCTATAATGGCAATCCAATGATTATTCACCAACACCTCAACAGGGTGGTGCCGCTTACCAAACCTCATTTTAAACAGTGGGAAAAATTATTTACCGAAACAGTGGATGAACTATTTGAAGGAACCAACTCGGTGCTGGCAAAACAACGGGCATTGAGTATTTCTATAGTAATGCAAATGAAAATAATTTCTGATAAACAAGTCGGTTGAGTTTTTACAGCCCCTTTATCCTGGCGCTTACCGAAGAAAGCATTGTTACCAATAATACAATACTGACGCTGCTTGCAGGCATTAATATTGCTGCTACCATTGGCGAAAGTAATGCTTGCGTTGCAAACGATAATCCAACTATATTATAAAGGATAGAAACAATAAAAACTATTTTCACAATCTTTTTACCGGATTGGGCATAGGCCAAAAATTTATCTATCATATTTACCCTGCTGCCATCCAGTATAGCGTCGCTGGCCGGAGTAAACTGTGCATGGTTGTCACTTACAGCGATACCAACATCACTTTGCTTTAGTGCTCCTGCATCATTGAGGCCATCGCCAAGCATCAGTATTTTTTTATGTTGCTGTTGTAATTGTTTTATGTAATCCAGTTTTTGCTGTGGCTGTTGTTCAAATTTTATTTTGGTGTAGATATTGAATATTTTTTCAAGGTTGCTTTTTTCCGAAGCATTGTCGCCAGATAAAATGTATTGCTCATATTTTTTTTTGCCCAGTTCTTTTGACATATCCTCCAGCCCTTTCCTGTATTGGTTTGCAACTTTATAATTGCCCATGTAAATATTGTTTAACATTATATGCACCTGTGAGCCAGAATCATATGTTGGCAGAGTTTTTTTACCCTCATTTATGTAATGTGAGCTGCCAATTTTTACAGGTATCTCATTAACTAACGCCTCAATACCTTCTCCTGTATATTCCCTGAATGATGTGACCGGAAGCGAAATATTATTATCCGCACTAATCGAAGCTGCTACGGCTCTGCTTAATGGATGTGAGGACTGTTTTGATACTGCTTTTACGGCATATAATTCTTTTGCTGTAAGTGGTGTGCCTTCATATTCAATAATGCCTGTGTGGTTTTGTGTGAGGGTACCGGTTTTATCAAATACAACTGTGTCAATAGCTGCCAGCGATTCAATTACTGATGCATTTTTTAAATACAATTTATTCTTGCCAAAGATGCGGAGCATATTCCCATAGGTAAAAGTTGTAGTAAGTAATAATGAACAAGGGCAGGCAACGATTAGTATCGAAGTAACAGCGGGCAAAATTTTAGATGTATCATTTACCCACCAATATAAAGTAGCACCGATAGCAACAGTAAAAAGAGCCATAGTAAAATACCTGCTCCATGGATGAATGAAAGATTTTTCTGGATTCTTTTTTTCGCTGAATATATCATTATTCCAAAGCTGTGTTATGTAACTTTGTGAAGTTTCATTCACCACTTCCAGTTCTATCATACTCCCTTTTTGTTTAGCGCCTGCATAAATCAGTTCGCCTTTTCTTTTTTGCAGTGGAGTATTTTCACCGCTTACAAAGCTATAATCAAGATTAGCATCTCCCTTTAATAATACTGCATCCGACGGAACCATTTCTTCATTACGAATGACAATATGATCTCCTTTTTTTAATTGAGTAACAGGGATATTTTTTTCTATATAATTTTCCAATACTGTTACACCTAACGGGAAATAGGAAAGATAATCTCTCTCAAAAGAAAAGGAATCGTAGGTTTTGTCCTGGAACCAGCGCCCAATTAACATGAAAAAAATGATGCCTGTACCAGAATCTAAATACCCGGCACCTGTTCCTGTTATTATTTCATAATAACTTCTTGTGTAAGTAACAATAATGGCAAGGGTAATGGGAGCATCTATATTTAAAAACCTTTGCTGCAATCCTTTCCATGCCGAAATGAAAAAATCGCTGGCAGAAAAAAATAAAACAGGGAGCGATAAAA
The DNA here is from genome assembly GCA_964494815.1 of uncultured Ferruginibacter sp. GTDB lineage: Bacteria > Bacteroidota > Bacteroidia > Chitinophagales > Chitinophagaceae > Ferruginibacter. The sequence goes on along the minus strand of CAZBTD010000105.1, from coordinate 6,264 downwards.
ATAAATTGAGCCAGGTAAAAGTTTGTTTTAACCCGTTTTGCTCAATATTTCCTGACGAAAAATACTCAGGAAAACTTAGCATCATAATATTGGCAAAGCAAAACCCGGCTACGCCAATTTTGTAAATTCTTTTTTTGTTAAAATGTGGTTGTCCTTTAGCCTTAGTGTCATTTAAGCTGATATAAGGTTCGTAACCAATAAAGGCTAATAACTCCACAACTTTTCTTAGCGATATTTTTTGTGGATTGAAAATTATGAACACTTCCTTTCGCTGAAAATTTGCTTGTGATTTTATAATGCCAGCATCAATGCGATACAGGTTTTCCAACAAAAAAATGCACGACGAACAGTGCATTTGGGGCAATTGGAAAATAATATTTGTTTGTGTGTCATTGCTAAACTGCACTAGTTTTTTACTAACAGTTTCGTCATCCAGGTACGCAAATTTTTCGGATACAAATTTTCCTTTTGCTTTAATGCCGGGGTTTTTATCAAGGTTATAATAGTTACAAAGATTGTTTTCATTTAAGAGCAGGTACACTTGCTTACAGCCTTCACAGCAAAACTGTTTTTCATCAACATAAACTATATCATTGCATTGTTCGCCGCAATGATAGCAGGCTACTTTTTCCTGTACTGCAATTGATGGATGGTTGTTGCTGAAATTCATTCAGCAAACGTAAAGGCAACAGTATTTCTGCAGTATGACTTTGGTTACCTGCGGAAAGGATATCTGTCATACGGTGATCTAAAATAAAAAAGCCCCGTTTTTCAACGGAGCTTTTAATACGCTGTAGGGGGAGGGTTCGAACCTCCACGGGGCAGTTAGCCAAAGTGCAAAAAAGAAAATAGTCGCTAAACCATTTCCAACTGGTGGTCGACCCCAGTCGGTGCATCTGCAGATACACCGGCATTACGCTTCGTTTATCCTGTTATCCCCACCCCCGAGACAAGAGGGCATGTCTGCCAAAAATTTCATCACCCCACAATTTTTAAGAACTTGATAGTGCAAACATAAGATAAAACGCCATTACGTTGGAAATATTTTATACATTATTTTTAAAATTTGGATGATATCAACCATTTTTTATATTTTATTGAATTAATTCAAAATGAAACCTGTATTTTTTTAACTCATTAAAACTTTTGCAATGACATCGAAGAGCAAAAGCAATATTTTAAGTGAGGCTCTTAAAAATTGATTGATTTTAGATAAATGTCAATAGAATCGAAAAAGAACCGCACAGGTGTATCTGTAATATTCATTTTCCTTTTTCAATAAACGTTGGCAAAAAAGAATTGAATAAATCTTTCTTCAGTCAAAATTTTTCAACGATTTGTATATATATTTGAAAATAAGTTAAAAAACACTCCTTGTATGGCATCTAAATTTAACCTCGACAAATTAGACCTGCAAATCATTCATGAAATGATGGAAACGGCGGAAATTTCTTATGCCGAGCTGGGCAAAAAGCTATTTGTGAGCGGCGGCACCATACATGTGCGTATAAAAAAACTGCAGGAGCTAAATATTGTAAAGGGCACCCGCCTGAATGTTGACCTTAAACAATTAGGCTATGATATTACAGCGTTCGTTGGCATTTACCTTGAAAAAAGCTCATTATACGACTCGGTGGCCAAAGACCTTGAAAACATACCTGAAATTGTGCGCCTGAATTATATCACCGGCAACTACAGCATGTTTCTCGAAATTGTTTGCAAAGACATTGCACAGCTTCGCACTGTATTGCATGATGAACTTCAAAAAATAAAAGGCATTGAACGAACCGAAACATTTATTTCTTTGGAGGAAGGGTTTAGCAGGAATGTAAGGGTGGCGCCACAAGAGTAACCCAACCCTTCCCGAAAAACCGGAATGCTCCAAAGGGGCGGTTGGGGCCTGTTAATTTAAAACCCTTTTTTATTGATTTAAGATTACTGTTATTACTATCAAAATCACATCAAAATAATTGGTTTCTAAGCCCTTCCTTTATGGGGCGGAGAGTGTGTCAGTTGCATCCCTCAACCCATTGCCCAATAAATTAAAAGCAAGCACTAAAAGCATTATTGCAAACCCGGGTACCAACGCCAGCATAGGGTTGTGTGTAATAATAAAATTATAATTCTCTTTTATCATCAACCCCCAGCTTGGCTGCGGGGGCTGCACGCCAATGCCAAGAAAACTCAAACCTGCTTCTATAATTATAGCTGTTGCAAAATTACTGGCAGCAATCACCATGACAGGCCCCAGTATGTTGGGCAAAATATGTTTTATAATAATCCTTGCATTGCCGAAACCCAGGGCCTTTGCAGCCTGCACAAATTCTAATTCCTTTATAGCCATCACCTGCCCACGCACCAAACGGGCTACACTCACCCACATGGTGAGCCCAACAGCAATAAATATTTGCCAGAAACCTTTCCCTAATGCTAATGTGATGGCAAAAACTAAAAGCAATGCCGGGATACTCCAGGTTACATTCACCAGCCACATTATGATAGAATCTGCTTTGCCTTTGTAATAGCCTGCCAATGCACCCAGAGCAATGCCAATGGTTAATGAAATAAGAACTGCTATCATCCCTACAGCAAGGCTCACTCTTGTGCCAATAATTAAACGGCTTAAAATGTCCCTGCCAAATTTATCAGTGCCAAGCCAGTACTTTTTTGTGATGATGTTTTGAGAAATTAATTCAGGATGGTTTTTAGTGAGCTGGTTGATGGAATAATATTGAACAACAGATGTGTCTTCATCAACATATTTATTAATGAGCAGGCTGTCGTTTTGTATTTTAAACCCACTGACAGGAATTAACCTGCTAAAGTTTTTTTTGCCGCTGATTAAATGTTCAATCCAAATACCCTCCCAACGTTTGCCTTCAGTTATTTGTAAAAACTGTTGTGTATACCCGGGTTTCTTTGCAGCTATCTCTACTGTTTGTAAATCTGCATTGGGTGAATTATCCGGGGCAATGAGGTAACCAAATGCTGCCATAAAAAATGCCAGTGCAATTACAGCCAACCCAAACATAGCGCCTTTGTTTTTTTTTAGGCGTTGCCAGGTTTGTTTTTGAAATGAATATGATTGCTCTGGCATATTTATCAAAGTAAAAATATAGCTGTCTTATATGGCGCCGGCCCCAAAATAAGAATGCAGTACCTCTGGCAGCACAACCCCATTTTCCTTTTGGTTATTCTCCAACAATGCTGCCACAATCCTTGGCAACGCCAATGACGAACCATTTAATGAATGTACCAGTTGTGTTTTGCCTTCAGCATTCTTGCAGCGGATCTTCATCCTGTTGGTTTGAAAACTTTCAAAGTTGCTAACAGAGCTTACTTCCAGCCATTTTTGCTGGGCAGCGCTGAATACTTCAAAGTCGTATGTAAGGGCGCTGGTAAAACTCATATCGCCGCCGCACAGCCGTAAAATGCGGTAAGGCAGTTGCAGGCTTTGCAAAAGTTTCTCTACATGCTGCACCATTTGCTCCAGCGCTTCATAACTTTTTTCCGGGCCAACCAACTGTATGATTTCTACTTTATCAAATTGATGAACCCTGTTTAACCCACGAACATCAGCGCCAAAACTTCCGGCTTCCCTTCTAAAGCATGGGGTATAAGCAGTCATCTTTATTGGCAAATCGCTTTCTTTTACAATCTCGCCGCGGTAAATATTTGTTACAGGCACTTCAGCAGTTGGAATCAGATAAAAATTATCTGCTGTGGCATGGTACATCTGCCCTTCCTTGTCGGGCAACTGGCCAGTGCCGTAAGCGGTATCTTCATTTACCATTAATGGCGGCAAATATTCTGTATAGCCGGCAGCAGTATTGTAATCTAAAAAATATTGTATCAAAGCCCTTTGCAGCTTGGCACCTTTGCCTTTATACAATGGAAAGCCGCTCCCGGTAATTTTTGCGCCGGTTTCAAAATCAACCAAATCATATTTCTTTATCAGCTCCCAATGTGGAACAGCGCCTGCATACAATGTTGGCTTGCTGCCATTTTCTCTTACCACTTCGTTTTCTTCAGGCGTTTTTCCTTTTGGCACAGAAACATGCGGCAGGTTTGGAAGTTTTACTAATTCATCCTGCAATTGTTTTTCTGCGGTGTTTAATTGCTCAGTTAATTGCTGTACTGATGTTTTGTGTTGTGCTACTTCCTGTTTCTTTGCTTCGGCCTTTTCTTTTTCGCCCTTGCCCATCAGCATGCCAATCTCTTTGCTGGCTGCATTCATGCTCGCCTGCAATGTTTCGCTTTCCACTTTTAGTTTGCGTACCTGTTCGTCCAATAATAGTATCTCGTCAACTAAAGAAATATTTGAAAAATACTTAGCAGTTAATCTTTCCTTTACTAAAGCTGGGTTTTGCCTCAATACGTTAATCTGTAACATATCAGTTTAAAAAATTTCGCCAAAGGTAATGGATGCAAGGGATAGAACACTGATGACACTGATTCCACAGATAAACACGGATTTTAAATCAGTTTTCAATCCGCTTAATCCGTGTCATCAGTATTCCAATCTTTATATTTGCAAAATGCAACAGGCGAAGGACGATTTACAGGTGCGGTGGCTGAAGCTACGGATAATGCTTAAAGAAAAATATGGCATTAAACCGGAGATGGATGGCGTTCTTTTTTTAATTGGCGTGCAGGAATTGGGCACAGGCAAACAGGACTATACAAAAGAACAAAAGCAGGATTTGATGCATATTGCTGTTTGCACCATTTTAGCGCCAAGCGGTTATTATGCTTTAGAAGGGTACGACGACGAAGGCTGGCCGCATTTTAAGCAACTGAAAGCATTGCCCAACCACAACATGATAGAGCAGGAAAATTTTTTAAGGGACCATGTGCTGATGTATTTTGAACAATTTAACCAACAGGTTTTTTAAAACATATATTTCGATGAATAAAAAACTTCTCATTCTTTTCGCAGTATCATTTTCTTTTTTTTGTATTACAGATACAAATGCGCAGGCAAAGAAAAAAGCCACAGCAAAGAAAACCTCAGTAAAGGGCAAGCCAATTGCAGCAAAGAAGGCTGTGCCTCTTTCAAAAGAGGCAGCAACGCCTGAAGAAAAATTCCAAAGGGTGAAGATTACAACTGATTTTGGCGAGATGGTAGTAAGGCTGTACAACAAAACGCCAAAGCACCGTGACAACTTTATTAAATTAGTGAATGAACATTTTTACGATAGCCTTTTGTTCCATCGTGTTATCAGCAACTTTATGATACAGGGCGGCGACCCCAATAGCAAAAATGCACAGCCTGGCGAAATGTTAGGAATGGGCGATGTTGGCTACAAAGTGCCTGCAGAGTTTGACAGCGCCTTGTTTCACAAAAGAGGCGCATTGTGTGCAGCAAGGGACGGCAACCCTGAAAAAGCAAGCAGCGGCTGCCAGTTTTATATTGTACAGGGAAAGCCAGTAAGCGAACCGGAGCTTGACAATATTTCGTTGCGCAACGGCTTTAAATACACCCCAGCACAGCGCATGACATACAAGATGAATGGCGGCACGCCCTTTCTCGACAACAATTACACTGTATTTGGCGAAGTGGAAAGCGGCATAGAAGTGGTTGACAAAATTGCAGCTGTGCAAAAAGGCCCTGCGGACAGGCCGGTAGCAGATGTGAGGATGAAAATGGAATTAATACAAGACGGAAAAGCAGAGGATAAAAAATAATTCACCCAAAACAAACCCATTGTTTAAATTGCAGCGCTTAAAAAAACTATCAAATTATTTTTTATGAATGCTCCAGCCAATCTTCGCTACACAAAAGACCACGAATGGGTTTCATTAGAAGGCAATGTTGCCACCATAGGCATTACCGATTTTGCCCAAAGTGAATTGGGCGATATTGTATATATTGATATCAGCACCAAAGGGAAAAGTTTAGCAGCCGAAGAAGTTTTTGGCACGGTGGAAGCGGTGAAAACAGTAAGCGATTTGTTCCTTCCGGTAAAAGGCACCATCACCGAAATAAACCCATTGCTCGAAAGCCAGCCGGAGCTGGTAAACAGCGACCCATACGGCCAGGGCTGGATGATAAAAATGAGCGTGGATGACGCAGCAGATGTGGCAGGGCTGATGGATGCTGCGGCTTATACTGCTTTAGTTTCTTAAAATGACAGAAGAAAAAAAATCATTGCGGTTTATACAATTTTTGCCAGGCATTGCCTGGTTTTTATTTGTGCTGGTATTAATATGCCTGCCCGGCGATGATGTGCCTGAAGAACCTGAATGGCTTTCCATCCCTGA
>CAZBTD010000104.1:0-12451 GCA_964494815.1 uncultured Ferruginibacter sp. | reverse complement strand
AAAGAATATCCTGAATGGCTGGATTACATTTTCCGCTTGTATCACAAGCGCTTTGAAGAGCTGCTGGAAGTAATAAATGCAGTGGCTTTTAAAAAAGTAGATGAACGTTTGTTGTTGTTGCTCAAGAAAAAATCTGAACTCACCAATAGCAAAACATTTACTGTAACACACGAGCAACTGGCAAATGAATTAGGCACAGCAAGGGTGGTGGTTTCAAGATTGCTGAAGCAACTGGAAGAAAACAAGACGGTAGAGCTGGGGAGAAATAAAATTACCCTATTGTAACTTTTGTTACCAACATCTCAGATGAATAGTTTTTCATTTACAGCATCATCTTAAATGCTGCAATATGAATAAACACTATCAAATCCTCATTATTGGCGGTGGCAATGCCGGCCTTTCGTTAGCATCTTATTTACTGCTGCAAAAAAAATCACTCAACATCGGGTTGGTGGAGCCGGCAGAAAAACATTATTACCAACCAGCATGGACACTGGTTGGCGGCGGCGCTTTTAACATCAGCGATACTGAACGGAATGAAAAGGATTTTATTCCTAAAGGAGTTGACTGGATAAAAGAAAAATGCTCTTCATTTCAACCTGCGGAAAATAAAATTACACTTGCCTCCGGCGCTGTTGTTTCGTATGATTATTTAGTGGTTTGCCCCGGCATACAATTAGACTGGGATAAAGTAAAAGGCCTTACCGAATCACTTGGCAAAAATGGGGTGTGCAGCAACTATAGTTTTAAAACAGCCCCTTATACTTTTGAATGTATAAGGAACCTGAAAAAAGGGAAAGCAATTTTTCATAATCCACATACACCAGTAAAATGTGGTGGTGCACCACATAAAATAATGTATTTGGCTGCTGATTATTTCAGGAAACATGGTGTACTGGATAAAATAGATATACAATACTGGAGTGGTGGCACAAGATTGTTTGCGGTAGAGAAATATGAAGAGACATTGAAAAAAGTGGTGGAGAAAGGACACATAAAACTAAACTTTTTTCAACGCCTTGAAGAAATTGACGGGCCGGGGAAGAGAGCTAAATTTGTTGGCTTTGGTGAAAACAATAAAGATATTGTTACCTGGGTTGATTATGATATGATACATGTAACGCCTCCACAATCAGCGCCTGATTTTATAAAAAATTCACAGCTTGCTAATGCTGCAGGTTGGGTGGATGTAGATAAAAATACATTGCAGCATAATATTTACCCAAATGTGTTTTCACTGGGAGATGCAGCAGGATTGCCTACTTCAAAAACAGGAGCAGCTATCAGAAAACAAGTGCCGGTGGTGGCTGCTAACCTGTTGGCAGCAATGCAACATGAGTCTGCAGCAAAATATTATAATGGCTATACTTCCTGCCCATTGGTAACAGGCTATGGCAAATTAGTGCTGGCAGAATTTGATTACAACAACCAGCCGCAGGAAACATTTCCTTTTGACCAGTCAAAAGAAAGATGGAGTATGTACCAATTAAAAAAACAGGTATTGCCACGCATGTATTGGAACCTGATTTTGAGGGGCAGGGCACAGGGATAATATTTGTGTAACATAAGTAACCATCAGGATTTTTTGCTTACTTCAACTTTGCACTCAAATTTTACAATGGAATATCTCGGTTACTTTTCATCCATACTTATTGGCGTTTCTTTAGGTCTAATTGGCGGCGGCGGCAGCATTCTTACTGTTCCTGTGCTGGTTTATATTTTTAATATGGATGCTGCCGCTGCCACAGTTTATTCATTATTTGTTGTTGGGCTAACCAGCGCTGTGGGTTCGGTTAATTATTTTAAACGTGGTCTTATCAATTTAAAAACTGCAATGGTTTTTGGTATCCCTTCTGTTGCCGGTGTGTTTATTGCAAGATTATTGATTGTGCCTGCCATACCAGAACATGTTTTTACCATTGGGCAGTTTGTTGTTACCAAACATATTTTACTGATGCTGTTGTTTGCTTTGCTGATGGTGGCTGCATCATACAGTATGATAACAAAAAATATTGTGGCGACTGATGTTGATAAAGAACCTTGTTGTAAAAATTATGCTCTCACTATTTTACAAGGCATGGGCACGGGCATCATCACCGGGTTGGTTGGCGCTGGTGGTGGCTTTATGATTATCCCTGCATTGGTATTTGTTTTAAAACTTGCTATGAAGGAAGCAATTGGCACTTCACTTTTGATCATTGCTTTCAATTCGTTGCTTGGTTTTGCAGGCTCGGCAAATCATATTTCTATTCATTGGCAATTTCTCTTAACGATTGCTGCTTTTGCTGTTGCCGGAATTTTTATTGGCAATATGCTGTCGAAAAAAATTGATGGAACAAAACTAAAACCAGCTTTTGGATGGTTTGTATTGGCAATGGGTATTTACATTATTACAAAAGAAATTTTTATCAGGTGAAGTTAATTGCTGTCAGCTTTTTAGCTTTATTGTTTGCATGTAAAACAATTGCACAAACGCATAATGAGTTTTGGAGTAAATTAAGTTTTACAAAAAGTATCAATACAAAATGGAGTGGCGTTGTTGATTTTAATTTCAGGCAGCAGGCTAATTACCAGTTTGCCAATAAAAATAATTTTGATTTGCCATTAATGAGAAGCATAAGGCTCTGGTTGTTTTATAACCTGGATAAAAAATATTCGCTTGTTGGTTCTTTTTTTATTGCAAAAACAGCAGAAGTGAAAAATGCAAAGGGCGATTTATCAAATGCAAGTGAAACACAATACAACTTTGGATTGCTTAGAAAAGACAATTTTAAAAAGATGGTTTTTCGTAACAGGCTGCTGGCTGAAATAAGAACTATTAAACCACAAACCGGGAACGATATACGGATGTACCGGTACCGTTTTCAGAATAACCTTACGATTGAATTAAAAGAGCTGGCAAAACATTCCGTATTGAACACTGTTGTAAATAATGAATTGTTTTTAAAAATACAGGATAAAGTTACCGGGTTCGACCAGGACAGAATTTATTGCATGATGCAATGGCATTTGCATAATGTTGAGTATAATATCGGTTTTCAAAAAACATTGCAAAACCAGCACAACGAGTTGGTAAAGCGAAACCAGTTTTTATTAAATGTGAATGTGTATTTATAGTATTGACAAAAACATGACAAAAAACATTTTACAATGTAACAAAAGTCACCATCCGGCTTCATTACAAGTATCAACTTTACACCATCAAATTTTAAATACTAAAAGCTATGAATGTAGAACAAATTTATACCGGTTGCCTGGCGCAAGGCGCTTATTACATTACCAGTAATGGCGAAGCTGCCATTGTAGATCCATTGAGAGAAATAAAGCCTTATTTAGAAAGGCTTGAAAAAGATAATGTGAAGTTGAAATACATTTTTGAAACGCATTTTCATGCAGACTTTGTAAGTGGTCATGTTGACCTGGGTAAAAAAACGGGTGCTGCAATTATTTACGGGCCTAACGCTGCTTGTGAATTTAATTGTGTTTCTGCTGTTGATGGGCAAATTTTTGAATTAGGCAATGTGAAAATAAAAGTGTTGCATACACCGGGGCATACAATGGAGAGCACAACTTTTTTGCTGATTGACGAAAACGGAAAAGAGAATGCAATTTTTTCAGGGGATACATTATTTATTGGTGATGTTGGCCGCCCCGACCTTGCACAAAAAGCAGCTCACATGACGATGGAACAACTGGCTGCTACTTTGTATCATTCTTTAAGAGATAAAATAATGACTTTGCCCGATGATGTAATTGTATATCCCGGCCATGGTGCAGGAAGCGCCTGCGGAAAAAACATGAGTGCTGAAACAGTTTCTACTATTGGTGTACAAAAGAAACTAAACTATGCTTTGAGGGCAAATATGACAGAGGCAGAATTTGTAAAAGAAGTAACAGATGGATTGTTGCCACCGCCCGGGTATTTCGGAATGAATGTGGCTATGAATAAAAAAGGCTATGAAAGTTTTGATGAAGTGTTGCATCATGGATTAAGAAAATTAAGTGCCAACGAATTTGAAGCTGAGGCAGAAGAAACGGAAGCATTGATATTGGATACAAGAAATGATACAGCATTTGCAAAAGAGTTTATTCCACGTTCTGTCAATATTGGTTTGAGTGGGGATTTTGCACCCTGGGTTGGTGCAATGATAGTAGATGTGAAGCAACCAATCTTGTTAGTAACTGAACCCGGTAAAGAAGAAGAAGCAGTGACAAGATTAAGCCGTGTGGGTTTTGATAATGTTCGTGGGTTTTTGAATGGTGGTTACAGCACATGGCATAGTTCGCCAAAGGAAAAAGATAAGGTTAACCGAATTACCGCAGGTGACTTTGCAAGCAGGGTAAAAATTGGTGAAGATGAAATTATTGATGTAAGAAAACAAAGTGAATATGAGGCGGAGCATGTGGAAGATGCGGTAAACAGGCCGCTGGCATATATCAATGAATGGATAAAAGATATTAATCCTGAAAAACATTTCTATCTGCATTGCGCCGGTGGATACAGGAGTATGATAGCGGCTTCTATTTTACAAGCAAGGGGATTCAGGAATTTTACAGAAGTAGCTGGTGGTTTTAATGCCATTTCAAAAACCAATGTGCCTGTAACGGATTTCGTTTGTCAAAGTAAATTAATGAAATAAAAAATTGAAACAATGTTAGCAATATTTAAAAAACTGTTTGCTTCAGAAGATAGCTCAAAGTTGAAAGAAACAATTACAGCCGGTGCATTACTACTAGATGTACGAAGTCCGGGAGAATTTGCATCTGGCAATATAAAAGGCTCTGTAAATATTCCTCTTGACAGGTTGAGCCAGCAAGTGCAGGTGCTGAAAAAAGATAAACCAATAATTGTTTTTTGCAGAAGTGGCAACAGGAGCATGACTGCTAAAGCTGTACTGGAGAAAATGGGTTTCAGGAATATTGTGGATGGCGGAAGCATTAATACTGTAAATAAATTACTCAACACTAAATAGTTTTTTATGAAAAGAAACATGGGTGCTGCTGACAGGATAATACGCCTGTTGCTGGCCGCAATTTTTGCAGGGCTTTTTTTTACTGACAAAGTCACTGGCACTTTTGGTATTGTATTACTGGTGCTGGCGATTGTTTTTGTACTCACAAGCCTGGTAAGCTTTTGCCCTTTGTATCCATTGCTGGGCATCAATACCTGCAAAACTAAAAATTGAATGAAGCAAACAATAACAAAAGGCTGGAATGGGATAAGAGTACTAAGATTATTTGCAGGGCTGGCCATTCTGGCACAAGGGCTGTATGTATCAGACTGGCTTTTTGCAATAACTGGAATAATATTTACAGTTCTTGCAATATTTAACACAGGCTGTTGTGCTGGTTCATCTTGTAAGCATACTCAGGCCAGCAAACAAGAAATATCAGACAATGTAACTTATGAAGAAGTGGGTTAGCACAAAAAAGGCTCTTATTGCAGGTGTTATTATCGGAAGTCTGCTTGGCTTTCTCTACTGGTATTTTGTTGGATGTTCATCTGGTTCATGTATGATTACTTCAAAGCCATTGCACAGCACTTTGTACGGTGCCCTTGTTGGTGGAGTATTGGGTTCTGTTATTTTTGAAAAAGAAAAACAAAAGAAACATGACATTTAGTGAAATAATAAACAGTGACAAACCTGTACTGGTTGATTTTTTTGCTGAATGGTGTGGCCCTTGTAAAATGATGGCACCTGTATTAAAGCAGGTAAAAGATGAAGTGCAGGATAATGCAAGCATCATCAAGATTGATATTGATAAAAATCAACAAACTGCAGCCATATATAATATCAGTGCTGTGCCTACTTTGTTATTGTTTAAAAATGGCCATGTTGTGTGGAGGCAAAGCGGTGTTGTTCCGAAGAGCGAATTGGTAAAAAAACTAAAAGAAAATTATTGATTATGAAAAACTATGGTACGCCGTCATCGCTGACGGCGTACCTTTATTATTATGTTAGAAGTACTAAAACAACCCTGGCCCTGGTATATATCCGGCCCGCTAATTGGCTTAATGGTTCCGTTATTGTTGCTACTCGGCAATAAATCATTTGGCATCAGTTCATCATTGAGGCATGTGTGTGCTGCATGTATGCCAGCAGACATTCCATTCTTTCAATACAACTGGAAAAAGGAAATGTGGAATTTGTATTTTGTAACAGGTATATTGATTGGTGGATTTGTTGTTTCAAAATTTTTGGCTAATCCTAATCCTGTTGTTGTAAATCCAAAACTGGCAAATGAGTTGGCAGGCTATGGTGTTACAGATTATAATAATCTTATACCAACACAAATTTTCAGCTGGCACAATTTATTTTCTTTAAAAGGATTTGTGATGATGATTGGGGGAGGTTTTTTAGTTGGCTTTGGCACCCGCTATGCAGGCGGCTGCACCAGTGGGCATGCTATCATGGGATTATCCACTTTGCAATGGCCTTCTTTAGTAGCTACCTGTTGTTTTATGGCTGGTGGTTTTATTATGGCCAATTTTATTCTTCCATTAATTCTTTCCTTATAAATAAAAATGATGCAGCAAACAGAACAAACAGAATTGAATACAGATTTTGAAGTACGCTCGTTAGATACACTTTGTATCAATGAAAGCCGGCTGGAGCATAAATGGTATCACAATATCAAATATCTTTTTGTTGGTATTGCCTTTGGAATTGTATTGGTAAAAACAGAAGTGATAAGCTGGTTCAGGATACAGGAAATGTTTCGCCTGCAGAGTTTTCACATGTATGGCGTAATTGGCAGCGCTGTTGTTGTTGGAATTATTTCTGTGTGGCTGATAAAGAAGTTGAAAGTGAAAACTATTTATGGAGAAGAGATAGAATTGCACCCAAAAAAATTTAATAAAGGACAGGTATACGGAGGATTATTATTTGGTTTTGGCTGGGCAATTACCGGCGCATGTCCCGGACCAATGTATGCACAAATAGGAACCGGTGCTACAGTGATAATTGTAACATTATTATCCGCAGTTGCAGGCACATGGGTATATGGATTGATGAGAGAGAAGCTTCCGCATTAGCATTTGATATTTTTATACTTTGTTGGTTATTCAAATATTTATTCTGGATTAAGTTTAGAAGATTTTAATATTGAAATATCCACAATGTTTTCTGGTGGCATAGTTTTTGGCTAATCACTGTGACCGATGAAAAACCTCTTATCCATATCACTGTTAACTATTTATCTTTTTGGTAATACAGAGCTTAACCAGCTATTCGATGTGCCAGCATTGGTTGATCATTACAAACAACATCACTCAGAAAATCGCAAAATAAATTTCATCAATTTCCTGGTAATGCATTATTGTACAGATGATGGCATCACTACAGATGATATGCAGGACAACAAACTTCCGTTTAAGCAAATTCACCGGTTTGGTTTTGTGTTTTTTACCACACCTGTAGCAGAGCGGTTTTCAGTCAAAAGAAAATTCGGCAGCGACTTTGAAATGTGCAACAGGCCATTTATAGCACAATGTGTTAAACCTGTTTATCTCAGTAAACTCAAGCACCCTCCACGCCTGTTGTCATAATCTATCCCATAATAACCTGGATATATTTTATTCCTAATCAAGCCTGAAAACCAGGCAGAGCATTGTGTATATGCAGTGTTCTGTTCAGCAAATTACTATGTTTTCAATGTGCTGTGCAAAGCCTTATGCTTTGTATAGTGAAATGCTATTGCTCTTTTGTTAACCTGGCAAGCCAGGTCAGGACATACCTGAAATACCTTTTACCAGCAACAAAATGTATTCGTTAACAAAACCAATTATCATCACTAAAAACTCCATTCCATGAAAAAGAAAATACAATTAGCCGTTGCACTGGGCCTGGTAGCAACAGCAATTATTTTCGGTTGCAGGCACAAACCTGAAATTACCTGCGCTGATGTTGACTTTAAAGTAACAGCAGTTAAAACAGATGCATTACTCAATCACAACACTGGTACTATTACCGCCACTGCTACCGGTGGTGCAGATTTTGAGTACAGCTTAGACAATTATCATTACCAGGACACTGGCTTTTTTGGCGGTCTTGTGCCTTTTGAAACTTATAAAGTGTATGCCCGCAATTCAATGGGTTGTAAAGATTCTGTCGTTCTTACTATTGGTTCCTATGATCCATGTAGTGGGGTAACGGTCGCCGTGTCGGTTACCAAACAGGATGCCGCACAAAATGCATCCAATGGTTCCATCACAGCTACAGCAACGGGGGGGCAGGGTTTTACCTTCAGTCTTAACGGTGGTGCTTTTCAGTCCAGCGGTACATTTAGTAATCTAGCCGCAGGCAACTACACAGTAACGGCAAAAAATACCGACGGCTGCGTAGGCGTTAAGCAAGTTACTATTGGAACCATTAACCCTTGTGCCGGGGTAACAGTAGCTGTTACTGCAACAAAAGTGCAGCCTACATTAAACCAATCTAATGGTTCCATTACAGCTTCTGCAACTGGCGGCACAGGATTTACTTATAGTTTAAATAATGGAGCATTTCAATCCAGTGGCACATTTAGTAATCTTGCAGCTGGTAACTACACAGTTACAGCTAAAAATTCTAATGGGTGTACAGGAGCGCTTGCAGTTACACTTACAGCAACAAACCCTTGTGCAGGCGTAACAGTTACTGTTACTACCACCCAGGTTAACCCAACCACGGGTCAATCAAATGGCTCTATTACTGCTTCGGCAACTGGTGGAAGTGGCTTTACTTACAGTTTAAATAATGGAGCATTCCAGTCGAGCGGAACTT
Organism: uncultured Ferruginibacter sp.; assembly: GCA_964494815.1. Classification (GTDB taxonomy): domain Bacteria; phylum Bacteroidota; class Bacteroidia; order Chitinophagales; family Chitinophagaceae; genus Ferruginibacter. The sequence continues at coordinate 3,686 of CAZBTD010000104.1, read as the reverse complement.
TTACAGGGCTGGCAACAGGCAATTACACTATCACAGCTAAGAATTCAAATGGCTGTACCGGTGTTAAAGCAGTAGCACTCGGTTCTACTAATCCATGTGCCGGGGTAACAGTTACCGTTGCTACCACACAGGTAAACCCTGCTACTGGCCAGTCCAATGGTTCTATTACCGCTTCGGCAACTGGTGGAAGTGGCTTTACTTACAGTTTAAACAACGGGGCATTCCAGTCAAGCGGAACTTTTACAGGGTTGGCCGCTGGCTCTTATACAATTACTGCTAAAAACTCAAATGGGTGTCTTGGCACAAAACAAGTAACACTTACAGCAGTAAACCCTTGTGCCGGGGTAACAGTTACTGTTACCACTGCTCAGGTTAACCCAACTACAGGCCAGTCGAATGGCTCTATTACCGCTTCAGCAACGGGTGGAAGTGGGTTTACTTATAGTTTAAATAATGGAGCATTTCAGTCAAGCGGAACTTTTACAGGGCTGGCTGCCGGCTCTTATACAGTTACAGCTAAAAATTCAAACGGTTGTCTTGGAGCCAAAACGGTTACATTGGTGGCCTCCAGTCCTTGTAGTTCTGTAAACATCTCAATTACAACAGCCATCGTAAATACTGTTCCTTGTTCTACACCTACAAACAATGGCAGCATTGCAGTAACTGCTACAGGATCTACTGGATTTACTTATAACAAAAATGGAGGCGCTTACCAAACCAGTAATCTTTTTGGCAGCCTTGCTGCGGCAAGCTATACCATTGGAGTAAAAGATGGAAACGGCTGCACAGCCTCAGTTGTAGTTGCAGTGGGAGTTGCACCAAAAGGCCCTCTTTTTACACAAATGCGGAACCTTATCACAACACGTTGTAGCAACGGAAACGGTTGCCACATGAATGGCGGCAACAAAGCAGGCTACAACTTTGATAATGACTGCAGCATTGTAACAAGTTGGAGTGCAATCAATGGCTCCTGCATAACAGGTACATTGACTACAATGCCAATAAGCCCGCAGGCTCCACTTACCACAGCGGAAAAACAGATTATCATTAACTGGATAGCTGCCGGACATAAATACACTGATTAGAATCATAGTAATAACCTGCCGGTTTTATCAATACAATACCGGCAGGTTATTCTACATACATGCTGATATCAAATACAATTCACAATGAAAAAAACAATTTCAATATTACTTGCCTCGATAACACTTTCAATCCTGCTTTATTCATGTTACTATGACAAAGCCGATTACCTGTACCGCTACGCAAGCACTGGTTGTGATACTATGAATACAGTTTCATACGGTGGCGCCATTCAGCCAATACTGGATCAGCAGTGCTACAGTTGTCATTCAGGTGCAAGGCCAAGCGGCGGTGTTGCAATGGGCACTTACAATACAGATAAAGCAATTGCCATTAATGGTATGCTGGTGGGCACTATTGCCCATGCCTCTGGTTATTCCCCTATGCCGGCAGGAGCAGCTAAAATGGATGATTGTTCTATTGCCAAAATTAAAAAGTGGGTGGAAGAAGGAAGCCCTAACAATTAAAAAATGAAAAATGAAAAAAAGAAAAATTATAAAGCGGATTTTTTTTGCAGCAATAATACTTGCTGCCGCAGCCGGATTGTATGCTTACAAAGAATTTAACAGGAAAAACAAAAGCCTGCACGACATGGAAGCCGTAGCTGCTTTACAACAAACAGAAATACTATCACAGTTCAGCACAGATGAAAAAAAAGCTACCGCTGCATATGCCGGCAAAGCGATACTGGTATCGGGTATAGTAAAAGGAGTTGATAAAGACGATAAGGGTTTTTGTACCCTGGTTCTGGGTGATGATGGTTCCATGTCGTCTGTACGATGCTGTATTGACAGTCCTGAATCTGCCCAGGCGGCTACGATGCAATTAAATTCACCTGTAAAAATAAAAGGTATTTGTACCGGCTATGTTGCTGATGAACTGGGCCTTGGTGCAGATGTTATCTTAAACCGTTGTGTAATAGAAAAGAGTAAATAAATTATTTAACAACAAAAATTTATAACAATGAAAAAGATAGTATTTATGCTGTTTGCATGTGTTACTGCAATTACCGCTTTGGCACAGGATAAACAATTCACCAAAACCGGCAAGATCACTTTTGATGCTACGGTTCCTAAATCACCGGAAAATATTGATGCTGTAAATAAGAGCGCCGTATGTGTGCTGGATACAAAAACCGGCGCCATGCAATTTGTGGTGATGATGAAAGGATTTGAATTTGACAGGGCATTGATGATGGAACACTTTAACGAAAATTATGTGGAGAGCAGCAAGTTTCCTAAGGCTGAATTTAAAGGTGCTATCAGTAATAATGCAACAGTGAACTATACAAAAGATGGTATTTATCCTGTGAAGGCAAAAGGAAAGCTCACCTTGCATGGCGAAACAAAAGATGTAGAGGCAGATGGGAAGATTACTGTTAAGGCAGGCAAAGTAAATGCAGCTGCAGATTTTGATGTGCTTTTTAAAGACTATAAAATCGATATACCAGAATTGGTAGCAGACAAAGTAGCTAAAAAAGCAATAATAAAAGTGGATTGCTCTATGGAACCGCTAAAACAATAATCACCCGATTTAACTTTTATCCAATGAAAAAATATTTTTTATATGCAGGCTTACTGATAATAGTACAGCTTAATACAATTGAAACTGTCAAGGCACAACAAACGGATGATCTAATATCGCTTTTAGGAAAAGAGAAACCCAAAAAAGAAAGGGTAACCAACGCTTTTAAATCTACCAGGGTTATCAATGGGCACTCCATGGAGTTTCTTTCGCCCGGCACCATGGACTTCAGGATACTGCACCGGTTTGGACAAATCGATAAAGGCTACAAAAATTTATTTGGCCTTGACCAGGCCAGTATGCGTATGGGCTTTGATTTCGGTATTTTTCAAAACCTGATGTTTGGTTTTGGAAGAAGCACTTATAAAAAAGAACTGGATGGTTACATCAAGTTTGCTCCCATCAGGCAGGCAACTGGCAGCGGCAGTTTTCCTTTTACAGTAGCAATGGTGGCGGGCATGACTTATAATACAAGCCCGTTTACCGACACTGCTATTAAAAACTACAATACCTCCAGGATGGCTTTTTATTTTCAAACCATCATTGGCAGAAAATTCAGCAATGCCATATCGCTGCAGATTATGCCAACCATGGTACACAACAACCTGGTGCTTTTAACTTCACAACCTAATGATGTGTATTCCGTGGGAGTAGGTGCAAGGATAAAATTCTCCAAACGTATGGCCTTGACAGCCGACTATTTTCACCGCATCACTGGCCTGGAAGAAGGGGTAACCTACAACCCACTTTCAATTGGTGTGGACATTGAAACTGGTGGGCATGTATTTCAATTGCATTTTTCTAATGCTGCAGGTATGAATGAGAGGGCCTTTATTACCGAAACTACTAACCGCTGGGATAAAACAGAGATTAGGTTTGGATTTAACCTTTCAAGGGTATTTCAAATAAAGAAGGTAAAAAAATAAGAGTTACATATTTTGCAAAGAGGCATTCCTGTGAACCATCCAAATACAAACGCCCCGGGATTTCCGGGGCGTTGTTTTTGAAATATCATTGTTTATTTGAGATTACAATCCCATTTTCTTTTTCAGGTTTGCATCAATTGCATCTAAAAATTC
>CAZBTD010000103.1:0-12467 GCA_964494815.1 uncultured Ferruginibacter sp. | reverse complement strand
TAGTGGCAGCATTTATTTTTGCTGTCCACTTATTTTCAAAATTTATTTCCCCTTTAATAAACCATCCATCAACGAATATGCCTTCTGTATAAATAGCATTGCCTTCCAGCAACTGTGTGCCGCTGCCATTGGCCATTCCGCTTTTAAATTCACCAATGTATTCCGGTATTTCTGCATTCATGTCGTAACGCAGCATCATACCCTTGCCTTCGGGCTTGCCATTTTTAAATTCGCCACGATATACGTGGAAACCCTCAAGGTTCGCCACACCAGTGCCGTTGTTACAATCGCCGGAAAGGCATTCAGTAACACTGTAACTGATTTGAGCTTGTGTGCTAAGGCCGCAGAATAATAATGTAAATAAAAAAAAGGGTTTAATAACCATACAGCATATTTTATTACATGCTAAAAATAGTTTTTTAATGACACTTTTTTATACCTGATGCAGGGTATGTTTGTGTCTTCCGCTTCAATAGAAATTCCACAACGGTATGCTGTACAAGTGAGATTATTCCATTCTTTCACTGAAAGAATAGAATAACAGGACAAGTTCACAACGATGCTCCCATTAAAAAAAGCTGGTGGCTATATAATCCTTCGATTTTTACTCAGTACACAACCAATCCTCTCCATCTTTGTTTTCATATCTTTACACACAGGAGAACAACAATGGCGAAGACAAAGAAAACTGCCCCCACTGCGGAAACAACAAATCACAAAGATCTTATTGAAGTAATTGGTGCCCGGGAGCATAACCTCAAGAATATTGACATCAACATTCCCAAGAACAAACTGGTGGTGTTTACCGGTGTAAGCGGCAGCGGCAAATCATCACTGGCATTTGATACCATTTACAACGAAGGGCAGCGCCGCTATATGGAAAGCTTTAGTGCGTATGCCAGGCAGTTTGTTGGTGATATGGAACGTCCCGACGTGGACAAGATAACCGGCCTTAGCCCGGTGATAAGTATTGAGCAAAAGACCACCAACAAAAACCCACGCAGCACTGTGGGCACCGTTACAGAAATATACGATTTCTTACGCCTGCTGTATGCAAGGGTTGGCGAAGCGTACAGCTACAACACGGGGAAAAAAATGGTGAAGTTCAGCGAAGAAGAAATAGTGCAGAATATTTGCGACAAGTTTGAAGGGAACAAAATAAGCCTGCTGGCACCGTTAGTAAGAGGCCGAAAGGGGCATTACAGGGAATTGTTTGAAGACATCCGCAAGAAAGGTTTTGTAAAAGTGAGAGTGGATGGAGAAGTAAAAGACCTGGCGCCAAAGATGCAGGTGGACCGTTATAAAATTCATGATATAGAAGCAGTGGTTGACCGGCTGGCAGTAACAGATGATATGCGTTTTCGCCTAAGCCAAAGTGTGCAGAAGACTTTGCAGATGGGAAAGGGGTTGATGTTTATGCTGGTACATGATACAGATAAAGTGGAACAGTTTAGCAAGCAACTTATGTGTATTGATACCGGCATTAGCTACGAAGAACCTTCACCAAATGCATTTTCGTTCAACAGCCCATATGGTGCCTGCCCCACTTGCAAAGGTTTGGGCAGTGTATATACAATAGATATGGAAAGTGTGATACCAGACAATACAAAGACTGTGAAGGAAGGCGGCATTGCTCCGCTGGGTGAAGAACGGGATGCAAGCGTGTATCAACAGGTGATGGCTTTTGCAAAAAAGTATAAAATAAACTTAGATAAGAAAGTAAAAGATATTCCTAAAGAACAACTGGATTTGTTGTTGTTTGGCGACAAAGGAATTAATCCATCACTTGAAATGGATTTGAGCGATGATACGGTGCCAAATGAATACACAGGGAGTTATGAAGGCATTATACCAATGCTTAAGCGCTGGTTTTCATCAAGCAACAGCACAGATGTATTGAGAGAATGGGTGGAGAAGTTTACGCAGTTAAAAACATGTGGCACTTGTGGTGGTGCAAGATTAAAGAAGGAAAGCCTTTGGTTTAAGATAGATAACCGAAACATTGCGGAGCTTGGAGAAATGAATTTAGATAACCTTGCTGCATGGTTTGATGGCCTTGAATTGCGGATGAGCAATAAACAAAATGCTATTGCAAAAGATGTATTAAAGGAGATAAGAGAGCGGTTACAATTTTTATTAGATGTTGGATTAACATACTTAACCCTCAACCGCCCAAGCAAAACATTAAGTGGCGGCGAAAGCCAGCGAATACGTTTGGCAACACAAATAGGCAGTCAACTGCAGGGCATTACTTATATATTGGATGAGCCGAGTATCGGTTTGCATCAAAGAGATAATCACCGGCTGATAACAGCATTAGAAAATTTAAGAGACATTGGTAATAGCGTATTAGTTGTGGAGCATGATAAGGATATTATGCTGGCAAGTGATTATTTGGTTGACATTGGGCCGAAGGCTGGTTATCATGGTGGAGAAATTGTGGCGATGGGTACGCCGCAGGAAGTGCTCCAATCAAAAAGTGAAACAGCAAAATATCTGAATGGAGAAAAAGCCATTGCTGTACCTCAAGAAAGAAGAAAGGGTAATGGCAAGTTTATTGAACTCACGGGCGTGAAGGGTAATAATTTAAAAAACGTATCAGTGAAATTCCCATTAGGGAAAATGATTGTGGTAACAGGTGTAAGCGGCAGTGGTAAATCAACATTGATAAATGAAACGCTGTATCCATTGCTGAGTAAGTATTGTTATAACAGCAAAGCAAATCCTTTAGAATATAAAGCGATAAAAGGGTTAGAAGAAATAGATAAAGTAATAGAGATAGACCAAAGCCCGATTGGCAGAACACCAAGAAGCAATCCTGCTACCTATTGCGGTTTCTTCACCGATATAAGAACTTTATTTGCACAGATACCTGAAGCAAAAATTAGAGGCTACAATGCAGGACGATTTTCTTTTAATGTAAAAAGCGGCAGGTGTGAAGTGTGTGAAGGCGGTGGCATGAGGGTGATTGAAATGAATTTTCTTCCTGATGTGTATGTTCATTGTGAAAAATGTAATGGCAAAAGATATAACAGGGAAACATTAGAGATACGCTACAAAGGAAAATCTATCAGTGATGTTTTGAACATGACGGTGGATGAGGCAGTAGAGTTTTTTAATGCTGTTCCTTTTATCTATCGCAAAATAAAAGTGCTGCAGGAAGTTGGACTCGGTTATATCACACTTGGCCAAAGCGCTGTTACCTTAAGTGGCGGCGAAGCACAGAGAGTAAAATTATCAACAGAGCTTGGCAAAAAAGACACCGGCAAAACATTTTACATTTTAGATGAACCCACAACCGGGTTGCATTTCCAGGACATTCAGCATTTGCTGGATGTAATAAACAAACTCGTTGACCGTGGTAATTCTGTATTAGTAATTGAACACAACATGGATGTGATAAAAGTGGCAGATCATATTATTGACATTGGCCCCGAAGGCGGCGATGGAGGTGGATTGGTTTTATATGAAGGTGTACCGGAAGGTTTGGTGAAGGTGAAAGAGAGTTTTACGGGGAAATATTTAAAGCCGGAGTTGAATTAATATGAAATTATTAAAACTCATTCACTGGATTATTTCACTCATACCATTTATTTGGTTCGTTACTTTTTTAATACAGGTGCTTATTGGAATTATCCATTTTAAAACAATACCCAGGGAATATGTACAAACTGATCCATATTCAATCGGGTTATTGGGTTTAAATTATTTCAGCATAATATTATTAATGTTGTCTTTTTTAGCTGTTCCAGCATGGTTTATTATTAGCATTTTGATACTGGTAATTAATAAAAAATCATTTCCAAAAATTTCCTCATTACTTTTTGCCATTGGAGTTGCTGGATATTTCCTCTTTGCTTTTGAATTTCCTGATGTATTTGGATAGGTACTTGATTAATTATTACTTCCCCGTAATTGTAAGATTAAAACCTGTATTCACTCTTATTGCTGATGCAGAGAATAACCTTGTGCTCCTGCAAAATGCCATTGAAGAAACAACCGGCGTATTGGGAGCGCCGCCATTTATTACTACATCTGTATTAGCATCTGGTACATTGCCGCAGCTCCAGTTGGCAGGCTCTTCCCAGCGGTTGCTTTTGGCACCCATCCAGTAGCTGGTAAATTTTAAAGTAAGCACATTGCTGTACAGTAAACCAAAAGAATTTTCAACGCAGCGGTATTTATATCCATAAAAAGAAGTAGGGGCGTTCTTCAGTGTTAGTTGTGCTGTATTGGTGCCGCTGTAATTAACACCATCACTAATATTGGTAAATCCTGCGCCTGCATCCACCTGCCATTGAAAATTGCTGCCGCTGATATTTGCCGTAAGTATATTGTCGTTGTTGGGGCAAATAGTAATAGCGCCATCACCCACAACAAAATTTGTACTTTGTTTATCATTACCATTATATACTACTTCGTATCGCCATATGCCTTGCTGTGCATTGGCAGGCAGCGTTCTTGAAAACCACCAGTATGATGCAGAATAATAAACATCCAGGTTGGCATTCCAGCTCAGGTATTGCGAACCATCAGGCATATACAGCGTATGTATCGCTTGTGTGCCGGCTAATTGATCCCGATAATAAGATGATAAATAAATTATTTGCCCGGGAGTAAAGTTTATTTTTTGATTCATAGATTCGCCTGTGTTGCATTGTGTAAAAACCGGAGCCGCACTTCCTGTCATTACTTTGCTTAATGTGGGAACATAGTAAGGCTGCTGGCTTGCCCACCAGCTTGTGTTGCCATTTAAAGAATTACACGGGCCTGCCCATGGATCAACCAGCTGTGTATAAGAAGTATTGGTATATACTTCTAAATGCAGGTGTGGCCCTGTTGAGTTCCCGGAACTTCCTACCACACCTAAGTACTCACCTTCAGCAACAGCCTGTCCTACAGTTTTGTTGGTGAGTGTTCCTGATTTCATATGGCCATACCATGCCACGCTGCCATCGGCATGCAAAATATATACAGCATTCCAGTTGCAGGCGCTGGTGCAAAAAGCACAGTTTTGATCATAGTTACCATCGTCTTTACCAAGAATGGTTCCCGGCGCTGCAGCAATCACCTGTACTTTATTATTGTTCATTTTATCCCAGTAAAATGGCCAGGTAAAAATATCAGTTCCCTTATGGTTGTAGCCAGAGTTTTGATCATAGGTTCTGCTGCCGCAATTATAATCAAGCAACTGGTTAGGATAGTTTGTGTTTTCATCAATGTAATTAGAGATGCCATAAAAGCCCGGATCATTATAATTCAGTGCTTGTTTAATTGGCCATATAAAAGCCTGCGCCTGCGTTGATAATGTTACAGGCAGTTTGCCCTGTTGCCTCAGCATGGCTTCGTTTTGCTGCAGCTTGTTTTTTATCGCCTCTCTTTGTGCAGGAGAAACTTCTTCTGTTATTTCAAATGGGTATTGGCCTCCACCACTGCCATCTTGTGTTGTTACCTGTGCATTTGTTTTTGTAATGGCAAAGAAAATAATAAATAACAGGGTTATTTTTTTATGTTGCATAAGAGAAATAGTTATTGTTAGTTGGTAATACAATTAGCATATTAAATTAAAGATAGGTTTACTATCCTAATAAAGGGTATAAGAGTGGTTGAATTGAGTAAATGGTTTTATAATTTTTGAAAAAAATACCCCCGACAACTCGGGGGCTTTTTTTAATAATCAATGACTAGCAAGAAAGAAAATGTGGTTTCAGGGGGAGCATGTATCGTGTGCACATGCTTCACTGGTTTGACTCTTTCCGGCACGGCATCGCTTGTATTCACCTTTTTGGTGAATGCTTTTAATATTATTATTAGCTCTTTTTTATTTTACTGCAACTGTGTTATGAATGTTGTGCTCAGTAGTTGTATGCTTTGCTGAGGGCATATCTGCACCCTTGGATTTGTTGTACAGCATCACCAGCATAAAACAGGTTACAAGCAGCACCATCTTAAACAGCACAGGATTAAAGTGTAAACCGTTTTTCATATTTATGGATATTAAATTTCAGTCTCTTTAAAAACGCACCGGGCATCTTGTAGAACTTCTCCACCTGCCACCGTAGCCACCATGATTAGCGCCTCCATCATTTCCATATCCGCCATCACCAAACCTTACGCCTAATTTGAAAAGAAATGAAAAGTAAGCGTCTTTGTGTTGGGGAAAGCCACGGGTGTCGCCTGGCTGAAAACGGGTAACACCTGGTGTTACATACCCAATTGTTTTATCACTTATTGATCTTGCAATAGCTGCGTCAGCAGCAGGCAGGTTATTGGCAAAATAATCTGGATTGATGTAAGTGGTGCTCACATCATCTATGTAATCTGTAAATGTTTTTCTATACAGCAACTCAAGCCCTACATTAAAATTGTCGTCAATAATATATTTGAAACCGCCACCAAAAGGCAGATTCATTTGTGTGAGTTTGTAAGGTTTTCTATCGGGATATTCAGCAAAGCCCTGGCCTTCTGTACGCAGCGGTTGCAACTCATGCCATGATACATTTCCATTTTGATCTTTAAGAGAACCTTTAGGATTAAAATGAAATAATCCTACACCGCCAAAAATATAAGGACGAAAACGTGGGTCGTATTCCTCATCGTTGCGGTTGATGTATTGAAGTGGAAAGAATTCCATTGCCGTATATGCTTCCCACATATTGCTTTTGAAATCGAGGTTGCGTTGCTTGCGCCACAATTCATCCACGCCATGTGTGCTGATGATACTGTCAACACCTTCTACATAAGTGTATTGCCCTGCTATACGGAAACCAAGCCATTCGTTGGGATAAACAGTAACAAATGCACCTTTCATCAACTTTGTAAGTTCGTAGTTGAGGTCTTTTATAAATGTAGTGCCCTTACCTACCTTTCCACCTAAATCGCCGAGAAAAAATGTTGGGCCAAAGTTTATTCCAGCCTCCACTTTTGCATTGCCCAGGTTAAACATAAGGTGTTGTGCACTGGCTGCATGTGTAAGTACGCCACAGAACAAAACAGGGGCAATTTTTTTTGTAATTAATTTGCGTAAAAGGTTTTTCATCCGAATAGCGGTTTGGATTTTAAGCGCTGTTGGGTACGGCACAGGGCCGGCAAACAACTTTGCTAACCTTATGTAAACGCAAAAGGGTAGGAAATATTGCAGTTTCGGATGATATTTATAGCAGTTGGCGGATATTTACTTTAAGCGGCAACATATTTCCGGATTGTGGAAGAACATATAGGCAATCATTTAGTGGAATAACCTATTTATAAGTTTATTAAACAGCTTTTCCATACTGCATTTTAATATGCGGTATGCCATCTTCCATGTATTCATCGCTTATTTGTGCAAAGCCAATGGACTCATAAAATTTTTTGAGATAGAGTTGTGCACTGATGATGATTATTGGGTCATTAAACTGCTCAATCGTTTTTCTTATGGCCAGTAGCATCATTTCCCTTCCATATCCACCTTTGCGGTGCTGTGGTGCAGTAACCACACGCCCAATGCTGGGGTGAGTATATGAAATGTCCTTTGGTAAAATGCGGCAGTAAGCAGCAAGTGTATCTCCATTCCATCCGCATAAATGATATGCAGGCTGGTCTTTATTATCTGCATCCTGGTACACACAGTTTTGTTCTACAGAAAAAACTTCATTGCGTAATTGCAGTATTGCATACAGTTCGCCAACAGACAGTTCCTTAAAGGCTTTATATGTCCACTTTAATTGCATATTATTTTAAATAAGGTAAAATATCATTGATATCAACAGCACGCTGCTCATCGTTTAATTCAATAACGATATAGTATCCATCTGCGCCACCTGCTTTTTGTAAAGCGTCCACTAACTTTTGCTGATCGCTTTGTGTTCTCTTTCCATTTTCCTCATCCCATATTTCTTTTGTACACAGGCAACCAAGTGTAGGAGTAAGTGGATAATAAGAAGTGCCTTTATAATAATTTGGATCGACAGTGGTGCCATGAGCAATTATTTCTGTGCGGCCACATATCCCTGCAAAAAAAGTTTCATAGAAAGGGGTATAAATTGCCCAGCTTTTGGGCAGTAAACTCCTGTACCAGTCAATCGTCCATAAAGAATCACTAATGGTGCTGTCGTTAAAGAAGTTACTAATACTGGTTTCTGCCGGCATAGTAAGTTGAATGTTGGGAGTAGGGCCAATAAAAATACTTTTGCTTACATCGATGCCTTTCATTCTGAAAATTCCCTGTGGTGTATTGCCATTGCTTAAATAACCAGGAAGATTAGTAATGCTTCTTGCCAATTGAGGAACAGAAAAAACATTGCCATAGATATCTTTTATAAAATTGCCTGCGCTGTCTCTTACTATGGAAAGACCCGGGAAATTCCTGTTCTTTCTTTGAAAACTGAAAACAATTTTTGCGCTGGAAAAAAAATTATGATGCAACAAATCTTTTAAAGGTGGGAGAGGCTGCTTTATATAAACTGTATAAAACCATAAAGCATTTAATATTTGATGATTTTCCGGGAATTGATTTTTTTTGACTGCAATCTTTTTGAGTATGCTTATATCTTCATTTTTTTTTCTAAGTAAATATGCAGCGCAGGCGGCAAAGCACTTTACATCTGTTGTGGTATCAAATAAAAATGATACTTCCTTTTCAAAACTGTTTGGGTAAGCATCATATATACATTCTATTAGTGAATATTGAAAGGCGCCACTCCTTTTTACAATTCCATTAAATACCTCGTGCAGTTTATTTTCAGCCCATGGCGATTTATACCGCAATAATTCAATGGAATAAAAAGCATCCATCCAGTTTTCTTCTGTACTATCTGTTAACGGCATGGATAAATTCCTGTTGATACCATTCACAAGGCTTTTGTAGAGTTTTTGCCTGCTTTCCGTTTTGGTTTCTTTTACTATAAGAATAATGTTGCTTGCTGCTGGTTGTGCACAAACAAAATGGCTGCAAAAAATTGATGCAGCAAAAAAATAAAAAGCAACTGCAAGCTGAGTTCGCAATTTTTTAAACCGCAGCATATTACGGATTATGGATATTAGAGAACGCCTGTATTTTGGCAAAGGCGTCTGAGTAAGTGTTACTGTCCCAATCGCCATGGCCAGCACCGGCATACTCTACATATTGCACCGGCACGCCTTCAATAAGCAGTTGGTTCCTGAGCGCCTTTGATTGCCTGTTTACATCCACTAACAAGTCGGCGCTACCCTGTAAAATGATAGTGGGGCAGGCAGCGCTGATAGTGGCATACTTTATTGGGCTGCTTTGAAAATACAAGGCTGGGTTGGATGAAGGAGTAGCACCAACGATGTCTCCAATAGTTGATGCCGGCACAAGGCCAGGATTGTTATACAAATCATTCATATCAGTAGGCCCAAAAAAATCCACTACTACTTTTATTCTTACAGGAGTAGAATATTTATATGCATATAACAATGCTAAATGTGCACCAGCGCTTGCGCCCACGGCTGTAAAGTTTTCGCTGATAAGATATTCGTTTTTCTTGCTGTAAATAAAATCAATGGCTGCCTTTGTATCCAATTCCTGGGTGGGAAAGTTATTGCTGCCGATGGCAGCTAGCCGGTAATTGATATTAAAGATGGCATACGATGGCCACCTTTTTTTAATAGTGTCAATAAAAGCAGCAAAATCATTTTTATCACCAGAAGCCCATGCGCCGCCATGCACAAGCACCATCACTTTTGTATCGGCTGTATCCCTGCCTGCAGGAAGATATGCATCCATTTTTTGCAGTGCATCTGTGCCGTAAGATACATTGAGGTATGTAGCGGCAGGTGCTTCATTATAATTGTTATTGTTAACGGTTTCTTTTTTACAAGAAACAACTGCAGCGATGATAAAAAAAGTAAGTAAAAACTTGCGTAGGGGCATTTGCTTGGTTTTAAAAGGTAAATTAATCAATATCGGCTTAATAAAATTACAAAAACTTAATAACCGTATTTTTCCTTCCACAGTTTTTTTAAAAATTTACGCATTTCTTCTTCTCTTGCATTACTGCCCGGTTCATACATTTTTTGTCCTGCAATTTCTTTGGGTAAATATTCCTGTACAGAAAAATTGTTATCGTAATCATGTGAATATTCATAGCCTTTTTTATAACCAAGGTCTTTCATAAACCTGGTAGGTGCATTACGCAAATGGAGCGGAACCGAAAGGTCGCCATGGTTTTTTACAGCCGCTATTGCAGTACCAATAGCAACAGTTGCGGAGTTGCTCTTTGCGCTGCTTGCTAAATAAATTGCACATTGAGACAATATTAATTGCGATTCAGGATAACCAATTTTGTTTACTGCTTCAAATGTTGCATTGGCCAGTAATAGCGCATTAGGGTTTGCGTTGCCAATATCTTCGCTTGCTAAAATCAACAACCTTCTTGCAATAAACTTTACATCTTCTCCTCCTTCTATCATTCTTGCCAGGTAATACACGGCTGCATTTGGGTCGCTGCCACGGATAGATTTAATAAATGCTGAAATGATATCATAGTGCTGTTCGCCTTTTTTATCATAGAGTGCAATCCGCTTTTGTGCAATGTTCATTACTTTGTCATCAGTAATATCTCCCTCTCCCATGGCATCTGTAACTAATTCCAAAAGATTCAACAGTTTCCTTGCATCACCGCCAGAAATATTTATGAGTGCAGACGATTCCTTTAATTCAATCTTTTTCTTCTTCAGCACTTCATCATCTTTCAATGCATGATTAAGCAGTTGTATCAAGTCACTTTCATCCAATGACTTTAATACATACACCTGGCAGCGGCTGAGCAAGGCGCTATTTACTTCAAAAGACGGGTTTTCGGTAGTAGCACCAATTAAAGTGATAATACCTTTTTCCACTGCTCCTAATAAAGCATCTTGCTGCCCTTTATTAAAGCGGTGAATTTCGTCAATAAATAGAATAACATTGGATTGTTTTTTTGCAGCATCAATTACTTCCCTCACTTCTTTTACACCAGATGAAATAGCACTGAGTTGATAAAATGGTGATTGCAATGTTTGGGCAATGATATTGGCAATGGTCGTTTTGCCTACACCCGGTGGACCCCATAAAATTATGGAAGGTATTTTGCCATTTTCTATTGCAGTACGTAAAATACTTCCCTTGCCGGTAAGGTGCTGCTGGCCAACTAACTCATGGAGTGATTTGGGGCGAAGGCGTTCGGCAAGTGGAGGAAGATTCATTGCTCAAATTTCGCTAATCATCTTTAAATAAAAATGGCCACTATAAAATAATAGCGGCCATTAAAATCTTTTAAAAATATTTTACTTCAAATCCAGCTTTATCTGCAACTCTTCAAACTGCTTTGCATCAATTGCACTTGGTGCATCCAGCATTACATCCCTGCCACTGTTATTTTTAGGGAAGGCGATAAAATCACGGATGCTTTCGCTGCCGCCAATAATAGCACACAGCCTGTCGAAGCCAAATGCCAGGCCTCCATGCGGAGGAGCACCATATTCAAAAGCGCCTAACAAAAAACCAAACTTGTGCAGTTGCTCTTCTTTGTCCATGCCCAGTGCTTCAAACATTTTTTCCTGCAATTCCCTCTGAAAAATTCTTATTGAACCACCGCCAATTTCATTTCCGTTCAATACCATATCATAAGCATTGGCTTTAATATTGGCATAAGGATGTTTCAAGTATTCTGCAGCGTTTTCAATTTTAGGATTATTGTTTATCATCACCGGAATATGGTCAGGCTTTGGCGATGTAAATGGATGATGTCTCGCCACCCACCTGTTTTCTTCTTCTGCATATTCAAATAGTGGGAAGTCCAGCACCCACAGCAATTTGAATTCATCATCCTTCCTCATACCTAATTTATCAGCCATATACATCCGCAGGTCACTGGTTGCTTTTCTTGTTCTTTCTTCTGCACCAGCCAGTATCAATATCAAGTCGCCAGCTTTTGCGCCAGCAGCATCTGCTATTGCTTTCAATTTGTCTTCGGTATAGAATTTATCAACACTGCTCTTATATGTACCATCTGCATTGCACTTTATAAATACCAAACCTTTCATGCCAATTTGCGGACGCTTTACCCACTCAGTCAATTCATCTGTTTGTTTGCGGCTGTATTCTGCACAACCAGGTACTGCAATGGCAATTACTGTTTCAGCATCATTAAACACGGCAAATTCTCCCGCTATTAAGGATGAAATACTTTCTTTAGCCGGGAAAGTATGTGCAGGGAATTTCAAATTGCACAGCTTCATTTCAAAACGGATGTCGGGCTTATCGTTGCCGTAGGTCCACATCGCTTCTTCCCAGGTTGTTCTTTCAACTTTTTCGGAGTAGTCAATATTCTTTACATCTTTAAAAATGCGTTTTGCCAAACCTTCAAACATGTTTAGTATGTCTTCCTGCTCCACAAAACTCATTTCACAATCTATCTGTGTAAACTCTGGTTGCCTATCTGCACGCAAGTCTTCATCTCTAAAACATTTTACAATTTGATAGT
>CAZBTD010000102.1:0-12710 GCA_964494815.1 uncultured Ferruginibacter sp. | reverse complement strand
GAGGTGGAGTTAATGGACAGGAAATGGTATTATACTTTGCTACCGAAAATGTAGCTAACAGGTTTACCAATATCAAAATTGAAATACCTTCTGTTGGTTACGTTGAGAATATTAGTAATGTGGCACCTGGAACGATAGCCATTTCTGCTGCCATTCCTAAATCTGGTTTTCAGGATGCAAGGCTTACCACAGAGGGATTATTCAGTACTGGCATACATGTTACTGCAGACAGACCTGTAGTTGCCTATGCTCATATCTATAATCAAAGTGTATCGGGAGCAACTGTACTTTTCCCAACAAACACACTTGGTAAAGAGTACTATTCCATGAATGTAGAGCAAGTATCCAATGAACCATCTTCAAACAGCTTTTTTTATGTTGTGGCTACGGATACAGGCACTACTACTGTAGAAATAACACCTTCTGCACAAACACTTACCCACCCTGCTAATGTTCCCTTTGTAGTTACACTTAACCAAGGGGAGATTTATAATGTAATGGGTCAGCTTACGGGTGGGGCAGGTAATACGGACTTCGGTGTTGACTTAAGCGGTTCTAAAATACAATCAGTTAGTGCAGGCGGTGTTGGGTGCAAAAAAATTGCAGTGTTTTCCGGCTCCGGTAAAATTATGCTGGGATGTGGTGGTGATTACGGACAGACAAGTGCAGACAATCTTATTGCCCAGGCTTTTCCAAAAACTGCCTGGGGTAAAAAATTTCTTACGGTACCCACTCAAAATATGCCCTTTAATCCATTCAGGATTGGTGTAAGTAACCCTGCAGCTGTGGTAAAAGTAAATGGTGTGATACAGGCAGGCCTTACTAATAATTTCTATTATGATGTGCCTGCAACTGATCAGCCATTAATAATAGAGTCTGACGAGCCAATTATGGTTTCTCAATATGTTACCACCCGGGGTGCCTGTGGTAATAATTTTATTGGTGGTTTAGGTGATCCGGAAATGATTTACCTGAGCCCAATAGAACAAACAATTGATGAGGTAATATTAAACTCAACCGGGTTTAATGCTATTACTCAACACTGGATAAATGTGGTAATTAAAACTGCCGGCGTTGCATCCTTTTCTATTACAGGAGTATCAACTCCATTTCTTTTTTTGCCGCATCCGCAGGACCCTGCTTACAGTTATGCACAGATAAGTGTGGATCCAGGGGCACATACTTTAAGCTCAGACAGTGGCTTTAATGCTATTGCCTATGGATATGGGAACGCAGAATCTTATGGTTATAATGCAGGAACCAATCTTAAGGATTTGTATAATTTTATTGAGCCACTCAATCCGTTAAACATTTCGGGAACCAACTCTGCCTGTGCTTGTACTCCTTTTTATTATACTATTACATATCCTTATCAGCCTCTTTCGCTCAAGTGGGATTTTAAGGGATACCAGGTAGATGTAACAGATAATGCTCCAGTGGCAGACAGTACTTATTTAATAAATGGCAAACAGGTATGGCGCTATAAATTGCCCACACCATATACATACTGCCCGGCTGGTAATTATCCGCTATCTATTAGTGCAGGTACTGCCGGTACAGATGGCTGTGGTAATATTCAAACAAAGGATGATACCATTTTTGTAAGAAACACACCAACACCTGCTGTAGATTGGATACATAATGGTTGTGTTACAGATTCAGTAAAATTTTCTGACGCATCATTTTATGATGAAGATGTTTATTCTTATCAATGGACATGGGATTTTGGTGATGGTAACAGCAGTAATGAACACAATCCTGTTCATAAATATACATCGCCGGGTATTTACAATGTTAAGTTTAGCCTGATAACAAACATTGGTTGTATAAGTGCGGTTAAAGACACTCAAATAGTTGTTACAGATATTCCCGTAGCAAGGTTTGGTATTTCAAATCCTTTGTGCCAGGATAAAGAAGTTGTGTTTAGTGACACTTCCTCGGTTTCATCTCCGGGCACTATCCGTTTCTGGCTATGGGATTTTGGAGATGGCGCAAGCATAAGTGCTACTGACAACTCTAATCAATTGCATAGCTATACAACATCAGGAGTTAAAACTGTTACGCTGCAAATTGAAACGGCCAGCGGTTGTCGCAGTGCAATCGTTGATAAAACATTTACTATTAATCCCACGCCTGTAGCAGATTTTACTTTGCCAACAAAAGTTTGTTTGCCTTATGATGTGGCAGCCTTTACAGACGCCAGTACTATTGCTGATGGGTCAGAGGCAGGGTTTAGCTGGAAATGGAAATTTGGGGAACCTTCAAGTGGAGTAAGGGATAGTGCTGCAATAAAAAATCCAACTCATCTTTATAGCACCGCAGGGCCCTTTACAATAAAACTCACTGTAACAAGTGCTGCCGGTTGTGTTGATGACAGTACCAAAGTGTTTACTAATATTTATGCAAAAGCAAGCGGCAGTTTTACTGTGAATCCTGAAAACTGTTTTAATACAGTTACCCGTCTTAGCAGTACAAGTAATGGACAAGGTAATACTATTACAAACTGGTTCTGGAATTTTGGCGATGAAACTAACGGAACTGGCCAGCCTTCAACACATACTTATGCTACTGCAGATACATTTACAGTTACACACTGGGTTGTTACCAATGTTGGTTGCAACAGCGATACAGCAACACAAAGTGTAATAGTAAACCCTTTGCCGGTTGCAAACTTTAATGTGGCAGCTCCTGTATGTGAAAAAAATAATATTACAATTACTAACGCTTCTGTAGCGGGTGCAGGAAACATTACTGATTATACATGGAACTTTGGTAATGGCCGCCCTGATTCTGTGATTAATAACGGCTTGCCCTTTATGTACAAATATGATACTACGGGAACTTATACAATTTCCCTTGGGTTGCTTACTGATAAAGGTTGCCGTAGTGCTTTGCCGTTGTTTTCAAAAACGATAAGGATAAACCCCTTGCCAAAGCCAGGCTTCATTTCTCCTGAAGTTTGCCTTACCGATGCATCGGCTCAGTTTGTTGATACTTCATCAATAGCAGCTCCATCTGCAATTACCAACTGGCATTGGAATTTTGGCGATCCTGGTTCTGGAGTCAATAACACATTTAATGGTTTAAATGCAACACATCGCTATAATGCTATTGGATTATATACAGCTACATTAACTGTAACAAGCAATGATGGTTGTGTTGATTCATTGCGCCAGTCATTTACTGTAAATGGAGATGTGCCAAAAGCTAATTTTATTCAACAGGCTCCAGTAGCCTGGTGTGCCAACGATTCTGTATCGATAAAAGATAGCTCTACTGTAAATTTTGGTAATGTTACCCGTGTTGAAATTTACTGGGATGTTTTGGGCAATTACAGTATAAAAGATGCGGATGAATTACCTGCTTTTAATAAAGAATATAAACACTTGTATCCTGATTTTCAGTCTCCGTTTACAAAGGATTTCTTTGTAAGGTATAAGTCTTACTCCGGCACCAGTTGTGTTGACTCAGTTACTAAAAGGATAACTGTAAATGCTTCACCAAAAGTTCAATTTAACAATGTACCTCCCGTTTGTCTTGATGCAGTGAGTTACCAGCTAACAGAAGCATCAGAAATTGGTGGGGTACCCGGCACTGCTGTATTCACAGGTCCCGGTATCAGCAATACTGGTTTATTTAATCCATCTGTAACAGGTGTTGGCAATTTCAGGATATTATATACATACACTTCTGCATTTGGTTGTGTTGATACAGCGTCTAACATTATTACAGTACTTGCTCCGGCCACTGCAAACTTTGGCTTTAGCCAGCCCACCTGCGAAAAAAATACAATTACGTTTACGGATTCTTCTTCTATACCATCTGCAAGCGGAAGTATAGTAAACTGGAGTTGGAATTTTGGAGATGGAACAGCTGTGGTAAATAATAATACAAGTGCTGCTGTTACCCATACATTTGCCCTCTATCAGCAATATATTGTTACACTTACTATTACTACAATTAATGGTTGTAAAGTATCACGACAAAAAACTGTTGATGTAAATCCATTACCGCAGCCACGGTTCACATTCCCATCAAGTGCCTGCCTGCCAAACGCATCTATTACTTTTACCGATGCCAGCACTATTGCAGATGGCACCGAAAATGCTTTTACCTATTCATGGCGGTTTGATGATGTTGCAAGTGGAAGCAATAATACCTCTGTATCTAAAAACCCAACACATATTTTTAATACAGACAGAACATATTTTGTAACATTAGTTTGTACCAGTGGTGAAGGTTGTAAAGATTCAGTTACTACACCTGTTAGCATCATTCATCCGCAGCCAACTGCAGATTTTACATCTGATAGTGTAAGTATTTGTGAAACACAGTCAGTAAAATTTAGCGATATCAGTACAGGTGCTGATGGTGTTATAAATAAATGGTTATGGAATTTTGATAATGGCAGTACAAGCATCCTGCAATTTCCTGCATCACAAACATACAATACCGCAAAAGTATATAGGATTGAACTGCAGGTTGAAAACAGTTTTGGATGTAAGGATACCGCCACAAAAGCATTTACAGTATTTGCAAATCCCGTTATGAATGCTGGCCCTGACAGGGTGCTGCTGGAAGGAGGGGAGATTACACTGGATGCAACTGCAAGCGGCAACGGGTTGCAATATTTATGGCAAACTGTGCCAACAGGACTTGGTAATTATTTAAACAATAATATCATATTGAAGCCAGTATTAAAGGGCATTACTGATGATATAACCTACCAGCTGCTGGTGGTTGCAAACGGCGGCTGCTACGACAGGGATAGTGTATTTATAAAAGTTTTAAAAGCACCGGTAATACCGAATACGTTTACACCAAACAGCGATAACGTAAATCCAACATGGGTAATAAAATATCTTGAGTCTTATCCGGAATGCCGCATCAAAGTATTTAACCGGGATGGCCAGGTGGTGTATGAAACACTTGGCTACAGGGCACCGGGTTGGGATGGAACTTACAAAGGTAAACTGGTGCCATTTGGAACTTACTACTATGTTATCGAACCCGGCAGCGGACGTAAACCAATTACCGGTTATGTAACGGTTATTTACTAAGCTATGATAATAGAACATGTTGCTATCTGGACAAATAATCTTGAACTGTTAAAAGATTATTATTGTAAATATTTTGGAGGTACTTCAAATAAAAAATATACAAACCCGGTTAAGCAATTCAATAGTTATTTTATCAGTTTTAATAATGGTGCAAGGCTTGAAATTATGAGCATGGAAGGAGTGCCAGCCAATATGAATGATACAGTAAAGAAACAGCACCTCGGTATTATTCATCTTGCCTTTGGAGTAAATACAATTGAAGAGGTGGATGCAAAGGCAGAAGAGTTAAAAGCAAATAATTTTACAATACTTAGTGGCCCACGAAAAACCGGCGATGGGTATTATGAATTTGAAACACTTGATCCTGATGGAAACAGGCTTGAAGTTACAGCAAGGGTATAGTTTATGACGTAATGCGTAACTGGCTTGCAATAGCTTTTAGTGAATCAGCCAGTTTAATATTGATTTTTGCCTGAGCCTTCACTTTTTCAGAAAGCTCCTTTACTTTTTTATTTAGAATAATCAGTGGTTTTACTTCGGGGTTGCCATTATTGTTTTTCAATTCAACAACATAAGTTTTCCTGTCTTTACTGCCAGATTGTTCTTCTTCAATTTTTACAATCATTGATTGAGCTATTTCGAGCCCTTTATTTGCAATCTGCAAAGTCATTTGCTGCAGTTCTTTATCTGCAGCTGCTTTTAATAATTCTTCATTGATTAGTGCAGTAGTGTATTCTTCTATGTCTGCCGGTTCAGCAATATCGGGTTCAATTGTTTTTTGTTGCTCTTCATATTTTGTTTCTGTCGAAGAAGGAACAGGAAGATTGTTTGTTATATGCAAAGGTTTTATTTCACTGTAATTATTCTCCGGGCTTTCATTTACAGAAGCAAACAGTGGGGTAGCGGTGGTAGTTTCTTGTGTTACAGTTGTTGGCAATACAGTTGCAATTGTTGTTTTATTGCTATTGGCAAAAGGTAAAACAAGCAATATAGTTGCGGCCAGCAAAATACTTACAGCGCTGAATTTAATTTTTTGTAAAAGCGAAAAACTCACTTGCGGCTCGGCTGCAAATAATCTTTTAATTCTGCCAAGCAAATTTCTTTTGCCATTAGTGGCAGCCAGCGCAAATTGAATGGATGAAGAACGGTTTTGTTCAAGCAACATCAATGCTGATGCGTACTCATGTTTGCAGTAACGGTAATTAAGTACCCAGTCATCACAACAATTTTCCCTTTCCTTCCGGGCCACATGGCCCAGCATTTTTATAAACGGATTAAAGAACATTACCAATTCAATAAAACATTGTACAAAGTTAATTATGTAATCATTGCGTTTAATATGCGCCAGTTCATGCAATATCACAGCCTCTGCCTGTGGTATAGAAAGATTATTAAGTGCTGTTACAGGCAGTAATATCACCGGTTTTATAAAACCTAGTACAGAAGGAACATCTGCTTTTTCGCTCAGCCAGATACTTACTTTTTTCTTTATGCCAATATGCAAAGCTGTTTGTTCGGTAAAAATCCGAACAGATACCGGTGCTTTTATTAATTGGTTATGCTTAAGACCAAATAAAGATTTCAGTTTTTTTATAAACAAAATGCAATGAAATAAAAGAAGCGACAAATAGAGTAAAGAAACATACTGAAGCGATGCAACAAAATTCTCAGAAATATTAAACCAGGTAATTGCAGCTGCTTCGCTACCGGCGTTTTGTAATAATAAATAATTTAAAATGGTGGTAGTGGCAAACCATGCAAACGAACCAAAAAGCAACAATAAACTTACATGATGTTTAAATAAGGCAGGTGCATTTTTGTTGGAGCTAATAATGATTTTGTATAGAAGCCATAGTAAGGCTGCCTGCCATAAACTATTGGCAATGCCCCAGCCAAGCGATTGTAAAAAAAGATATTTCTCAAAAACAGAAAGCAGCATAACAATTACTTATTAATGCTTTTTAAAAAGTTAGTTATTTCCTCCAGTTCTTCTTTGGATGCTTTGTGATTACCCAGTGCCTGCATTACCAGTTGTGCAGGCGAGCCACTAAACAATGAATCAATCATTTTGTTTACAAGCAGGTTTTGTGTTTTCTCCCTGCTCACCGCCGGCTGGTAAATATGTGTTTTATTACTGCTGTCCCTTGTTACTAATCCCTTTTCAAACATTATTTGCATTAGCTTAAGGGTAGTGGTATAGCCTGCTTCTTTTGTTTTCAAAAGCTCTTCATGCACTTCCCTTACAGTAGCAGATTGCCTGTTCCATAATACCTGTAGTATTTCCAGTTCTCCTTCTGTGGGTTTCAATTGCTTTGTAGCACTCATAATTGTATTACGATTGTTTTCGTATGCTAATGTAAGGGATAATTTGTAAAAACAAACTAAAACTTTCGTACAACGGCATTTTATATGTATAGATGGTGGGGCAGGTGATAAACGTATAGGCTGGAAAAACTGACGGAAAGAGTTGTGTTAAAAAAATCTTCAAAAATAGTTGACCAAAAATTTGTTTCACTAAACTTTTTAGTATATTTGTGCTAACCAAATTAGTTGTACTATGTCACAGGCAGGCCAAAATTTAAAATATCTGCGTAAACTACGTGGATGGACGCAAGAAGAATTTGCAAACAAACTCGGTATTAAGCGCTCTCTTATCGGCGCCTATGAAGAAGACAGGGCCGACCCCCGGCTGGAGGTAATGGAGATAGTTTGCCAAATGTTTAAAACCACGCTGGATGAACTAATGCTGAAAGATATGAGTGATACAGGCGGCAGCTACCTTGCAAAGCGCCGCATGCAAAAAATGATGACGGCGGAAAGGAATATTATTCATTTTGTTCCTGTAAAAGCGGCTGCTGGTTATTTGGCAGGTTATGCTGATAGCGAATTTATTGATGAGCTAAATACTTTTACATTGCCAATGCTTAGCGGTGGCAATTACAGGGCATTTGAAATTATTGGCGACAGTATGATGCCAACCCCAAGCGGCAGTATAATTGTAGGCGAAAAAGTAGATGATAAGGATGATGTGAAAAATAACCAGGCTTATATTGTGGTTAGCCGCAATGAGGGTATTGTGTATAAAAGAATAGTGAAGAGCAATAAAGCTAAAAACAAGTTTACGCTGGTAAGTGATAATCCTCAGTACCAGCCTTACCAGGTAAATGCTGAAGATGTGGTGGAACTATGGCATGCCCAAATGGTATTGAGTAAAGTAAGCCAGCAACAGCGCTGGGATATGGATTCCCTTGCCAGTATGGTAAGTAATTTGCAAAACCAGGTAAGTTCGTTGAAGAAGAAGATGAATTAAGGAAAATAAAGGAATTAATTGGAGAAGGAATTAAGAAATGATAAAACATACTTTCTTGATTTTTTAATTCCTTCATTTTTAATTTCTTCATTAAGCAGTGTATAACTTATCAATAACTCACACTCAACGTTTCATAATTTCACAAATTCAGATACATCGATTAAACATTAAAAACACAAATTATGATCAAGTTACAGGTAATTGGCAATCTTGGTAAAGATTGCATTGTAAAAGAAGTAAAAGGTAAAACTGTTATCAACTTCAGCGTGGCACATTCGGAAAAGTATAAAGATGCAGAAGGGAATTTAAAAGAAAGAACCACATGGGTTGAATGTGCTTACTGGAGCGACCGTACAGCTATTGCCCCTTATTTAACCAAAGGAACTACTGTATATGCGGAAGGCTCACCAGAGGCAGATGCGTATATGAATAAAGATAACCAGGCTGCGGCTACATTAAGGATGAGGGTACAGAATATTCAGTTGCTTGGCAGCAGGAGTAATACAGATAACCACGGTGGCAACAGCAATGCTAATTATGCAGCACCAAGGCCTGCGGCGCAAGCCCCGGCACCTGCAGCAGTTGCTACTGCTATCAGTGATGCTGCTGATGATTTGCCGTTCTAAAAAAAATCGATTAGGCATATAAGAAAACCCTCCCAATTGCTCAGGAGGGTTTCTTTTTTGGCTAACAATCGCTACGTCATTTATATCTTAGGAGCTGCAGAAAGTATTTCTTCATTTACGCCATCGGCATATTTTTTAAAGTTGTCAATAAACTGTTGCGCCAGTTTTTTTGCTGCTGTATCATAGGCAGCTTTATCAGCCCATGTGTTGCGTGGGTTCAAAATTTCTGATGGCACATCAGGGCAAAGTGTTGGTATCATCATGCCAAACACAGGATGCTGTTCGTATTCAATATTGTTAAGCTTGCCTTCAAGAGCAGCAGTAATCATAGCCCTTGTGTATGCAAGTTTCATACGCTTGCCCACACCATAGCCTCCACCGCTCCAGCCTGTGTTTATCATCCACACATTTACTTTATGCTCTTTCATTTTTTTGCCCAGCATTTCGGCATACTTGCCCGGGTGCAGCGGTAAAAATGGTGCACCAAAGCAGGCACTGAAAGTTGATTTAGGTTCATTAATGCCTGCTTCTGTACCGGCAATTTTGGCTGTATATCCACTTATGAACTGGTACATGGCTTGCCCGGGTGATAATTTACTTATTGGTGGCAACACACCATAACTGTCGCAGGTAAGAAAGAATATATTTTTAGGAATGCCCGTAATGGATGGTTCTTTTGCATTGCTAATAAAATGCAGCGGATAACTCATCCTTGTATTTGGCGTAATTTCCTTGCTTGTAAAATCAAGTTTGTTGGTACCTTTTATAAAAGGTACATTCTCTACAATAGCCCCGGCTTTTACTGCACGGAAAATTTCAGGTTCTTTTTCTTCAGTAAGGTCTATAGTTTTTGCATAGCAGCCGCCTTCAAAATTAAAAATGCTGTTAGCTGTCCATCCATGCTCATCATCCCCAATCAACTGGCGGTTAGGGTCGGCGCTCAAAGTGGTTTTACCGGTGCCGCTTAGCCCAAAAAATATAGCAGTGTCGTTGTCTTTGCCTACATTGGCACTACAGTGCATACTTAATACGCCTTTATCATGCGGTAAAATATAATTAAGCACAGAAAAAATCCCTTTCTTCATTTCGCCGGTGTAGCCGGTGCCGCCAATCAGTATTGTTTTTTTGGTAAAGTTTACAATGGCAAAATTGTGCTGGCGTGTGCCGTCTGTTGCAGGATCAGCTTTAAATTCGGGTGCCTGTATTATATGCCAGTCGGGGGTAAAGTTGTCAAGCTCTTCTTCTTTTGGCCTCAAAAACATATTGTGGCAAAACAAATTGCTCCAGGGATTTTCATTTATCACACGAATATTGAGGCGGTAGGCAGGGTCGGCACAGGCATAGCAATCACGTACCCATATTTCTTTTTCTTCCAAATAATCCATCATCTTTTTATACAGAATGTCGAAATATTTGGGCTCAATGGCAATATTAAAGTTGTTCCAGTTTACACTGTCTTTTGTTATATCATCCAGCACTATAAACTTATCATCCGGGCTGCGGCCGGTAAACTCACCCGTGTTAATTACCAAAGCGCCGGTATCGTTGATGGCACCCTGGCCAAGGGCAACAGTTTGTTTCATTAATTCTTGTGGTGAAAGCTGGTAGTGGATGTTGTTGGTGTTTTTTAGTCCTGCATTAATCAAGGCATTCTTAGGGAAGGAAAGCATTGTTGGAACTGACATAGCAAATAGCGTTTAATGAGCAATCGGTTAGCGGGGACGAAGGTAGGGGTTCAATTTTTTTTAAAATTTCTAACAAACCACCCTTTTTTGCATTAAATATTGCTATTTCATTTAATGATTGGCAATTATGCAATCGTTTCCGTAAATATTAAACGCATTTAAAAAATGGTTTAGTATAGTTGAATGGTTTAAATATTTTAGGTTTTGGTTGTGTAGTTTCTACACAAATTTTGAAGCAAACTTTAAAAGCTGTAAGGTGGCAGATGCTGTGTAAACACCTGCACATTGCAGCAGCTTACCCTTTGCAGGGTAGTGGATATGGTTATTGGTTTGTTAGTAGCAGGCGCAGCGGCGGCTGTTTTATTTTTCTGTAGCAGGTATTGCTACCGGGCATTGCAATTTTGCATTGCTGCATAGCCTGCACCTTCTTACTTCTTTATATTTTCCCAATACTTTTCAAAGTCGGACCAGGTAAAATATACCTGCCCCCTCTTGCCCATTTGTGAGTAGGGCAGAATATGGCTTTTGCGGCGTTGATAAATGGAGCGTTCGCTAAGCTGCAAAATGTCGATAGCTTCGGTAGTGCTGTACCGTTTTTCGGGTTGCTGGCTGTTGCCGTTAATGCTGTGCAAGGCGTTATTATCCCAAGTACCCATAAGCAATGAGTTTAAGGTTATAAAATATGTTTTAACGTTCCTTCTTCAAAGTTGGGATAATAAACACAAGAAGGTTAAATGCTGCAGGCGGTTAAAAAACCATTTGGGTTTCAACATTTATGCTAATATAGAATGAGATGCTGAAATAAACAAGGGTTACAGTATTTTTTTTACAGTTGCGTAAAAATACGGTGACCCTTGTTAATAGATATGGTTTGCCGTTATTGAGCAAATTTGCTGCCTACATTGCTGTACTGCACCTGCTGGCGGGCACCGGTAACGGCTACCCGTATCCAGTATTGCCTGCCCGGCACCAGGTTTTTAAAAGTGTATTTGCTGGTGCTGGCAACATTGCTTACCCATACTGATTTATCGCCGGGTGTGGCATCTGTAATTTCAAACTGGTAGCCCAGGGCGCCGTTTAGTGCGGCTATGCTTGCCACCAGCTGCCCGCTGCTAAGCCCATTGCTGATGCTAACGTTGCCGGCTGCCTTTATATGGCGTGGCTCTGGTTTTTTACTAAGGGTGTAGCCGGTGGTAGCCAGCATATCAGCATTGCCCTTGGCCACACTCATTATCCACATGCCCAGCTGTGCCAGCAGCACTTGCAGGGCTTTGCGGCTGCTGTTTTTAGCCACCACTGCGGCATGGTTGCCGGTGCTGCTGGCCACCCTGTCGGTGCTGTACTTATCAAGGTCTGCCTGCACCACACTTAAATCAGGGTCGGGGTGAGGAAAATTGGGATTACCCGTCATGGCCGCTATTATATCTGTAGCCTTAGCTTCCATTGCAGCATCGGTGTAGTGGGTGAAACCCAGTAAAATTTTTTGTGTGAACATAGTTTTTAATTTTTTGTGTGATTAGATAAAAATTGTTGCTTTTAAAACTCCATACCCAAAACTTTATTTTACCGCCTTGCCGATGATTGCCATTGCTTGCCGATGATTGCGGATGCTTGCGAAAGATTGCGAAAGATTGCCGACCTGTATATGCCTTATTGCTACTTATTTTTATGTAGATAATGATTGACGGTGCTTATAAAGCAGTGAACAAAAGACATAAAGCAGTAAATGAAGGGCATAAAGCAGTGAGTGAAAAGCATAAAGCAGTGGGAAAATGGTATAAGACAACGAAAGAAGGGCGAAAAGCAGTGGAAGAAGGGGGGAAAGCAGCGAATGAAGGGTTTAAAGCAGTGGGAGAAGGGTTTAAAGAAGAGGGAGGAGGGTGTAAAGCGGCGAAGCAATCATCCCCTGTTAGTGGAACATGAACCCAAAATATAAACATTAACAATCCGCTTGTATGCTACAAACGTTGGCTTAGCAGTGTGATAATGAAAGGATTATAATTAAAAATTAAACACTTAAAATACAGCT
>CAZBTD010000101.1:0-12744 GCA_964494815.1 uncultured Ferruginibacter sp. | reverse complement strand
GGAAGGTTTGCTGAGCAAACACTTATGTTCGTTGTAGAAGTTGTTTGATTTTTTATTGTAAGGTTAAGC
This sequence comes from uncultured Ferruginibacter sp., assembly GCA_964494815.1. Lineage (GTDB taxonomy): Bacteria > Bacteroidota > Bacteroidia > Chitinophagales > Chitinophagaceae > Ferruginibacter. Next base: position 12,675 of record CAZBTD010000101.1, on the reverse strand, counting down.
GTAAGTATCGAATCGCAACCAACAGAATTGGTCAATGTGTCCTTATACGTTCCAGCGGCACTGTAATTGTTGCCATTCCACACATACGGAAGATTATTCTGGCATACGGCGGTGTCTTTTGTGCTTGTGGTTACTGGTTTTACAGTAATACTGATTGTTGCTGTATCTGCACACTGGCCAGCAGTTGGTGTAAATGTATATATTGTTGTTCCCGGTGTGGTTGTATTAACTGCAGGACTCCATGTACCTGTAATTGGTACCGTATTGGCTGAGCTTGTTGGCAACAACGGCGCCGCATCATTCTGGCACAACGGTATAACAGGCGAAAACGTTGGTTCTGTTTTTGGCGGTGCTACCAATGTTACTTCTGCTGTTAATGTTTGATATGGAATACTGCAACCATAGTTAAAATAACCGGGCACTCCGTTAGACGTATAATTTACATAGGCACCATTATTAACAGCAGCAGATCCTCCCGTTGTTCCGTTTATGTTTATCAATTGTGAGGGGTTATAAGAAACAGTGTCCCGACAACCAGCCCCAAAATTCATAATCAGAGTTCTTGTCGCCGAAGCTCCGTTATTCCCAAAGTGCCCCACATTATTTGTTACTGTGTTAGAACATTGAAACAACACATACAAAGTATCAGTAAGGTTAGCAAAACTATTATATGATGTATTTAAGGCATTGCTGGTAATTAACACCACATTGGCACCTGCTGGCAATATGCCACTTACAGGCGCAGGTAATAAATAACCTCCTCCAGTGATTGTGGCATTTACGTTACTAATAAAAGTTGGGTTGGTACATAATCCCTGCCATGGATCATTTACACCACCGGATGCAGTGAATGTAGGCCATGTAACGTTTAGCGATGTGTAGGTTAATGGAGATTGGCCCACCTGGAAGAAAACCATTTCCTGGTCATACTCATTGGGCGAACAGGCATCTACTAAAATACTTTTTATTTGAAAACAACCTGGCTGTATTACCGGGGAATTAGATACAGCACAATTGCTGGCATCTGTCACAGTCGCTACATAAGTTCCTTCACACAGGTTGGTAATTGTTTGTGTAGTACCACCATTATCCCATGAATAAGTATATGGCGTTGTACCACCAACAACATCCACCGTTGCCGTTCCATCACATATGCCTTCGCAGGAAGGATTTGTACCATGAGCGAATATTACCGGCGGAGGAGTAATGGTGACAGTTGTTGTTACCGAGTCAGGACAATTTTGGCCTAAATCAAACACATATTTTACAGTATAAGTTCCGGGAGAACTTAGTGACGGGGTAACCGACCCTGTTGTACTGTTAATATTCAGCCCTGGCGGCATGGCCGAAAAAGTGCCCCCGGGAAAAGCAGTGAGGTTAACTGGCTGGGGGGCGTTCACAGTAGTGCAAAATGTGGAAGGCGTATAACTAATTGCAGGTGGCGCCACAATAGAAAAACCAGCGGTGTAATTATTCCCTGAATTATTTACATACAATGTATCTGTACAGGCGCTGGTGCTGTTATCGTCTCCAACTACCTGGTAATACACTTCTATTACATAATTTCCAGGCACCCGTGTTGTAAGATCAAGGTTCAAATTTGCTTTTTGCCATTTTTGATCACCGGGGCTGCATGGCCCGCCTGTAGGAAAAGTGCTTCCGCTGCAATTATCAAAAAAAGGTAAAGGCACTGTAGTAAAAACCGGGTTGGCCGGGCGGCTACCCTGCAGGTAAATCGTATAGTACATAGTAGCACCACAAACATTGGCAGTAACTGTTTTATATGTTTTTACTTCTGCTCCATTTAAAACAAGATAATTTGAGTTTTGAATATATGTGCCCAGGTTGGCGCCCGTAAATGTATTAGTGCCGATAAGATCTACGCCGGTACCTGTGGTATTGTAAAAACCAGAGGAAACACTATTGTTTGAGCAAGTACCAATGTAAGGTGCTGATGCAAATGAACCAAAGGCACAGTTATCAACTGTTAATATTAAAACAACCAGTGAATCGCAACCAATAGTACTAGTCAATGTATCGTAATAAGTACCAGTAATTGTATAAGAATTGCCCTGCCAGATATATGGTAATTGGCTGGGGCACACATTGGCGATAGTGGTATCAATGAATGAGTTAATGAATAATGTGCGGTTAAGGGAACTATCAGTAATATAAGTCCAGTTGTCAATTAAACGCTGATTGCCCCAGGAGCCGTTATTGAGCGTACTGTTGTTGGTACTTCCACAAGTTGCTTTGGGTGGATTGCAGGTTCCACATTGCGACCAGTCGTGCACACCACCACCCGAACTGTTTATACCACCAGTACCATCAAGCAAAGGTGTCACCGAACAGTTGTCTTCTACAGGCAGGTTTGTATCATTCCAATACAAAGTATTGTCTGGGGCACCAGGCCCATTTAAACGGGTAACACTAATGCCTCCAAAAATTTCAATATCAGATTGAACAAAATGTGTTTCCCCAATTTTTTCAATAGCTACCTTAATTGTTATTGGTTGCCACGAAGGGATAGGATTTCCTAAACCATCAAGCCCGTTAAATGGAATTGAATTAACTCCCTCAACAAAAAGTACAGTATCAATCCTGTCAACCGGATCGGTATAACTTCCGTTGTTGTTTACATCAATGTATATAATACCATTTCCTGTAAAGTTGGTAACAGTAAAATTGATAGTAGATACTGAGGTGCAGGCATTAGGCCTTATAAATGTTACATCTGAAAGTTGTGGCACTACAGGTTCATTTATCAATGGCTCAATCACTTGCCCGCTGCCTGCCGCTATATTAAACCGTGGAGCAGATGACGGCAGGCCGGCATCGAATGGCGCAAAAAATATTTTGTTCTTTTTTCCGCAGTTAGCATTATCCGGTCCGAGTAAAGGATTGGCCCCGGAGTAGGAAACACTTTGATAAGCCGATGTACATGATCCAGGTGCAGTACGAACCCCCAAAGTATCAGACACAATGGTATAATTCAGTCCATTCAGTCCTGAATAAGTAGCAGAATATTCATAACCAGATGGGGTGAGAAAATACAAAGTAAAATCTGGCTCTACACCTGTAGATGCATCGTGGCCATGCAGGCTTTCTGTCCATACCCTGCCGGGAAGATTTGTTCCACCTGCCGTGTAAACATTTAGTGCTGGGCACACTACATCATTACCATCACTGCCGGCTGGTGTTGCCATCAAAGTCCAAATGCCTTCTGTGGCAGCAGTTACAGTTATTTGTGCCGTTGTACATTGATTGCCAATAGTAGTGCCGATAGTGCAAGTACTGTAAAAACCAGTGGGTGTATAAATATCTATTGTCCAGATACCTGCTCCATTATCATCTGTTCGTATCACATTCCAGTCAATTTTTTCGCCGGCTTTTGCATAACCATACAAATAGAACACACCTTCCTTTGCTGCTGAACCATTTAAAGGACCACTGCCATTACAATTTCTCGGCGGTGTGGGAGGTGTGGTAAAGGTTTGTACAGTTGTATAACTGATGCCTGCAGCATTTACTGCAAATGATACCACATAATAAGTTGTGGCAGGCTGCAGCCCTGTCAATGAATTACTAAATGTGCCAATACTGTTCACCGCATTATAAATAATGCCACCGCCGGTAGTGCTGTTGGTATCAATAATGGGACTGGTACTATAAATTACACCGCTTTGTGTAATGGGCGAACCGCCATCGTTAGTGATATTTCCCCCGGCTGTAGCCGTAGTACTCGTGATGCTTCCAACAGGTGTTGTTATAATTGTTGGCAAGGTTAAAACAGTAATTGTTTTTGTTCCTTGTGCAGGTGCCGAACCACAGGTGGTTGGTGTGCCGGAGAAAGTTAAATTGGCCGGAGTTAAAGCAGACGCTGTTATTGAATGGCCAGCTGTGGCGCCAGCGGCAATATTTGCTGTTATCCAAAAATACCCGGCAGTACCTGAATTGATTGCCTGGCTGAAACCACCAAAACTGATTGGACTGCTAGCAAGTCCCGTGGTAACAGTGCTTAGCACTGATGCAGATGCAAACGAGTTGGTGGCCGAATACCAAAATTGATAATTAACCAGGTCTCCCACCACTAAGCCGCTATTGGTAAAGGGAAAAGAAAAGTTGGTAAGTGTGAGGCCTGCACTAGCACCAATTGTAAAATTAGTAAGTATATTATTGCTTGTACCATTACCAATATTTCCTGCCGTAACAGCTGTTCCTTGCCCCAATGTTGCATCAGCACAGTAAGCAGCAGTGGAAGTGCCACAGATAACAATGTTTTGAATATTTAAAGTACGGCTGTTGTTGCCCGTAATGTATAAGCGTATTGGTGCTGTTGTTCCGTTTGCAACAGGTATTGATAAACCAGTCATAGAAACATTGGTAGGTGTACCTGCTGAGGTGGAATTGATATCCGCCGTTACTCCTACAGGGGTAGTGCCTTCATACAGGTTGGCTGTAAGCCTTGTACCTGAACCATTATTGATATATGCTGAAAATGTTATGCTTGTTATTACAAGATTGTTTCCTGCGGCTGGCGTAATGGGAAATTCCAAATAGATACCATTGGCGGTATTCACAGTTCCAGGCCAGTTTACGCCACCGGGTTTTGGAAAGCTTTGGTATGTGCCATATGCAGGTGCACTCATACCACTGCCAATTATTTCTGTGTTGCCCAGTGTAGAGGCTCCTGAATTAGCTGTTTGTGCAGTGGATGCAGCCAACGACCATGTTTGGCAAAACTGTGCCGATACTTTTATTGATGTAAAAAAAGAGAAGCTAAGCAGTAGTAAGAAAACAACAACTCTATTGTGCAGCAACGATGCAGCACTATCAGTAAATTTCTCATAAGAATGGCTCAGTAGTTTTTTCTCATTCACCACAATCTGAATTGAAAAAGGAGACTGAATTTTATTTATAAAAAGTCGCAATCAATTTCTATATCAAGAGCATACTTTCAATATTCAGAAAATTATTTACATCACTTTTTCACAGTGTAGGGGAAAAAACGAGGAAGTTTAATAAGCCATCCCTTTCACAACGACAAACCTTCGTTCCAAGTTCTGTGTAAGTTAACCTGTTTAGGCCGGTCTTGCCCTCCTCTAACCTTTGAATATTATTTTTTTTACGCAAACGTTGCCATACTGAAAAATTCGTACCAGAATGCTACAGAATCCTGTTTTCCAAAAAGAAATTTATACAGCAATGTTTGTAACAAAAAGGAGTGTATCCAATGAATACACTCCTTTTATCTTTAGCTTATATCTTTTTAGAAAACGATTATTAATAGTCCCCTAATGTTTCTGGCAATTGTGCAAGCGCCTTTGACAACTGCTCATCGTTGGGAGCTATGCCATGCCATTCGTGGCTGCCCTGCATAAAATCTACACCAGCACCCATCTCTGTCTTCATCAGGATTACAACTGGCTTTTTATTACCTAACAATGTTTTAGCATACTTTAATGTTTGCACCACAGCATCAACATCATTACCATTTTCTAAATGAACTACTTCCCAGCCAAAAGCTTCAAACTTGGCAGCAAGATTACCAAGGGCCATCACTTTATCAGTTGGACCGTCAATTTGTTGACCGTTCCAGTCCACCGTAGAAATTAAATTATCTACTTTATGGTGTGCGGCAAACATTGCCGCTTCCCAGTTTTGCCCTTCATCCAGTTCTCCGTCTCCATGCAGTGAATACACTACTCTACTATCGTTATTCAGCTTTTTTGCAAGAGCAGCACCAATAGCCACACTCATGCCCTGCCCTAAAGAACCGCTTGCCATACGCACACCCGGCAAATGCTCATGTGTGGTGGGGTGTCCTTGCAGGCGGCTGTTAATACGCCTAAAAGTTTTCAATTCTGATTTGTCAAAATAGCCGCTGTGAGCCAGCGTACTGTAAAAAACCGGGGAAATATGCCCGTTGCTTACAAAAAACACATCTTCTCCCACCCCATCCATACTAAAAACCGGCTTGTGGTTCATCACTTCAAAATACAATGCTGTAAAGTATTCGGTACAGCCGAGAGAGCCGCCGGGGTGGCCGCTTTGGCAGCCATGCACCATGCGTACAATATCCCTTCGTATTTGACTTGCGATTGCCTTTAAATCCTTCATTAAAAAAAATTTAACAATTGAAGCAGTTTTTTCCGGCCTTCCCAAGTCTTATTAAAACTAGTGATTGAAACCGGTTTTTTTCGTCGGCAAACCTACTCTAATTAAGGTCAACTGCAAAGTATAAATTTTGAACAGTTTTACCTGCCAATAATAAGAAGTAAGTTTTGTCGTTTCATAATTGAAAATGGCCCTTTTTCAGTGGCGAAATGGCAAGTTTTTTCACTCAAAATTTTTAAAACCGGCCTATTTGAACTATGTTGCATTGCTGATTAAACAACGCAACAGTACCTTACCGAGAGCTGTTTAATTTGTAAACTTTATAATTATCGCCTGGCATGGACAATATACTTTTAAGTGGCATTTTGGCTTTTATGATAACTTTCTTTTCCATCCCTGTGATAATACAGGTAGCCAGGCAAAAGAAAATGTTTGATGAGCCGGATGAACGCAAAGTCCATAAAATGGTTATTCCTACCCTTGGCGGCCTGGGTATTTTTGCTGGATTTATCCTTGCAACTCTTTTAGGTGTTCCCATTCACAGTGCCGAATTACAGTACTTTGTAGCTGCAGCTGTTGTAATATTTTTTCTTGGTATTAAAGACGATATACTGGTGCTTTCACCAGCCAAAAAATTTATTGGCCAGTTGATAGCTGCTGGTATCGTTATCAGATTTGGTGGCGTGCAGCTTGACAGTATGCATGGCTTTTTAGGCATAGGTCATTTACCTACCACCGCAAGCATTATTTTTACTTTGTTTACAATAGTAGTAATTACCAATTCATTTAATCTTATTGATGGTGTGGATGGCTTGGCTGGCAGCCTTGGCCTGCTCACTTCGCTTGTTTTTGGTTCTTACTTTTTCTATATAGGCCAGTTAATGTATGCAGTAATGGCCTTTTCACTAGCCGGCGGTCTTATTGGTTTTCTTATTTATAATTTTTCGCCAGCCAAAATATTTATGGGTGATACGGGCTCGTTGCTTATCGGGCTTCTCAACTCTATTTTTGTAATTAAGTTTATCAATATTGGTGGTTCGCCTTTTGGCAAATTGCCTGTTGAATCTGCCCCGGCCGTAGGTTTTGCTGTTCTGATTGTTCCTTTATTTGATACACTGAGGGTTTTCAGCCACCGTATTTTAGACAGGCGTTCTCCATTTAGTGCGGACAGAACGCATGTTCATCATTTTTTACTGGAGCTTGGTTTTAATCATAAAAAAATAACCTTGCTTTGCGTTAGCGCCAATATCGGGTTTATCGCCCTGGCGGTTGCTTTACGAAATATGGGTACCACTATCGTTATTGGAGTGTTATTAGCGGTAGCCCTTTCTCTTATTGCCCTTGTTTATTTCAGCAGGCCTTCTAAAAAAATTAAAGCCACCGGCAGCCTTGTACCAGAAAGTAAATTGATGAAGGCACGGAAAATACTATCCCTTTCTCCAGAAGTGGAAATTGCTGAAGCGGAATAATTCTCTTGCTAAATTGTTGTGCTGGTATGGTTACGGCCTTTGTGTAGCCCTGTTGTCTTTTTTAACTTTATTGCTCCCAATTCCTTATTTCTTATTTTTCATTTCTTATTCCTTATTCTTTAGTTTTGCACCCACTCAATTATTACCGTTATGTCAGAAGAATTATCGTTGATAAAAATGGATATGGAAGATGGAATGAAAAAAGCCATCACTCACTTAGAAGCAGAATTAGTGAAGATACGTGCCGGCAAAGCCAGTCCGCAAATGCTGGATGGAATAATGGCTGAATATTATGGAAGCCCTACACCATTATCACAAATAGCAAATATTTCAACGCTTGATGCCCGTACGATTTCGGTGCAGCCATGGGAAAAAAATATGCTGCAGCCGATTGAAAGAGCAATCATTGCAGCTAACATAGGCATCAACCCACAAAATGATGGCAACAGCATCAGGCTTTTTCTTCCACCACTTACTGAAGAAAGAAGAAAGGAATTGGTAAAACGCTGTAATGGAGAAGGCGAGCATGCAAAAGTATCTGTACGCAACATCCGCAGGGATGCCATTGAGCATATTAAGAAATTACAAAAAGACGGGCTGAGTGAAGACATTGCAAAAGACGCAGAAGCAGAAGTGCAGGATCAAACCAACAAATACATTTCTTTAATTGAAAAACATTTAGCCGCTAAAGAAAAGGAAATAATGGCGGTGTAAAATTATTTTGAATGATAAATGTTGAATTTTAAATTGAGTGTATCTTCTTTCATTCATCATTCAAAATTTATCATTTAAAATTTCGTATGCCTTTTGAGTTCAATGAAAATACATTTATAGCTATCAGCACACCATTGTATTTAGTGGTAATTGGTGGTGAGATTTTGCTGAGTCATTTGCATCTAAAGAAATACTACTCTCTTAAAGAAACTCTTATTAATTTTTATCTCACTGGCTTAAATGCAGGCATAGATGTATTGTTTCGCAGCATTTATGTATTTGTGATTTTGCAATGGTTCTTCACTTACAAAATTTTGGACTTACAGGAACATCCATTACTTTACTGGCTGTTGCTTTTTATCCTGGAAGATTTTGTTTTTTATATAGAACACCGGGTTGATCATTATTGCCGCCTGTTTTGGGCTGTGCATGTTACACATCATTCATCAGAGGAATTTAATCTTACCACTGGTTTCCGCTCTTCAGTATTTCAACCGCTGTACAGGTTTGTTTATTTTATTCCACTTGCATTGCTTGGTTTTCGTCCGGTGGATATTGTGTTTATGTATTCCATCACTCAGATATATGGAATATTAGTGCATACACAAACTATCAAAAGCATGCCTGCCTGGTTTGAAGTATTGTTTGTAAGCCCCAGCCACCATAGGGTGCATCACGCCAGTAATATTATTTACTTAGATAAAAATATGGGTATGTGCCTCATCATCTGGGATAAATTGTTTGGCACATTTCAAAAAGAATTGCCAGAAGAGCCTGTAGTATATGGATTGACGAAGCCATTAGACAACCCACATCACCCACTAAAAATTATTTTTCATGAATGGCAGAGTATTGGAAAGGATGTACAGAAGAAAACTTCTTTTATCAATAAACTCAAATACGTTTTTATGCAACCGGGCTGGAGCCATGATGGAACTACAAAAACAGCAAAGGAGTTGAGAAAAGAAATTTCCTCAACCCCTTCGGTGAAAAAACACTGAAATTATCTTTTAATTAGTTGCACCATCCACATTCACATTACCCCATCCAAAGTTTGAATTTCGTGTTGGATAATTAGCAGAATTATTTATCAATTTTGTCAATATCTGTTCTCTTGTATAAGCAGGGAACTTACTCCATACCAATGCAGCCATGCCACTCATGGTAGCAGTAGAAACAGAAGAGCCTCCAACGGTGGAAGGCACATCCCCTGACATGGCCAGTGTTAATGGATGACGTTCATTGCTTGCTTTTTCCATCACCACTGTAAAATCAGTTTCAGCACCTTTATGGCAATCGGTGCAGTTGGTATTAAAATTATTATCCCTCACGCCCGTTACAGCATTTACTTCCGTCATATATGCTGGAAATATTACACCATACCAACTGGCACTCCAGCTAAAAGATGTACCTGCTGCACAAAACATCAGCTTTCCTTTTCCATAGGCATATTTAATAGCATCGCTTATTTGGGAGTTGCTGGTTATTCTTCCCATGCTCATACTTATAATTTTAACATCGGCCCTGTTGGCGGCATTGGTATATGCATCGGCCACACCTTTGTTTTCCCTGCTGGCATCTATCAACACATCTTCTGCAGCACGGCAGGTTACAAGATTGCAATTGTACGCCACACCACAGGCAGCGCCATCAGTTCCTCTCGGTGCAGCACAGGCGCCAGCCATAGATGTACCATGTCCACAACCATCATCCGGTGTTTCAACAGGGCCTGTTGGTATGCCTAAAAATGTAGAACGTGGAAGTGTTACAATTTTCTCAACTGTTCTTCCTGCTGAACTGCCCTGGTTAAAAGCACTGCCTAAATTTTCCTGGTCAAGTTCACAACCACTGTCAATGATAAATACTTTTATTCCTGTGCCTGTTGCCTTTGTCCATGCTTGCGGAATTTTATGATAAGCGTAGTTCCATGATTGCTTTGTGTTGGGAGAGATGGTTGTGTAATCAGTAGTGGCAATCAGAGTAGGGTCGCCTACATTACTTCCGCAGCCGCTGCTGCTAAGTGTGCTTGCATTAGCTCTTCCCTCCTTTGGCTCATATCCCATAGGTTCTGCGTAACGAACCAGGTTGCTTGCCCTCAATAATTTTACGGTCTCAAAATTTTCCACCCTCACATCTATCACCGGCAATATTTTTTCTTCCCATTCTTCAATAGTAGAAGCGGTTAAATCCATTCTTGTTTTTCCTTCGGATGATAATATAATGTTGATGACTTCATTTTTTGCTGCTTTCCATCTTGGGGACGCAATGTTGATATCTGCAAGCCTTTCTTCCACATTTGCCTCACCTGCCGGCTTATAGCCTACAGATAAAATATTATCGCTTTGCTGCAAGGCACTCCATACCATTTCATCACTGGCAGTTTTCCATTCAAACTTATTATTAGCCCGTATCTGCTCTTTAATAAAACTGTTTATTTTTTCTGAAGGTATCAATGCAGGATTATTTATTTCTGCCGTAGAAGTTTCAGTGCTTACTTTTTTACAGGCATTTAATAAAAGAATGATGGTGGCAACTGCCAGGAGTGGTTTTTTCATAACAGAAAGTTTTAATGAATCAAAGTAAAACTAATTTCCGAAATCGCATTAAACTATTTATAAGATGGAATTTCATCAACCATATTCATTGCTGCGCCAGCGGTAGAAAATGCAAAACAATAGCTGCCATTGGTGATAACCAGGCATTCAACCTGCAGGTTAATATTATACCGAAGTACCTGGTCAAGTGTTTTATTATCCAAAGGCACATTCATTTCCTTGCATTCCACAATCATAAACGGGTGGTGATTTTTATTATACACAACTATATCAAAACGCTTTTTTGTATCAGCTACCATAATTTCTCTTTCTACAGCAATTAATGAAGCCGGATATTTTTTTACCAGTATCAAATATTGTAAAAAATTCTGCCTTACCCATTCCTCCGGTGTAAGCAGCACCCATTTTTTTCTCACTTCATCAAAAATGAATTCTTTGCCAGTTTCGGTTTTAATTTTAGGCCTATACTCAGGGTATTCTATCTTAATCATGCAGAAATAAAAAATTGCTTACTTTTAGCGATGCTGAATTTTGTTATTTGTTAATAGATAAATTAACGGATAACAAAGAACGATTAACAAAGAAACAAAGAAACATGAAGACAAAAGAAGAAATAGTACAAAACTGGCTACCTCGCTACACAGGCGAAAAATTAGAAAAGTTTGGTGAATATATTTTGCTGACCAATTTTTCAAATTATGTGGAAATGTTTGCTAAATGGAACAAAGTAAAAGTGATTGGCCAGGGCAAACCCATGCAATGCGCCACTTCAAAAAATATCACTATCATCAATTTTGGAATGGGCAGTCCTACTGCTGCTACAGTAATGGATTTATTGAGTGCTATTAAACCAAAAGCTGTTTTGTTTTTGGGAAAATGCGGTGGTTTAAAAAAACGTAATAAAATTGGTGATTTGATTTTGCCCATCGCAGCGTTAAGAGGTGAGGGTACAAGTAATGATTACTTTCCTCCCGAAGTACCGGCACTGCCTTCATTTATGTTACAGAAAGCTATTTCCACCACCATAAGGGACTATGAATGTGATTACTGGACAGGCACTGTATATACCACCAACCGCCGTGTGTGGGAGCATGATGAAGTATTTAAGGAATACCTGCAAAAAGTGAGGGCCTATGCCATTGATATGGAAACAGCCACTATTTTCACCGTTGGCTTTTACAATAAAATTTCTACCGGGGCATTGCTGCTGGTAAGTGACAGCCCGATGATACCTGAAGGTGTAAAAACAGAAGCAAGTGATAAAAAAGTAACTTCAGAATTTGTAGAACGTCATTTAAAAATTGGTATCGATTCATTAAAGCAATTAATGAACAATGGTCTTACGGTAAGGCATTTGCAGTTTTAATTTTTTGAAACTGGCATCAGTAACTTTATTTGACATCGTTGTGCCACTCACTTGTACTTTCCCAGCATGACTGAACGATTTTCTTACAAAGAGCTTTTTGCTTTCACCAAAAACATCTTCCTAAAAATAGGCAGCAGTGAAAGCAATGCTGAACTTGCTGCTAAGGCATTACTCTCTGCTGATCTTCGTGGTGTGGACAGCCATGGTATTGCAAGATTAAGTGGCTATGTAAGATTGTGGCAGGCACAAAGAGTAAATGCCTCTCCACAAATAAAAGTGGTGCATGAAACACCATCTACCGCTGTGGTTGATGGTGATAAAGGATTAGGATTAGTTGTTGGTCCGGCGGCCATGCAAATTGCCATTGATAAAGCAAAAAATGTTGGCACTGGCTGGGTAAGCGTAAAAAATAGTAACCATTTTGGCATTGCAGGTTTTCATGGCATGATGGCTT
>CAZBTD010000100.1:0-12746 GCA_964494815.1 uncultured Ferruginibacter sp. | reverse complement strand
TTTACAACTGCACTAACAGGCTCTGGTACACCGGCAGCATCAAATCCATGGGTTTCATCTAATACATCTGTAGCAACGGTTAACTCATCTGGAGTAGTAACTGGTGTTGCAGCAGGTACAACCACTATTACTTACACAAATAATAATAACTGTAGCATTACAGCAACAGTTACAGTATCTGCAGCAACTATATCAGGTACATTAAATGTTTGTATTGGATTTACAAGGTCATTAACAGGCAATGGTACCCCAGCAGCATCTAATCCATGGGTATCGTCTAACACATCAATTGCAACGGTAAACTCTTCAGGTGTTGTAACAGGTGTAGCACCGGGCACAACTAATATTACTTATACAAATAATAATGGCTGTTTTGCTACAGCTTCATTTACTGTTAATGCATTGCCGGTTGTAAGTATTACCGGAAGCAATTCAATTTGCGCTGGTGGGCCTAACAGTACAACAACATTGTCGCCAACTTCGGGTGGTACTTGGACCAGCAGTAACAACTCCATAGCAACTGTAACTAATGCAGGTGCGGTAACTGGTGTTGCAGCTGGAACTGTTACTTTCACCTTTACACAAACATCAACTGGTTGCAGTAATACTACTGCTTCTGTAACAGTAAATGCAAGGCCAACTGCTACATTCACTACAAGCCCGGGTGCTAATGTGTGTGTGAACACAAGTGTTACATACACAACACAGGCAGGGCAATCAGGCTATACATGGGTGATACCGGGCACTGCTGGTGTAAATTATACAATTATATCAGGCGGCACTTCATCAGATAATACTGTGACATTGCAATGGTTAACTACCGGCAGCAAAACTGTAACAGTAAATTATTCCAATGCCAATGGTTGTACTTCCGCATCTGCGGCTTCTAATACATCTACCGCTAATGCAAGGCCAACACCATCATTTACAACACAGCCAGGAGCAGCAGTTTGTGCAAGCACCAATGTTACTTATACAACACAAACTGGCCAAAGCAGCTATGTTTGGAGTGTGCCGGGCACAGCTGGTGTCGATTACACAATTACAGCAGGTGGTATTGGAACAGGAAGTAACACTGTAACATTGCAATGGTTAACAGCAGGCAGTAAGAATGTAACAGTTAATTACAATAATGGAAGTGGTTGCAATGGCTTAAGTGCAGCTTCAAATACAACAACGGTGAATGCAAGGCCAATAGCCAACGCAATAACAGGCCCAACAGCAGTTTGCGTTGGAAGTACTATTACCCTTACTTCAAATGCAACTGGCACGCCAACATTAACCTACACGTTTGCATCAAGCAATGGCAATGCAACAGTTACTAATGCTGGTGTTGTAACAGGTGTTACTGCAGGTACATCTAATATTACTTATACAGTAACTGATGGTAATACTTGTACGGCTACTTCGCCTGCATACGCAGTAACAATTAACTCAAGGCCAACGCCAACTATTTCTATTGCGCCGGGCAGCCCAATATGTGCCAGTGTGAATATTACTTACACTACTCAGCCGGCAATGACAAATTATATTTGGACAATCCCCGGAACTGCAGGGGTGGATTATACAATTGTATCTGGTGGCACTTCAACTGATAATGCTGTTACATTGCAATGGTTAACTACAGGAACAAAAAATGTTACTGTTAATTATACCAATGGAAATGGTTGTACAGGTGCAAGCGCAGGCTCAAGCAGCACAACTGTAAATGCAAGGCCAACACCAACATTTACTACACAACCGGGTGCGGCAGTTTGTGCTTCTATTGGTGTAAATACAACTGATGTAACTTATACAACACAGGCTGGCCAGTCAAATTATATTTGGAATGTGCCGGGTGTTGCAGGAACAGATTATACAATTGTTGCAGGTGGTATTGGCACAGGCAGCAATACTGTAACATTAAGATGGCTGACTACAGGCAGCAAAACTGTAACTGTAAATTATAACAACAGCAATGGCTGTACTGCTTTAACTGCCGCATCAAATACAACAACTGTAAATACATTGCCGGTTGTTAATACATCAGCATCATCTGTTTGTGTTAACAGTACTATTAATGCTACGCCTAACAGCGCAGGTACATGGATAAGCAGCAACAATGCAATTGCAACTATTGACAATGCAGGGCTGATAACAGGTGTATCAGCCGGCACTGTAACATTTACTTATACATTAAGTGCAACAGGCTGTGCCCGTACAACATCAGCCGTAACAGTAGAGCCATTGCCTGTGATAGCACCGATTACCGGTGGGGCTTCTGCAATATGTGTAAACGATATCACGATTTTCTCAAACGCAACTTCAGGAGGAACATGGTCGATTGTAAATGGTACAGGAACTGCAAGTATTGATGCTTCAGGTTTGGTAACTGGCCTTACTGCTGGAAATGTAACTGTTGTTTATACATATTCAAATGGCACTTGTACAAATAGTGTTTCAGCTATTTTAACTGTTAACCCAATACCAGTTGTTGGCCCGATTGCTGGCGGCGCTTCATCTGTGTGTGTAAATGCGAATACACCTGCATTTACCAATGGAACACCTGGTGGCACATGGTCCATTATAGATGGAACAGGCTCAGCAACAATAAATGCAAGTGGTGTTGCTACTGGCGTAAGTGCAGGTACTGTAACGGTGGTTTATACGGTTGATAATGGAACTTGTTCAAGCGAATCAGCAGTGTCATTAACAGTTGATGCAATTCCTGCTGTGGCAGCAATTGGTGGTGGCACTCCTTCTGTTTGTGTTAATTCAACAACACCTGCATTCACCAATGCAACAATTGGAGGTACTTGGTCAATTGTAAATGGCACAGGCACTGCAAGTATTACTGTAGGTGGCGTTGTAACTGGTTTGTCTGCTGGCAATGTTACCGTAGCATACACAATAAGCAATGGCATTTGTACAAATACATCAACTCAAGCTCTTACTATAAACCCTTTGCCAGTAATTGCGGCAATAGGAGGCGGGGCAAGTTCTGTTTGTGTTAATTCAACTACGCCAGCCTTTACTAATGCGACACCTTTAGGTGTTTGGTCAATAACTAATGGCACTGGTACTGCAAGCATTACAGCGGGCGGTGTTGTTACAGGTTTAACTACAGGTAATGTAACTGTGGTTTATACAGTTACTACTGGTGGAGGATGTACAGATTTTGTTACTACAGCACTTACTGTAAACGAGGTGCCTTTTGCTAACGCTGTTACTGGTACTAATACGCTTTGTGCAGGAAGTACAATTAACCTTAATTCAAATGCTACAGGAAGCGGAAGCTTAACTTATACATGGTTGTCTGATAATACTGGTATTGCCACTGTAACAAATGCAGGGGTAGTAACTGGCATAACAGGCGGCACTGCAAACATTACATATACTGTAAGTGATGGTAATAATTGTTCTGCTGTTTCACCTGCTTTTGCAGTTACAGTAAATGACAGGCCAACTGCAAATATTACAAGCATTTCTACAACAATTTGTAATGGCACTGCTGTAAATATTGAAGGCAACGTTACAGCAACAGGTGCATGGTTGTTAACATTAAGCAATGGCGCTACTGCAAACGGAACTGGCAATGGCACATTCAGTATTAGCGTTTCCCCTTCATCAACAACTATCTATACAATTGCATCTTTAACTGACGCAAACTGTGCATCTATTGCAGCAGATTTGACAGGTTCAAATACAATTACGGTGAATGACCCGGTAAGTATTACAACTGAGCCGGCAGATACTGTAGCTGTATGTGCTACTTTTCCTGCAACATTTACAGTTGCAGCTACAGGAAGCGGTTTAACTTATCAATGGTACAAAGGCACATTCCCGGGGACGTTAGTAACCAATACTGCAAATATTTCTGGTGCCACTACAGCAAGCCTGCAGTTTAACCAGGCCAATGTATCCGATGTAGATGATTATTACGTTATAGTAAGTGGCTTGGCTCCTTGTACGCCAGTACAATCAACTTATGCCCACTTATCTGTTGATCAAACTATCACGATCACACAACAACCAACTCCTCAAACTGTATGTACTGGTTCAGATGCACAGTTTGTTGTGGTAGCTTCTGCCGGCCCAGACCCATTGAATTATCAATGGAGGAGAAATGGCGTGGATATTCCAGGCGCAACATCAGATACTTTAAATATAATTGGCGCAACTGCTGCTGATGCAGGCAACTACCGTGTGGTAATCACAGGTATTGCCGGTTGCGTTACTTCTTTGTCAAACATAGTTTCATTAACAGTAAACCCAACATCAGTTGGTGGCACGGTTAATAGCGATGCAACTGTATGCGGTGGCGTAAACAGCGGCACATTAATCTTAACAGGAAGAACAGGTAATGTAGTGCGTTGGGAATTTTCAACAGATGGTGGTGGTACATGGTCGCCGATAGTTAATACAACTGCGGCGCAAACATATACTAACCTTACTGTGGAAACAATGTACAGGGCTGTAGTACAAAGCGGCGTATGCCCTGAAGCAAATTCATTGCCAGCTACTATTAGTTTTTATCCTGTGCCAGATGTTACGCCAACACCGGCATCACAAACAATTTGTTCTGGCGCATCTATTACAACAATTGCATTGACTGGTTCAGTGCCTTCTACAACTTATACATGGACAAGAAATAATACTGGTACCGTAACAGGTATTGCAGCAAGTGGCAGTGGCGATATAAGCGGTGCTTTAACGAACACAACTCTGTCACCAATAACAGTTACGTTCACCATCACGCCAATTGCAAATGGTTGTGTTGGTACAGCAACTACTGCAACAGTAACAGTTGATCCAAGTCCGGATGTAACAGCAACACCATCATCACAAAGTATTTGTTCTGGTGCAAATATTACTACTATTATATTAAGCAGTTCTGTAGCCGGCACTACATATACATGGACAAGAAATAATACAGGAACGGTTACAGGTATTGCCGCTAGTGGAAGTGGAGATATAAGCGGAGCATTAACAAATCCAACTTCTTCTCCTGTAACGGTTACATTCACTATTACACCAACATCAGGCGTTGGTTGCCCCGGGGCATCTGTCACAGCGACTGTATTGGTGAACCCAACGCCAAATGCAATTGCAACGCCATCATCACAAACAGTTTGTTCTGATGCAAATATTACTGCCATTGCATTGAGCAGTGCAGTTTCCGGAACAACATATACCTGGACAAGGGATAACACCGGAACAGTTACAGGTATTGCAGCCAGTGGTAGTGGTAATATCAGCGGGGCATTCACTAATACAACATTGTCTCCGGTGATTGTTACGTTTACAATCGCACCAAGTGCTAATGGTTGCCCGGGTACAGCTATTACTGCAACAGTAACTGTAAATCCAAGCCCTGATGCAACGGCAACGCCATCATCACAAAGTATTTGTTCTGGAAATCCAATTACAACAATTGCATTAAGTAGCAGTGTTTCGGGAACAACATATACATGGACAAGAAATAATACTGTTTCAGTAACAGGTATTGCTGCCAGCGGAAGTGGTAATATCAGTGGCTCATTGACAAATACAACAACAGCGCCTGTAACAGTTACATTTACTATTACACCAACATCTGGTGCTGGTTGCCCTGGTACTGCAATAACAGCAACAGTAATAGTAAATCCGACACCTAATGCAACAGCAACACCATTAAGCCAAACAATATGTTCTGGTCCGGTAACAAATATTGTATTCACAGGAAATGTTTCTGGTACAACTTATAACTGGACAAGAAACAACACTGGATCTGTAACAGGTATTGCAGCCAGTGGTAGTGGTGACATTACTGGTTCATTGACAAATACAACCAATGCCAACGTTACAGTAACATTTACCATTACACCAACAGCTAATGGTTGTCCTGGAACTGCAATAACAGCCACTGTGCTTGTGAAACCAACACCAACAGTAAGTGTAACTAATAATAATCAAACTGTTTGTGGTAGTGTTGCTATTACTTCAATGGTAATATCAAATCCTAATTCAGTGGCTGGAACAACATTTGGCTGGACGAGGGATAATACAGTGAACTTGACAGGCATAGCTGCCAGTGGCAGCGGTTCTCCAATCAGCGGAACGCTTGCCAATAATACAAGTACACAACAGGCAACAGTATTTACAGTAACTGCTACAGCCAATGGATGTTCTTCTTCTACTACAGCAACAGTAACGGTTAATCCAAGACCAACAATGACGAGTGCAAACACAGTGAAGATTTGTAATAACTCAAATGTTGCCCTTGCACTCACCAGTAATATTCCATCAGCTTATGTGTGGGTAGCTGCAAGCAATACCAATGTAAGTGGGGAAAGTACATCTAATCAAAGCGGCAGTACTATTAATAATACATTGATAAATACATCGCCATCACCTGGAGGCGGACAGATATCTTTGACGCCCAGACAGAATGTTACTTATACTGTTACGCCAACAGCAAGTGTAACGGGTTGCGTTGGTATTGCACAAACAGTAACAGTAACAGTGAACCCACCGTACAATATTTCTTTCTATGAATATCCTAATGACGATAACGGCTTTACTATTTGTGATGGTGACCTGGTTGGTGGCGGTGGCCAGAACGATATGGATTTAATTGAGGGTGAATATTCAGGCGCAACTTTGATATGGCAATATTCTATTGGCAGCACTTCTGGCCCATGGAATGCAGTACCAGGCCCACACGTAAACGGGACTATCCATGATACATTGCCACCAGCGCCATCTATTTTTTCACCAATGGGTAACTATTATTTCAGGTTGTCGGTAGACGGATGTTTTAGTGATACCATCACAATGCAAAAAACATCAACGCTTACAATTGAGGCAGGGGCAGATAAAAGTGTATGTCAGAGCGGTTCGCCTTCTGCTGTTACATTAACCGGCGCAACTGTTGGTGGTACTGCAAGTACCACAGTAGGTGGAACATGGTCAATATACTCATTAAGCCCTACAAATGCTGGTGTAAATGGAACGTTAAGCTCTACTGCATTCAGAACAGTACCTAATATCCCAACAGTTACTTATACACCACCAGCTAATTATACAGGTGTTGTTACGCTTTGGCTTACATCGAACGACCCAGATGGAGCTGGCCCATGCGGCTCATTAATTGATTCTGTAAAAATTAATGTAACACAGGCACCAATTGTAGCTAATCCATCTTCTATAGCAATATGTAGCGGAGACAATACTAATATTGCGCTAACATCAGTTATACCAAGTACCTACACATGGACAATTGGAACCATCACAGGTGGTATTACTGGTGCTAGTGCTGGTAGTGGCAATACAATAAGTCAGGTGCTTAATAATTTAAGTACATCCACTGCAGGCACGGTGCAATATATAGTGACACCAACGCCAATTAGCGCTACTTCATGCGGTGCAATAACAAGTACAATAACGGTTACGGTAAGGCCATTGCCAGCACCTTCAATATCACGTTCGCCAGCTACAGTATGTTCAGGTTCTGCATCAACTTTAACGGCAACAAACACTGGTGGCACACTGAATGGTAATATTTCAGGAAATAACTATACGGCTCAGAGTATTTCCGCTTCAGGTACCTCAACAATTACCAGCATAATTGCATTGCCTGCCGGCACTATTACTGCAGCATCAGCAATTACGCTTTCAATGAACCTTACACATTCATGGGCAGGAGATTTGAGAGTTACGCTTATCAGCCCAAGCTGTGGTTCATCAGTTATATTTAACAGACCCGGCGGTACAAATAATAATAACGACCTGTCAGGTAATTATACTTTCACTTCATCAAGCGGAACAGCATTTCCTGCTAATACAAACCCAATTACGGCGCAAACCTATAATGCAACATTTACAGGTATTACCTTTCCATGTAATAGTACTGCAGGTAACTGGACATTACAAATAGAGGATCTTGCCTCTGGCGATGGGGGTAGTTTAAATAACTGGAGTTTAAGTATCAATACAACTGGTGTTTATACCTCAGTATTTAATGGCTCAGCAACTATTGGACCTGTTTCATATTCAGGAGTTGGAAATACAACCTCAACAGCATCGGCTACCCCGCCAGTTGGCTTAAATAATTATACAGTAACAACTACGGATGCTTTTGGCTGTTCAGCTACTTCTTCAGCTGTTAGTGTAACAGTAAATCCACCACCAACATTAACAGGTGCCACACAACAGGCGTCTGTTTGCCCTGGTTCTTCAGCACAAATTAATTTGGCAGGGTTAGTTGCAGGCAGCACATCAACTGTTACTTACAGGGTTAATGCCGGTCCAACACAAACTGTAACAGGTGTAGTTGCAGATGCAAGTGGAAATGCAAGTTTTAACAGCATTGCATTAACGGCTGCAAACAACGGCCAAACATTACAAGTAACGAGCCTTACTACTACCAGTACTTCACCAGCCTGTTCACAATTGCTTACACAAAATGTAACATTGAGTGTAAATGCCATGCCAACATTGACTGGAGCATCACAGCAGGCAGATGTGTGTGCAGGATCATCTGCTCAAATAAACATGACTGGGCTTGTACCAAGTACAATTATTACAGTTACTTATACCATTAATGGCGGCCCGGTTCAAACTGTAACAAATGTTTCTGTAGGAGCTGGCGGCTCAGCAAACTTTACTACGGTAGGTTTGACGGCTGCTAACGATGGACAAACATTACAAATAACCAGTGTAACTATTACGAGTGCAGTACCCAATTGCTCACAATCTTTTACAAGGAATGTAACATTGGATGTGCACCCGGTTCCGAACTTAAGCAGTTCTCTTTCTCCAGGCGCAATATGCAGTGGGTCAATATTTAGTTATGTACCCAGCAGTTCAATACCAGGTTCTTCATTTACATGGTCAAGGTCGGCAGTTGCAGGAATAAGCCAGCCAGCCAGTAGCGGCAGCGGCAATATTAATGAGGTATTAACCAACACTACTTCGTTACCTGTGAATGTTACTTTCCTGGTAACAACATCTGCAAACGGCTGTGATAATTCACCCGGCGAAAATGTTGTGTTGACAGTAAACCCGGCTCCATCATTAACAACTGTATCGCAGGCAGCAACTGTTTGTGCCGGAACAGCAGCTACCATTAATCTTGCTGGATTAATTCCATCAAGTACATCCACGATATTCTATTCAATTAATGGTATTTCACAGCCATCAGTTGCAGGTGTGGTAAGTAATGCAAGTGGTAATGCAAGCTTTACAAGCGCTGCTCTTACATTGGCAAATAATGGCCAGGTGTTGAGGATAACAGGCGTTTCCACTACAAGTAATTCACCTACCTGTGCAAAAACATTCAGTATTATTACATTGTTGAGTGTAAATGCAAGTCCAACTTTATCGGGTGCATCTCAGGCAGCTCCGGTATGTGTGAATGGCCCTGCAACAATTAATATCACTGGCCTTATTGCCGGCAGTGCTAATAACACAATCAATTATACAATCAATGGAGTAGCGCAAACACCTATAACAGGTGTAAATGCCAATGGCAGTGGTGCAGCAAGCTTTGTTACACCTTCATTAACCGTGGCGAATAATGGACAAATACTGCAGGTAACCGGGATCACAACAAGTAGTTCCTGCACTCAAAGCTTTACACAAAATGTTACACTGGCAGTAGGCAGCATCAATACCTGGTTAGGTGTAAATACTAACTGGTTTGATCCATCCAACTGGTGTGCAGGCATACCAACATCTTCTACTGATGTATTAATACCAGGAAGCCTTACATTCTATCCTTTAATAAACAGTGGTACAGGTTCAGTAAGAAATATCACAATACAGAACACTGCATCTGTAACTGTCAACGGGGCTAAACTGCAAGTGGCTGGAAGTATTACCAACACAGGAGCCTTTAATGCCACAGCAGGTACAATTGAACTGAATGGTATTGCCGGTGTGCAAACTATCAGCGGCAGTACGTTTGTGAACAGAACACTTGGAGCGTTGATGATTTCTAATGCCGCTGGCGTAAATGTTTCTGGTGCGGTTAATGATACATTAAATATTGCAGATTCACTTTCGTTTGGTAATGTGAACAATACAATGCTGAATACCGGTAATAATATCACATTGCTGTCAAGGGCAGCAAAAACAGCAAGGGTGGCGGATATTACTAATGGAGGTGTCAACACTGGCAACAGTTTTACTGGTAAAGTAATGCTTGAAAGATTTATTCCGCAACGTCGTGCATGGCGCATGCTTACTGTGCCATTACAACAAGCGGGCTCACAAACATTTAATGCTGCATGGCAGGAAGGTGTGGTAAATCCAGACTTTGTGTATGCCAACAGGCTTGATCCACATCCAGGATATGGTATGCTCATCACAGGGCCTACAGCCGGTGTTGGTTTCGATCCGTCACCAATGAATAATTATTCTGTGCAGCATTTTAATCCGCTTACGCTTACATGGAGTGGTATTCCTAATACGCTTACGGCTAAAGTTACCGACTCTGCTGGTTACATGGTGTTCGTTCGTGGTGACAGGGCTACGCAGATATATTTGAATACTGCAGCACCAATAAGCAATACGATTTTGCGAACAAGCGGTTTCTTGAAAACAAATTTGCAAACTGTAAATATTCCTGCCGGTATTGGAGTGTATAGTATTGTTGGTAATCCTTATGCTTCTACAATTGATTTAAGGAAAATAAACACCACTGGCGGAGTAAGTGGTACTAATGTTGTGGTGTGGGATCCTGCTTTAACAGGCACACAAGGGGTGGGTGCTTACCAATATTTAACAAGAAGTGGCGGACCTGGTTCAGACTACACAGTTTTTCCCGGTGGCGGCAGCTATGGTGCACCATTTAGTATATATAATAAACTGGAAAGCAGCCAGGCATTCCTAATTCAAAATGCTGGGGCAGGTACAGTAAATATCAATGAAAATGCAAAACTTACCTCAAGTGCCAGCAACGTATTTAGGCCAATGTCGCCAGTTTCAAATCCGGCTGTGCCTTTTGGTTATATAAGCGCTATACTGCATTACGAAACTGGCGACAGCACTACCCCAATACAAATGGTAGATGGTGCAGTAGTAATGTATGGCAGTAATTATTCGGATGATATTGATCTTGATGATGCAAAAAAGATGAGGAATATCGCTTCTGAAAGTTTTGGCGTAAACAGTAACAATACATGGCTGCATATCGAAAAACGTAACAGGTTACAAAATACGGATACTATTTTCTACAGGGCAACATCTTACAGGGTAAGGCGCTACCAGTTAAAAATAACTGCCGCTAACATCAATGAGCCTGGTGTTGAAGGTTTCCTTGAAGATAAATATCTGAATACTGTAACACCGCTTGATATGGATGGTACCATTACTTATTCATTTAACGTGATAACGGATTCAGGAGCATGGAACCCGGCCCGTTTCAGGATTGTGTTTAAAAATATTTCTGTAGTGCCGGTTACATTCTCTTCTGTAAAAGCATACCGCCACGGTGATAATATTAAAGTGGACTGGAAAACAGAACATGAATTGGCGATACAACATTATGAAGTGGAGAAATCAACTGATGGTATTCGTTTTGCCAAAGCATATACAGAAGGAAATGTGCTTAATAATGACAGGAATGCAGCTTACGCATGGATAGATAATAACCCTGTAAAAGGATTTAATTTTTATCGCATAAGGAGTGTTGGCACAAATGCTGATATTAGATATTCGCCTGTTGTAAGAGTATTGTATGAAAAGGCTGCACAGTATGTAACGCTGTATCCTAATCCAATCGTAAACAGCAGCTTCAATCTCTATTTTGTAAATGAACCAGCTGGTGAGTACAAGATAAGATTGCTGAATAATGCTGGTCAGTTATTGGCAACAGAAAGTATTAAGCATATAGAAACATCACCAGTTGAAACCTTTACACCAAAACAGCAATTGCTGTATGGTCATTATATTTTGGAAATACTAAAACCAAATGGAGCTAAACAAACCATCAACGTTATGTATTAAAACCTGTGTTTAACCAAATAAAAGCGCTGCCGTTTCCATGGCGGCGCTTTTTGTTATACGATTGAGTGGAACAATTATCTATACATTCTTTTTCACTTTTGTACTTTTATGCAAACGCACTAATATGGATGTACAGATAGAACATTCCTGGAAAGAGGTATTAAAGAACGAATTTACCAAGCCTTATTTTTTAGAAATTGTAACACATTTAAAAACAGAGAAGGCAGCAGGTAAAATAATTTATCCGCCAGGCTCATTAATTTTTAACGCTTTTAATCAAACACATTTTGATAAAGTATCTGTTGTGATATTGGGGCAGGACCCATATCATAATCCCGGCCAGGCACATGGGCTTAGCTTTTCTGTGCCCAATGGTATTAAACCACCACCATCATTAATTAATATTTACAAAGAAATACAAAATGATATAGGCATACCAATGCCTGCAGAATATGGCAACCTCACCAAGTGGGCAGAACAAGGCGTATTGTTACTAAATGCTATTCTTACAGTAAGGTCCAATGAGCCGGCAAGCCATCAAAAAATTGGATGGATGAGTTTTACTGATACAGTAATAAAGAAAATATCAGATGAAAAGCAAGGAGTGGTGTTTTTATTATGGGGGCGTTTTGCACAAGATAAACAAATACTGGTGGACGAGACAAAGCATCTTGTTTTAAAAGCTGCTCACCCATCACCGTTTAGCGCAGACAAAGGTTTTTTTGGGTGTAGGCATTTTTCAAAAACAAATGATTACCTGGTGCAGCATGGCAGGC
>CAZBTD010000099.1:6824-12908 GCA_964494815.1 uncultured Ferruginibacter sp. | reverse complement strand
AGCACAAAACTACAACATGCTCCTGCTGCCAGATTCACTTACAAAAAAGGCAGATGCCGTATTGCGGTTTGAAGAAACAAAGATTATTATACATTCTATCAATTCTGCTACCGTTAAGCATAAATATGCGTACACAATCTTAAATGAATCGGGTAGCTATTATGCCCATTACATACAGTTGTATGATAATTTCAGAAAGTTAAATGAAGCGTCTGGTAAACTGTATGACGCTTTTGGTAAGCAGTTGAAATCAGTAAAGAAAAGAGAGATGGAAGATGTGGCATATAACGACAATATGAGCCTGGCAGCAGATGGAAGGATTAAGCGACATGATTTTTACTGGAAAAATTACCCTTATACAATCGAATACGAAGAAGAACAAGAGTACGACGGTTTATATTATTTTCCGGAGTGGCAGCCACTCGATAACTACAATTGTTCAGTTCAAAGCAGCCGTTATATAATTGAAATACCCGCTGATTATATACTCAGGTATAAGCTTGCTAACGGTGCAGCCGAGCCGGCAATAATGCAAGAAGGCAAATCAAAAACATTTACCTGGCAGGCTGCTAATATTAAAGCGGTGGAGTACGAGCCATTGCAGCCTTCAATAAGGCGGATATCACCATTGGTGTTAACAGGGCCTGATGATTTTGAATATGGCGGTTACAAGGGCAACTTAAGCACCTGGGAAAATTATGGCAGGTATTATTCTGTACTGTACAAAGACAGGGATGTGTTGCCTGAAAATATAAAGGCAGAAGTGCACCGCCTTACAGACGGCCTGGCAACAAGAAATGAAAAGATAAAAGCACTTTATAATTTTCTGCAGCAAAATACACATTATGTAAGCATACAGTTAGGTATTGGTGGGCTGCAGCCTTTTCCAGCGCAATTTGTAGCTGAAAAAAAATATGGCGACTGCAAAGCCTTGAGCAATTACATGGTGAGCATGTTAAAAGAAGCTGGTGTAAAGGCATACCCGGCAGTAATTTATGGAGGAGAAAATTTCCCTTATGTGTATGAAGATTTTCCACGGCATTATTTCAACCATGTGGTAACATGTGTGCCTGCTGATAAAGATACGGTGTGGCTTGAATGTACGGACCAGGATAAAAGCGCTGGCTATGCTGGCACATTCACTGGCGGCAGAAAAGCATTGCTGATAACAGAGAGCGGGGGGCAATTGGTAAATACACCGCATTATACATTGAATGATAATTTGCAGTTAAGAAAAATTACTGCCGCTATTGATGACAACGGTGATTTATCTGCAGAAGCGTTTACGCATTTTACAGGCATACAACAAGAATTGCAACATGATTTACTAAATAAATCAAATGCAGAACAAAGGCAAAAATATCTCAACAGTAAACTAAACCTGCCTACTTACAAAGTGGAGAAAATTGAATATAAAGAAACAAAGGGTGCTATACCTGCAATGGATGAAACATTAAAAATTACATCGCAGGCATATGCATCTGTCACAGGCAAGCGGTTGTTTGTTACACCTAATCTTTTTAATAAAGCATCAAAACTTCCTGAAAATAAAGAACGGCATAATGATATTGTTTTTAATACAGCATGGAAAGATGTAGATACAGTTTTAATAACAGTGCCTGCTGGTTATGCAACGGAGGCATTGCCTAAAAATGTAAGCCTTAAAAACAAATTTGGCAATTATGAAATCAATTTTAAAGTAAAGGACAATACTATTGAAATGATAAGGGTAAGGGAACAGCCAGAAGCTACTTTTCCTGCATCAGATTATAACCAGCTTACTGAGTATTTTGATGCAATGTCAAAAGCAGACCGTTCAAAAATTGTGATGGTGAAAAATTAATTTCTCCTTGTTGATAGCAGCTAACGCCTGTTTATTTAACTGCAATAATATCAGTTTTTCTTCTCCTCATCTGCACATAAGGCAGAACGAAGTAGCAATACACGCCATTGTTACCGGATTGGTTTGTTGGAGTATCATTTGATAATACAAGCTAAAGCGATTTTGATTTATGGTACTGGCAGCAGTGTGTACCCCACATCAGTGGCAATTTATTCTGGGCGAAGCCGAAGAATGCTCCAATATCTTGTATCATTTTAAACAATTAACTATTAACAAATCACAATATGAACTTAAATAATTTCACAATCAAAGCACAGGAAGCCATTGCTCAATCACAGCAACAGGCTTTTAATAACCATAATCCAAACATTGAAACAGAACATTTGCTGAAAGCATTGTTAAGCGATGAAGATTCACCAGTGGAGTTTTTATTAAAGAAAAATAATGTAAATGTAAATTTTGTAGAAAGCAAAATTGATGACAGCATTAAGAAACTCCCTAAAACCCAAAGTGGCGAACCAGCCCAAATGGTAAGCCGTGATATGAATACGGTGATGTTGAAAGCACCCAACACACTCAAAACTTTTGGTGATGAGTTTGTAAGTGTTGAACATTTGTTGCTGGCATTGGTGCAGGGGAATGATAACACCGCAAAAATTTTAAAAGATGCAGGCCTTACTGAAAAAGGTTTGATTGCAGCTATAAAAGATTTACGTAAAGGCTCTACCATATCTTCTCAAACACAAGAAACGCAGCACAACTCTTTAAATAAATATGCAAAGAACCTGAATGAAATGGCCAGGAACGGGAAACTCGACCCCGTTATTGGCCGGGATGAAGAAATACGGAGAACACTGCACATACTTTCAAGAAGAAGTAAGAACAATCCAATTTTAGTTGGTGAACCTGGCGTTGGTAAAACAGCTATTGCCGAAGGGCTTGCCATGCGTATTGTAAACGGTGATGTACCGGAGAATTTAAAATCAAAAATCATTTATGCGTTGGATATGGGGCAGCTGATTGCCGGTGCAAAATATAAAGGCGAGTTTGAAGAAAGATTAAAAGGTGTGGTAAAAGAAGTTACGTCAAGCGATGGCAACATTATTCTTTTTATTGATGAAATACATACACTCGTAGGTGCAGGCGGTGGTGATGGTGCTATGGACGCAGCTAATATTTTAAAACCTGCTTTAGCAAGAGGGGAGTTGAGAGCTGTAGGTGCAACAACATTGAATGAATATCAAAAATTCTTTGAAAAAGATAAAGCATTGGAAAGACGGTTTCAGAAAGTATTGATTGATGAGCCTACAGTTGAAGATGCTGTCTCTATTCTTCGTGGATTGAAAGACAGGTACGAAACGTATCATCATGTATTGATAAAAGATGAAGCCATTATTGCGGCTGTTGAATTATCACATCGTTATATCACCGATAGATTTTTACCAGATAAAGCAATTGATTTAATTGATGAAAGCGCTGCCAAACTTCGTCTTGAAATGAATTCAATGCCTGAAGAATTAGATAAACTGGAAAGGCAGATACGTCAGTTAGAAATTGAAAGAGAAGCAATCAAAAGAGAAAATGATGAAGTAAAGTTGAAAGAACTGAATACTGAAATTGCAAACCTGAGTGTTCAAAGAGATACTTTCAAAGCAAAGTGGCAGCAGGAAAAAGAAGTAGTTGAAAAAATTCAGAATGCAAAAAGCCAGATTGAGAATTTAAAATTATCAGCAGAAAAAGCAGAAAGGGAAGGAGAGTATGGTAAAGTAGCAGAAATACGATATGGTAAAGTACAGGAGCAGCAAAAGATTATTGATGAACAAACAAAGTTGCTGGATGAAATAAGTGAAAAGCGTTTGTTGAAAGAAGAAGTGGATGCAGAAGATATTGCCGAAAGCATTGCCAAAGCAACCGGCATCCCTGTAATGAAGATGCTGCAAAGCGAAAGAGAAAAACTATTGAACCTGGAAGATGAACTCCACAAAAGGGTAGTAGGCCAGGATGAAGCAATAGAAGCAGTGAGTGATGCAATAAGAAGGAGCAGGGCTGGTTTACAAGACCCCAAGAAACCTATTGGCTCATTCATATTCCTCGGTACTACCGGTGTTGGTAAAACAGAATTGGCAAAAGCATTGGCTGATTACCTGTTTGATGACGACGGTATGATGACACGTATCGACATGAGCGAATACCAGGAAAAACATTCTGTAAGCAGGTTGGTTGGCGCCCCTCCGGGCTATGTAGGTTATGATGAAGGCGGGCAATTGACCGAAGCCGTTCGTCGCAAACCATATAGTGTGGTGTTGCTCGATGAAATTGAGAAGGCACATCCGGATGTATTCAATATTCTTTTACAGGTGCTTGATGATGGCCGCCTCACCGATAACAAGGGCAGGGTGGTGAATTTTAAAAACACCATCATTATTATGACCAGCAATATGGGAAGCCATGTAATACAGGACAATTTTGAAAAAGTAAATGAAAAGAACAAAGAAGAAGTGGTGGAATCAACAAAAGCAGAAGTAATGAACCTGCTTAAGCAGGCTATAAGGCCTGAGTTGCTGAACAGAATTGACGAAATCATCATGTTCCAGCCACTGATGAAAAGCGAAATCAAGGGCATTATTCATATTCAATTGGAACAATTAAAGAGCCTTGTGGCACAATCAGGCATTCAGCTTACTTTTAGCGATTATGCACTGGATTATTTGGCAGAAAATGGCTACGACCCTCAGTTTGGCGCCCGCCCATTAAAGCGGTTAATCCAAAAAGAGGTTGTAAATCAGCTAAGTAAGCGGATTTTGGCTGGCGATATCGACAAAACCAAACCCGTATTAATAGATGTATTCGATGGCACGGTAGTGTTCAGAAACGAGGCTCCGGCAGTAAAAAGCAAGGCATAATTGCAAAAAAACTGTTAAGAACTGCCAAAATGCCCGGGTGTTGATTTCGTGTTGAGGAAAAAGTTACCGTTGGTTTTTGAAAAGTGAAAAAAGAGTTTATCTTCACCGCATTCGCAATTCCGGTACCAATACCGCTTATTGCACATTGTGAACCAGTTAATTGAAATATTGTTAATACAATAGAATCAAAGATTTAAAGCAAGGAAAAATAAAAAATTATGTCATTTAAAAAAGATTTGGTAGAAATTATCGAGCCCAGAGACATCTTTGTAGGAGATAAAAATGCCCCCGTTATCCTGGAAGAGTTTGGCGAATACGAAAGTGAAGCATGCGCTAAGGCAAACGAAGTGGTAAAGCAAATATTGGAAGAATATGATGGAAAAGTAAAATTGAACTTTCGCCATTTTCCCCAAACCAAAATACATCAGCGTGCCCTTAAAGCCAGTGAAGCTGCTGTAGCCACCGCACAGGAAGGCGAAAAAACGTTTTGGCAAATGCACAACATATTATTTGCCAACCGCCGCAACCTTGGTACCACCAGCCTTAAGCTATATAGCAAAGAAGCAGGTGTTAACAACAAAAAGTTTCTTGAAAATCTCGTTGACGCCATGTATGGCTGGCAGGTGCAGGGCGACATTAAAGAAGGCCACGACCGTGGTGTGAAAGATGTACCCACCTTCTTCATCAATGGAGAACGCTACAGTGGAAAAATCACTTACCAGGAGCTAAGCAAAGCCATTGACGCAGCGCTTAAAAGCAAAAAGAAAAAAGCGCCGGTAAAGCAAAGAGCATAAATGAAAATGCCCCGATTGAAAAATCCGGGCATTTTTTATTAGTGCAGGGTTATTTAGTTTTTATTGACCATTATACTTATCACTTCCTTTAATTTGTTAGGTGCAGTTATTTCTACCTTATAGTGTCCGCTAATAATAGATGTTGGCAATGTTATATTTTGTGAGGCAGAACCTCCTGTATGTATCAGATGTTTAAACATTACAATTTGCCCAATGGCATCAATTATCCTCACGTTGTATACCCCTTTTGGTTTGTTTTTAAACAGTAATGATGCAATTCCATTTTCTACAGGGTTGGGTGCAATAGTAATTGCTGGTTTATTTTCATCCATCAATGGCTTCGTTTTTTTAAACAAAATCCTGAACCTGTTAGCCGCAGATGATGCCGCATTGGCATCAACAGTAAAGTTGATAGAAGTGCTGCTGCTGATATCAATAGGAGTGGAAGTTTTTAAATAATCATCTTCAATATAAGCGGTGATATCAGTTGGTAAATGTTCAGGGGATAATTCAATCTTATACTCCCGCTGCTGCAGGTTCCATA
>CAZBTD010000099.1:3247-6814 GCA_964494815.1 uncultured Ferruginibacter sp. | reverse complement strand
CTTAATAGTATCTGCATCAGTTACCGGCTGTCTTCCTTCAATAGCAAGCCGGGCTGTTGATTTTTGTATGCTGATGTTTTCACCAGGGTTGCCCAGTTTGAGGGCATCGTAGCCATCCACTTCGTTAGAATATGCATTATCAAATACTACAGTAGCAGCATCCCTCATACCATCAGCATTATACAACCGTATGTCAGTTTTTAAAATTGTATTTGATGGCCTCAGCCCAAGCCCTGTATTGCCGTTTGTTTTGCTGCTTTCTTTAAGTGTGATGGTGCCGCCACCTGTAGCGCCTGCACCCTGCACAAGGAAAGCCTGCCCACTTTCTATTAGTGTGTTAGGCTGGTCAAGCACATAGCTGCCACCTGCCAATATGCAATTATAGCCATTAATGCCACTGAAAGTTTGGTAGGCACCAAGGCTTGTACCATTCAGTTTTTTAGAATCCCACACATAAAACACATTATTCACATTATTTCTCTCTAGTCCGGTAAAACTTATAGCTGAAGGATATACATTGCCAACCACTGCAAACCCATTTGTGGGTACAGCAGTTTGCTGATTACCCATATAAATATTGCCACTAGTACGCAGGGTGGTTGCAGAAGCATCACCAATTGATCCTGTTACACCTTTGCTTCTTTCGCCACGCAGGTAAAGAAAGTAGGCTTGTTTTTGATCAATCGGAATATTTGTACTGTTGATATTGCCCCAGCCGATACCAGTCCAGTATAGCAATGTCGATTTAGCCGCTGTATTATCAAAGCCTGCCGCCTGTGCTGCAGCAAGGCTGCCCGTACCTGTTATCTGTGTGCCATAACCTGGCAAATTATTTTGCAATGGATTTGGATTGGCATCGCCTTCCTGCCATGCCTGCCTGATGGTTTGCCCGCTGCTGTGAGTAGGCACAGATAATAAGCGCCATGAGCGGAAGTTGTTGTTGGGTATGTAGCGTTCAATGGTGGCATTGCCAGTTACAAAATTACCTGCATCGCTTCCTTGTGCCAGCCTTGCCGTGCCAAATTCATTTGATTTGAAAGTTAGATTGCCGTTTGAAGCCAGCACAGCCCCTTGAATTACTGTGACAACTCCGGTGCTGTTAGGCAAAGAAGAACCTGCTGTAATATTTAATGCATTGCCGAGTGTAGTAGTGCCTGCGTTTACAGTAAGGTTTTTAATTGTGTTGCTGCTTGGGGTGAATAGCAATGTAGTACTTGCATTGGCTACAACAGATGATGAAGGCGAAACCGATAGTGTGCCTGTTCCAGTAATGATACCATTAATTGTAAAACTGTTGCTTTCAATACTAACGGTGGCTCCTGCTTGTATTTCAAGGTTGTTAATGTTAGCATTGTTGTTTAGTGCAGGGTAAGGTGTAGCTCCTGTTGGCACAATAGCATCTGTAGCGCTAGTTGGTACTACGCCACTGCACCAGTTAGAAGCATCGCTCCAGTTGCCATTATTGGCAGCACTTGTCCATGTATTAACCGGGCAGTCGGGTATTGTTTGTAGAAAGAAGCCTCCTCCGCCGGTTACTGTCACGCTTACTTCCCACCTGTTTTGGCTGCTGTTCCATACAATGTCATTGTCATTAGGGTTAATGGTTGTGTTTACTGTACTGTATGTTTCCTGCAGGCCTGTGCCATCAGCAGAAACGCCATCTCTTTGAATAACAACTAAACGGGATTTATGATTGCCTGCATCCGTGCCATCAATTGGTAATTTGCTGCCTTGCCCAACTAAGCCATTGTAATTGTCAAATTCTGTTTGTGTAAAATAAAGCGTTAGCCTTGTAGTTGCGGCTGATGGTTCTGTAAGCGGATTTACTTCGTAGTGCCGTGCAACATAAGGCTGGCTGTTGTGCATTGGCACAGTTGGTTCAATCCAAACCTTGGCTGTAACATCCCTGTTAAAAACAACTGGCGCAACAGGCAATACTCTGGCAATGGTATCACATTCTTTATAAATAATCTTTTCTGCTGTTATATAAAAAGTATTGCCTTTGTTGCTCATAGCAATGCCGCCGCTGCAATTGGGGATAATTTTGCGGATGCGGTTGCCGGCAGTAAGCGGCGATTCATTTTTCTTAACATCGGCAACATAAATATTGCCTGATGAATCCACTGCGATTGATAGAGGTGTACGAATGGCAGCCAAACTTGCCGGGCCATTATCGCCTGAGTAATCATTAACACCAGTACCGGCAATAGTTGTGATAATCCCGCCAGTATTTATTTTTCTTATGGCATAGTTACCGTATTCGGTTCCGTTCCAATATCCGTTGCCGTCAGCTATATATACATTGCCTGCTGCATCTACTTTTACATCAGTGGGTTTTAATTGGGCATCAACCGCCGGGCCGCCGTCACCAGTGTATCCAAAAGGCCCTACACCGATAAGTACTCCTACCAAACTTTTGCCAGCAATGATCGAAGATCCTGCGCCAGGTGTTATTTTACGGATATGCCGTGTATCAAAATCGGCAGGCGTTCCATCATAGCATTGAAATCCAGAAACAAAAGCGCAAGGCGATAACCCTTCAGCAACGGCAACGTAAAGATTGCCCGTATTGTCAATACTAAGCCCGTAGCCAAAATGATCGCCGAAATGGAGTTCGCTAAAAATGCCTCCCGGGGTTTGTTTGTATATATTATAATGTTTAGCTCCTGGGTGGGCAAAAACCGAATTGCCAATAGGTTCCTGCCAATTTACAGTGATATACATATTACCGGTAGCATCAGTTGTTATACCAGTAACCTGGCGGCTTTTATAGATATAAGTTGTAGGAAAGAACACATTACCCGGAATAACCTCCACCAAATCAATTGGCATGTCAATAATCTTGCTTATTACCCCTGTACTTGCATTTACTTTCCTCACAGTTCCAAATTTGGATATTTAAGTCGGCAATAAAAATGTTGCCTGAATTATCAACCGCTATTTTAACCTTTAGGGGTATCTGGGCTAATGTAGCAAGTCCGCCATCGCCAGAAACACCGGGCACACCGGTTCCGGCAACAATGGTGACTGTGCCATCGGCCAGGCTTATTTTTTTAACACGGCCGCTATCTGCAATATAAACATTGCCCTTGTTGTCAGTGGCTACATCGGTTGGGCTGAAAAGTTTGCTATTAGTGGCACTGATGCCTGCACCGGTTCCATCACCTGCATAAGTGATAATTTTTGATGTGTATGCAGGAAGAGCCGGCGTTGTAATGCATATATTAAAATTGCCCTGATTGATGGGGTTAATATCCGACATCACCCTGATAAAATATACCTTGCCCGGAACCAGCCCGTTAAATACCTGGCTTTCTTCACTATTGCCATCAGTGAAATTGACACAACCTCTTGACAAGATGTTATCATCGTAATTTGCATTTGACCGCTCATATACAGCAAACGCCGGGTTGTGAATGCCTGAAGACACAGCAGGCGTTACTGAAATATTGTGAGACGTGGTGGTAGCAATAAATTTGAACCAAACATCTGATACATAATCTCTTTGATAATAATTGGTAGGGTTATAACAATCCTTGCTGTTGAGGGAATAGGTAGAGCCAATGT
>CAZBTD010000099.1:0-3237 GCA_964494815.1 uncultured Ferruginibacter sp. | reverse complement strand
AAGAGAATTATTGCAAGCAGCCCCACTATTAACCGTCAGCGAAATAGCCCGGTCTATCAAATCATTTGGCATAGCTGGCGCAGATACACATATTGTAAATGTTCCAGTATAATTAATGTTGGCATATTTGGGGCAATCGCCACCATCTGGAACCAAGGACCATACCCTGATATAATATGTATTGCCAACAGTTAATGAGTCGTAAGCCTGGAATGGGTAGCTTACGCCGGCGTTATAATATTCTATATCTTCCCTTATCTGCACCAGGTTATTACAATTGCCTTTGTACAAAGCAAACACTGGCCTGTACATAGTGCCGGGTGTCACTGATATTCTATGTTCGCTGGCTGTGGCAACAAATTTATACCATACATCTTCATGGCCATTAATTGGCGTAGCGCCAACTGTAGTGCCGGCTGTTTGCGATGTGCAATTATTATCAGCATTAAGAGTTAGGGCAACCGCACCAGAACACAAATCGTTTAATGGAGGCTCATTAATACAGATAATGAATGAACCTCTCGAAGTACGTTGGCCATTAGCATTAGATACTCTTACATAATAAGTATTTCCAACTGTTAAATTGTCTAACCGGGTAATTTCTTCACGGTTATATGCTGTCAGGTCTGCCCAGGCAATTTGTGAAAACGAACCACAATTGCCTTCATATACCTGGAACATTACATCATCTATGCCCCCTGTTGGTGTTGGGGCTACTGTTATTTTAAGGGATGCTGCGGTTGCGATAAATTTATAAAATACATCTGCATTGGCATTGGCAGGGCAGTAGGCAGAAAGGGTATAATTATAATTGATGTATGCAGCATCGTAAGACCTGGTGGCAGAAACATTGGAGCCGGTTACGGTTTGTATGCAATTATCACCACTGTTAACAGGAACGGTAATAGCATTGCTGCACAAATCATTCAGAGGGTCAAACGCTGTGATACAAATAGTAAAATCTGCACCATCATTTCCAGATGCCTGCTTGTACACTCTTACATAATAGGTATTGCCAATAGCAAGGTTATCCAATGCCACTGCTTCTTCGTCTGTGGAACCCGGTAGAGGGCTGTAATCATTAATGCAAACAATTGGGCTAAGCGAAGCGCAACTGCCCGAATAAACACTCAAAAATAAATTCATGTCAGGAGTAGTGCCTTCTACGGTTACTTTATGTTGTGTTGCAGTAGCAATAAATTTATACCATACATCATTGCCAAATAAATTTTGACGTGGGCCGGTAGATGGAAAGAAATAAAAATTGTTATTGGTATTGTCGCATGGTGAATTTGAACTTAATGAGGAGCCTTTTGTGCTTCCGTTAGTTACTATTGTACACCCAATGCCTGTGTTTACGGGCAAAGCAATAGCGCCGCCACATTCATTGTTTATAGCTCCTTTAGAAATACAAATAGAAAATTTAGTAGATGCTAAATTCGTATTCATGTATGTATATGCCCTTACATAATAAGTATTGCCTATAATAAACCCACCAACAATTTCCCTTGGCCCGCCGCAGCGCATAGAAGTTAACGAACCACATTCGCCTGAGAATAATTGAAAGCCGGACGTAGTAACTGTAATTACTTCTAATGTGTCTAACGCAATAAACTTAAACCATACGTCTTTGTTTACATTGTTTACATCATTGCAATAGTTTGCGCCTGGGGTTACAGTTGCATAATCAAGGGAATCAAGTGTAATTGCATTGCATTGCTCATCTGCATTTACAGGTATTTCAATGGCCTTGCTGCACACATCATTGGCAGATAATGACACACATATATTGAAGCTGCCGGCAATATCAAATATGTTATTGGGCCTGAATATACCTGCGCTGTAAACCCTTACATAATATGTGTTGCCAATAATTAAGTTTTCTATGGATTGTATCTCTCCTCTTGCGGTATCTGCATCAAAAGCTGAAGCATTGTTGTTTACTTGTAACAAACTGTTTAAAGAGTTGCAGTTGCCCTGGTATATTTCGAAAGCAACATTCCTTATGCTATCTGCTACAGGCGATACTTTTATTTTGTGTGCTGTTTCTGTTGCAACAAACTTGTACCATACATCTTTTATTCCTCTGCTAAATGAATTGAGTGCACCTGATGTGGTGCCTGCTATGTTTGTAATGCAGGTAACATCATTGCTTATTGGTATATCCACAGCGCCACTGCAAATATCATTGGCAAGCGAAACAGATTTTATACAGATATCGAAAGCTCCCATGGATGCAGTGTTGCCATTAGTGCTGTAAACAAGCAGGTAATAAGTGTTGCCGGGAATGAGGTTTTCAAACGTAGCGGCAACTTGCGTGCAACCCAATGAAACCAAACTGCCGCATGTTCCACTCATAAGCTGCCAGCTTGGGTTTACAATGCCGCCTGCAGAGGTTGGTGTTATATTAATATTATAGGCGGTTGCGCCTGCAATAAATTTATACCATACATTATTTCCGCCAAAGCCCGTACCCATTCCATTGCAGAATGGGATATCATTAGAACTGGTAGAGCCAACAGTAGTACCTGCAAACGTATTGGTGCAACTACCATCGTTATTTACAGGTATAGTAAGAGCCCCAATACACTCATCGTTTTCAATGGTGTTATTTATGCATACAGTAAACGCACCACGGTTGCCTGCACCATTGCCG
Source organism: uncultured Ferruginibacter sp. (assembly GCA_964494815.1). Taxonomy (GTDB): domain Bacteria; phylum Bacteroidota; class Bacteroidia; order Chitinophagales; family Chitinophagaceae; genus Ferruginibacter. The sequence goes on along the minus strand of CAZBTD010000099.1, from coordinate 581 downwards.
GCACTATACACACGGATTAAATATGTACTGCCGGGGTTTAAGCCTATCGTTAAAATTTCCGGGGCACTTCCGTTTGTATTATTGGCACATGCAAGGCTGCTTAGGCCAGAACAAGAGCCGTCATACAACTCAACAACTGCATCTGTAATGCCACCGGAACCAGATGGTGTTACAGTAATGCTGTGGGCACCCATGGCAGTAAATTTTAACCATACATCATCATCTGCTGCACCTGATAAACAATTGCCAAATAGCCCTGATGAACTTGCATTTACAGTAGTGCTGCTTGTTGTAACAGTGCAGGTATTATCATTGTTAACAGGTACTGTTGTTGCTCCCAGGCAATCATCATTAAAAGTGTAAGGTGTGGCTATACATAGGTCAAACTCGCCCTGGTTTGTACCATCTCCATAAACTCTTATGTAATAAACATTGCCTGGTATTGTAGAAATAAATAAAGACGAACCGAAAGAACTGCAGCCTATTGAGGTAAGCGAATTGCATGCACCTGAAAAAGCTTGTACATTAGGGTTGTTAATACCGTTTTGAAAAGTTGTAGTTACACTAATTCTATTTGTAGT
>CAZBTD010000098.1:0-12922 GCA_964494815.1 uncultured Ferruginibacter sp. | reverse complement strand
AAGTTCCCTGTCTTTTTTTCCATTGTAATAAAATGCATCGCTACCGACAACAGTACCTGCCTGTATCACTACATTATTGCCAATGATACAATTATCTAAAATTGTGACAGCAGGATGAATGATACAATTATCTCCAATTGTCACATTATTTCCTATATATGCATTGGGATAAATAAAAGAGTCTTCTCCAATCACAGCAGTATCGCTTATCATTTTTGACGAAGGATTAAACGGATTGAAGTGGTTTACAATTTTACAATACGCCTCAAACGGGTTGCCTGTTACAAGCAATGCTTTACCCTGAGGAAAATCCGTTTCTTTATTGATGATGATAAATGTAGCAGCGCTGTTAATACACTTATCATAATATTTTGGGTGATCAACAAAAACCAAGTCGCCATTTTCTACTCGATGAATTTCATTAATACCTGTGGCGTGCAAAGTATCATCACCAATCAATTTTGCATTGATAAATTCAGCAATCCACTTTATGGAAACAGGAGAGAGAAACTGCATATAATAAGTTTTGACAAAGGTAATAGGCTTTAATTTTTATAGGAAAGATTCCTTTTCGGGAGAAAACAGGATAAATTTTATTCTTCACACAAAAAAATGAGCCGTATAAAAGCTTAAAAAAATACTCTAAAAATTATGAATACAAAAAATAAATATCCCCGTTTTATCTTTAATAACACAACTTATAAAACAGCAGCAATAATGAAATGCAGTGCTGACAATAGTTTCAAACGATAAAAAAAATATGCAATGCAATTACAAACGTTTCTGTTTTTTCATCAACAATAAAAACACTTCAATAAAACAACTTTTTACATCGTCATTATCCACAAACAAAATAAAAATGTGAATAAAATATTTTGAAATTTTTTTTTGTATAGAAAAAATTATTTCTAATATTGTGTAGGGAAATTTATTTCCTGGTACTTACTAACCCATTCATATAATAAAGCTCGGTTTACTGCCGGGCTTTCTTATTTTAGTAAAGTGATGAAAACACAATCATAAATTATCTTCCATTGAATTTCTATTGCATCATTTTTAAACCATTCAATGTTCTCAGCCAGTTTACATCGCAGGACGGCAAACAAACATTAAAAGATTTTTTTGATGTGCCGAACGATGTATATGCTGTGGGAAGATTAGATTACGATAGTGAAGGCTTATTAATTCTTACCAATGATAAAAAACTAAATCATGCTGTATTAAACCCAATGCATGAACATGAACGGGAATATTGGGTGCAGGTGGATGGCAGCATTACACAAGAAGCAATAAGAATATTACAAAGCGGCGTTACCATTTCGATTGGTGGAAAAAAGCACCTGACAAAAAAATGTACAGCATCTTTATTTGAAGAAGAACCAAAAGTGCCAGACAGAAACCCACCAGTAAGATTTAGAAAGAATATTCCAACAAGCTGGATAACGCTGAAGTTAGCTGAAGGAAAAAACAGGCAGGTGAGAAAAATGACAGCAGCAGTTGGCTTCCCCACATTGCGGCTGGTACGGTACAGAATAGAAAACTGCACACTGGATGGATTGCTGCCCGGAGAAATGAGAATGTTCAGCGAAAAAGAAATGTACCGCCTGCTTTCAATAAGGAAAGAGCCATAAAGCACAGCTTACGCAGTCAATAAAAACAATTCCATTAAACCTGCTTAGTGAATGAAGCTGAAATATCTGCTGCAAACAAATTTTAGTGGCTTAAATTGCAAACCTAAATATATACGATGCTTAAATCAATGACTGGTTTTGGAAGGGCTGAACAGATGGTGAATGATAAAACATTTTTAGTGGAAGTAAAATCCCTGAATGGGAAACAGTTTGAAATGCAGCTGCGCCTGCCTCCATTATTAAGGCCATATGAGTTTGACATCAGGAATATTTTACAGGAGCAACTGGTACGTGGCACTGTTGATTGTATGATTACCATCAAACAAAATGGCGCCAGCAAACCAGTTGTAATCAATACGGATTTAATAAAGGCCTATTACCAGCAAATAGATACACTGGCTTCCGAATTAAAAATAGACACCAATTCTGTACTAAGCGCTTTGCTGCGCCTGCCCGAAGTGGTAACACCTGCCAATGATTTTTTAAACGAAAATGATTTTGCAGAATTTAAAAAAGTATTGCAAGCTGCACTGGATGAACTAAACAAACACAGGGAAGAAGAAGGCGCTATGCTTGAAAAAGATTTGTACAAACGCATCAGTAATATCAACGCACAGGAAGAAGCTATTGTGAAACTGGAACCTGTGCGTATAAAAAAAATCCGGGAAGAAATAACCCAACTGCTGGAAACTTATGTGGGCAAAGAAAACTATGACGGCAACCGGCTTGAGCAGGAACTGATATTTTACATGGAGAAGATAGATATTCATGAAGAACAGGTAAGGCTGAAACAGCACTGTGAATATTTTAAAAGCCTGCTCGGAAATAATGATGATTCAAAAGGGAAAAAGCTTTCCTTTATCCTGCAGGAAATTGGCAGGGAAATAAACACCACCGGCAGTAAGGCTTACGATGCCGATATTCAAAAATGTGTAGTGGTAATGAAGGACGAACTGGAAAAAGCAAAAGAGCAGGTGCTGAATGTACTGTAGGATATACAGATGAACTGGTAAATTATTATCGCCGATGAACAAAAGCATATCGTTTTATACATACACAAAACTGTTTTTTTTAGCAGCGGTTATTTGCATTGCCTGCATATCCTGTAAACACCTTGATGTTTATGAAAAGAACGTATCAATACCCAGCTACCAATGGAAACAGGATTTTAAACCCGGTTTTGATTTTGAGATAACTGATACTGCAAGCCATTATAATATATTAGTAGTACTGCGTCATACAGATGCTTACCGCTTTAATAATATATGGCTCGACATAACCGCCACCATGCAAAACAAAGACACACTTTTTAAAGTGCCTCATCTTGAACTAACGCTTGGCAACGACGAAAGAGGATGGGAAGGTACAGGCATGGACGACATTTGGGAAGTACGCAAAGCCATAACAAAAGGCCCGGTACAGTTTACAAAAAAAGGCCTGTATCATTTTACAGTTGCACAAATTATGAGGGATAATCCGTTGCTAAACATGATGAGTGTAGGTGTGAGGGTGGAAAGATTGAGATAAATATTCTGCAAAACTTAATGGCAACACATGCCACTATCATCTTACAAAACAAAAAAACTCGGTTTCGTTTTTATAGTATATTGGTTTTTGCTGGCATACATTATTGCCGCATTAATATGGTGGTTTATTGCCCTCAACAACCAAAACCTGGTGGTAGCAAAACATGATACAACCTTGTTGAAAAAAGACAGCCCCGGCTATTTTGAAGAAGTGCAAAAAATAAATGAACGAAGAAAAAGAAAGACTTCACAGTATATTGGCGAAGGCTCTGTTTTTCTTTTAGTAATAATGGCAGGCGCTTTTTTTGTTTTTCGTGCTGTAAGGAAACAATTGAGGGCCGGGCAGCAGCAGCAGCACTTTATGATGGCTATTACGCATGAATTAAAAACACCAATAGCAGTTACCAAACTCAACCTGGAAACGCTGCAAAAAAGAAAACTGGATGAAGCCCAGCAACAAAAACTAATACAAAACACCATACAGGAAGCCAACCGGCTAAATAATCTTTGCAACAACATATTGCTGGTATCTCAAATTGAAGACAACGCTTACCATATAACCAAAGAAGAAATTAACCTGAGCAGCCTGGTGCAGGATTGTGTACTGGATTTTATCAATCGGTTTCCACAAAGAAATTACATCACTGAAATAACCCCCGGCATATTTGTAAATGGCGACAACCTGATGCTGCAGTTAGCTATTAATAACCTGGTGGAAAATGCCACCAAGTACTCTCCCAGGGAAAAGCCGGTAACAATATCACTGAATAATACAAACAACAAAATAATCTTTGCTGTAAAAGACGAAGGCAGTGGTATTCCTGAAGAAGATAAAAAGAAAATATTTGAGAAATTTTACCGCATAGGAAACAAAGCAACCAAAGAAGCAAAAGGTACCGGGCTGGGCTTATACCTGACAAAAAAAATTGCACAACAGCATAAGGCTGTTATTTATGTGGATGATAATTTGCCCGTGGGTAGCATTTTTACAATTGCATTTTAAAAAAGTAATTAGTTATAAGTGGTAAATTGTAAGTGTGTATAATTACAATAATACTGCCTTACTTATTACTTACAATTTATACCTCGAATGAAAAAACTATCAATACTACTGGTAGAAGACGAAGAAAACCTGCAGGAAGCACTAAAGCTGAACCTGGAGCTGGAAGACTATGAAGTAACCAGCGCATGGAATGGTGTGGAAGCGCTGCAGCTGATACAGAAAGAACATTTTGATCTTTTAATATTAGATGTAATGCTGCCCGAACTGGATGGCATCAGCGTGGTGGAAAGCATACGGCTGCAAAACAATGAGATACCTGTATTAATATTAAGTGCTAAAAACAGCAGTGCAGACAGGGTGCTGGGTTTAAAAAAAGGTGCTGATGATTATCTTACCAAACCTTTTAACCTTGAAGAGTTATTGCTACGGGTAAGCAAACTTTTACAAAAGAGCAAGCAATTGGCCGAAAGAAAACCTGTAGGACAAGAATATAAATTCGGGAAAAACAGGATTGATTTTTCTGCACAGCAATGCAGCACAAGAAGCGGCGAAGTAATTACCCTTACCAAAAAAGAAATAATGCTGCTGAAGCTGTTGATTGAAAATAAAAATGAAGTGGTAACCAGGGAAAAAATTTTACAGGCTGTGTGGGGCTATAATGTATATCCTACTACCAGAACTATAGATAACTTCATCCTTAACTTTCGTAAATATTTTGAAGAAGACAGCCGGAATCCAAAATACTTTCATTCTATAAGGGGTATCGGCTACAAGTTTACCGAATAGCTGTTTATATATTGCCGATAACATTCACCAACCTCACTGCTTCCAGGTAGCAGGCCTGCATTTTTTGATCATCAGCATAAGGGGTGTATAGCTGCAAACTGATATCATCCAGTAATTTTTGCACAGCCAGGTTATCGGCAATGCCCACATTTAATTTGTCAAGGCCTTCTGCAATTATTTTTTTGCTGATGGTTTCTGCAGGCAATTGAAGCTGCCTTGCTAAAAACACATGCAGTTCTTTATCTATTGCAGCATAAAACAAGCGGCTGTTGTTTTGCAAAAAAGCACTTTCAGATTGTTGCAATGGGTTAGCAGGAATAATATCTGCTGCTGCTTTTTCTTCTTCCTGTTGTTTTAATGCAGCGGCAATTAGTTTTTCTTTTTGTTTCTTTTTATCAGCCCTTGTCCATACCAATAAACCAATAATGATAAGCAATGCCACCGGTACAATTATCATCCACCGGTTGGTAAACAACTTATCCAAAAAGCTTTCCCTTGCAGTTTTGTTTTCTGCAATCATCACCGGTTTTTTTCCTGTGCCCTTTTTTATATGTACTGTTACAGGCTTTGTACTGATTGTTTTATACTTTGCTACAGCATCATCAAAAAAACTAAACTCAATAGAAGGAATGGTGTATGTACCTTCTTTTTCTGCTGTAAAAGAAAAATCAAAAATCTTACTGCCGCTAACAGGAACGGTAAGCCGGTTGAGGCCATCCTTTATTACAGGCTCATACCCTTCAAGCCCTTTTGGCCAGGCTACTTCAGGCGAAGGTATCAGTGTAATATTGCCTTCTCCATATAATTGCACTCTTAGTTTACCTGCATCATCTGTGGTAAAGCTGTCTTTTTCAATAACGGCATTTATCAAAAAGCTACCAACAGCACCATTAAATGTTGCAGGCTTTCCTTCGGCTGGCAATGGCTTCACATCAATAAAGCCAGGTTTACTTTCCACCGTCACCTTTTCATCAAACATGGCATCTTTTGAAGTAACACCCGGCAAAAATTCATAACCATCGCCTGTTTTTCGCAGGTATTCTTCTTTTACAAAATGAACATTGTTGTCAACCGAAGCAGCTTCCAGCTCTGCCTGGCCGGCTTGCAATGGATACAACTGTGCCTTGCGTAAAATATAAACGTTATAATCCCGCCCTTCAAAATTCTCCACGGAGTAATTAATGCCGGATTGTGGCTGTATTAAATCAATTACGGAAAAACCGTTAAGCGCCGGGTTTTTTGAAATATTGCTTTCCGATTTTAGCCTTGTATATAATTTGTATGTTACCACCACAGGCTCTCCCACATAGCAACTCTTTTTGTCAGTAATCATTTTTATAAAAAGGTTGCGGTTTATTTTATCCTGTACTGTTTCGCCTTTTTTAATAATAAAATCGTTGTAGTTGGTGGGGCGTTGCGGTTCTTCAAACAAATCAAAATTTCCAAATGGAGATGTATTAACAGCGCTGTTGCCGGTGGCGCTGTTCACTACTTTTATTTTGATGGGAGTACTTTTAAAAACTTTTCCATCTGCCCTGGCTGTGGCAGAAGCGATGGTAAACTCCCCTGTTCTTTTTGGTTTAAGTATATAAGAGATGCCAACATAAGTACGCAATACCCCATTGTATTCTTCGCTGCCACTTTCCTGCACCGGGCCGTTGATGACAATAAAGTTGTTGAGCATTGGAGGACTGACCTGCTCAGGTTTTGCTGCATTTTCAATCATCAGCTTTAGCTGCAGTGTTTCGTCTTTACCAATGGTGTTTGATGAAACAGAAGCATTGAAAGATGCCTGTGCAACAAGCTTTTTGCATGGTGATAAAAAAAAGATGAAGAGTAAAAATATTATGTAGCGTTGTTGCATACCAGGATTGTAAAAGTAATTTACACCAGTCAAGCGCTGCAAATAATATTGTGAATGGTTTGAAAAAATTACAAAAGTTGTTTTTCGTTAAAACTTGCGGATGGCCCTCACTTTAATAGAATTATCACTTTTATAATTTTCGTACTGATTAGGTGATGGTGGTGCGGTGATGAAAACGCCCCATGCCTGGTCTGAATCTACTTCACTGGAACTCCAGTACGGGCCCATCAAATCAGCAAGGCCCAAACTACTGTTTACAAGATTCAACTGGTTGAGTTCATACAGAGAAGGCAGGTACCAGTCGGAGAAACCTCCCCCGTTATAAAAAAGCCTGCAAAGGCTGGCAGCATACGATCCGTTACCCTGTATTGATATAATAGTTGTAGTATTTGCTGTTCCGGTTCCTATAGCAAGGCCGGTTGCATTAGTAACCATCTCACTTTGATTATACCATCGCAGGCCGGCGCTTTGGTCTTCCAGCGACACTATCAACCCATGCTGCCCTGTGCCATCAACATAAAATATTTTGCCTCCGCCATACGTTTGCCCAACACTAAAATTTGAAATGGTGGTAAATGTAACCTGGTTGCCATAAGTGGTGCCGTTAGCATTGGTATAATAAGCCCTTGCATAATAAGTGGTGGCGGGCGCAAGGCCAATAAGGTTGCTCACATAAGTTCCAACGCCGCTGCCATCGGTTGTTTTTGTGCTTAATGCAATAGTGGGAAATGGGGAAGTGCCCCATACAACACCTCTTGTGGTAATGACAGCACCGCCATCAGATGAAATAATTCCCCCACACTGAACAGTGGTTGGTGCTATGTTGCTTACGTTTTGGGTATTGATATTTCCGCCAATACCTCCAGTATTTACTGTGCTCCACGCAGGCACGCCCGAAGGAGAAAGGCTTAAATATTGCCCACTGGCACCTGCTGCTAATACAGTCCATGCAGCACCATTCCAGTATAATACATCACCAGTGCTGCTTCCTTTGGGTGGCATATTTACCCACCTTGTTCCATCATGGTACCAAAAACATTTGGTGTCGGTATCATATACCATCATGCCATTGGTTGCAGGTATATTTTTCCTGCTTACAGAATCCATCCTTGGTATTAACAAGCCCTTTGATGCACTGGTAATATCAAGTGCTGCATTGGCATTGGGTGTGGTGGTGCCAATACCGATGTTTTGTGCTGAACCAAAATGAATACTCAACAAAGAAGAGAGAATAATAAGCAGCTTTTTCATAACCTCATTTTTAAGGATAAAATTTGTGGGCAGCAAATGTAGTGCAGTCAATTTTCACAGGCAAGCTTTGATAAAAAAATCATAGCAACCATATCTATCACAAATCCCCCAGTTGCGGCCGCAGTACAATATCTTCTATTACAGCCGCAGCAGAAAGTTTTGTGGCGGCAATGATTATATCAGCTACATCTTTGGCTTCCATTATCCGCTGTTTGCTGTTATCATAATTGCCCCAGGAATCGGTAAGCACAGCGCCGGGCATAATGGCACATACTTTTATATTATGCAGCTTCATTTCTTCCCGTAAATTTTTACTAAAGCCAAGCATGGCAAACTTACTAATGCTGTAGCTGCCGCCATTATCATACGCATGAAGCGATGCTATAGAACAGATATTAAAAACATAACCACTTTTCTTTTTCATCATGCCGGGCAACAAAAGCCGTGTAACATGATAGGCGCTGTACAAATTAGTTGCTATCATATTTTCTAATGTGCCATCCGCTTCGTTATGTACACTGCCGGGCAAAAAACTGCCTGCATTATTTACCAGTATATCCACAGCTTTGCATTCTGCATTTACCCAATTACCAAACCCAATGCATTGTTCTTTTACCGAAAGATCAGATGCTTTTGCTTTAATAACAGCATCCGGATATTTTGTCTGCAACTCCGCCACTGTATTGTACAGGTTCACTTCATTTCTTGCACTTAAAAAAAGGCGGGCACCTTCTGCAGCAAATGCTTCTGCCACTGCCCTGCCTATTCCCTTTGAAGCGCCGGTAACCACCACGTATTTATCTTTGTTATTACCCATAAACGTAACTATTTCGCAATTTTACTGTTTTAAAATAATAAAACCGGCAATTTTGCAGTTAATACTAATATGAAGTACAAACACCTCTTTTTCGACCTGGACCATACCCTGTGGGACTTTGATGCCAATGCAAAAGAAACACTGGTGGAGATATATGCTTTGTTTCAATTAGAAAACAAAGGGGTGATACCATTTGAAGATTTTTACAAGCTGTATAAAATTCACAACGAAATATTGTGGGATCGATATCACAAAGGGTTTATTACCGGGGAAGAGCTGAAATGGAAACGTATGTGGCGCACTTTGCTGGAGTTTAAAATTGCTGATGAAGAACTGGCGAAAGAAATGAGTGCAAAGTTCCTGGAAATACTGCCTACCAAGAAGCTGCTGTTTCCTCACACTACAGAAGTGCTTGACTACTTAAAGGAAAAGAACTACGAACTGCACCTTATTACCAATGGCTTTGAAAAAACACAGCATACCAAGCTGAACAACAGCGGCCTTGATATTTACTTTAACCAGGTGGTTACTTCCGAATGCAGCAACAGTGTGAAGCCGCAGAAAGAAATTTTTCATTATGCACTTAACAAAGCCGGGGCAGCGCTGCACCACAGCATTATGCTGGGGGATAACCTGGAAGCTGACATACAAGGTGCAATGAATGTAGGCATGGATAACATTTTTATCAACCACATTCATATATCCACCACTATGAAGCCTACTTTTACTGTTACCAGTTTAAAAGAATTAAAGAACATTTTTTAGTTTTAACCACAAGGCACACAAAGAAGTTGCACAAAGGGCACAAAGAAAAACTTTGTGCCCTTTGTGTTTTTAACTCAGTGAACTTTGAGGTTGAAAAACAAAAATCCCCTCCAGCAAGTGAAGGGGACATAAATAAATCTGAAAGCTAATTACATTTTAGTTGTTGTTTCTTCTTTCTCTTTTTCTTTACTTTCTTTTTTGCAGCATTTTTTACTGCTTTTTTTACAGCATGAAGATGACTTCTTGCATTTCTTTCCTTTTCCGTTGTCAGCAAACGTTACACCTGTAATCATCAGGCCGGCAAGTGCAAATAATAAAAACTTTTTCATTGTGTATTTTTTGTTTTGTTAATCAACGTAAAAATAGGCTGTTCATTGCTTGCAGCCAAACCACAGCTGTTAAAATTCCATGAGTGGCGCATGACCTTTATCATAAAGTCGCAATCACCGTAACCCCACCCTGCACTGCCTGGTTAAGCTCCACATTTACCCTGGTACCCACAGGTAGTAACAAATCTACCCGGCTGCCAAATTTTATAAAGCCCATTTCGTCTGTTTGCTCCACTTTATCGCCCACTTCAAGATAATTTACAATACGCTTTGCCAACGCCCCCGCTATTTGCTTTACCAATATCTCCACGTTGTCTTTTCTTATCACCACGCTGTGCCTTTCATTTTCGGTAGATGATTTAGGGTGCCATGCCACTAAGTATTTTCCCTTGTGATACTGGTTGTACACCACCTCACCGCTGATAGGGTTTCGGTTTACATGTACATTGGCAGGGCTCATAAATATAGACACCTGCAGGCGTTTGGTTTTAAAATACTCATCATCCACTGCTTCTTCTATCACCACCACTTTGCCATCTGCCGGGGCTATCACCTGTCCGTTACTAATAGTAAGCTTGCGGTTGGGTATCCTGAAAAATGAAATCAAAAACAACAACACAAATAATGTAAGGAAGAAAAAAGCCCAGCCAAATACAGGGGATACAGGGCTTAAAAAAGAAAAACTGATAAGGTTGAGTGCAACAAAAATAATAGTGCCAATAGCAATCGATTTATATCCTTCCCGGTGAATGGTCATGAAGCAGTTTTAGGGGGCAAAAATAAGGTAATAAGTAGTAAGTAATAAGTTGTAAGTAATAAGTTGTAAGTAATAAGTTGTAAGTCAAAAGTAATAAGCAATAATGGGCAGTTGCTGCTGTTCTTAAACAAACAGCCACACATACAGCCATACAAACGGCGTGGCAACCAAAAGAGAATCGAACCGGTCTAAAAAGCCACCATGCCCGGGCATAAAACTGCCGCTGTCTTTTACACCAGCCAGGCGTTTTATTTTGCTTTCCAGCAAATCACCAGCGGTGCCAAAGATGGCGCAGATAGCGGCAATAGCAGCCACATCCCATGTGCTGAGAACAGCTTTTGCAGCCGGGATAAAATATATAAACAAAACCATCACTGCCACACAAAGTATGGCGCCTCCGGCGGTGCCTTCCCATGTTTTTTTAGGAGAAATTTTGGAGAACGGTGTTTTACCAATCAATGAGCCAACCACATAAGCCATCGTGTCATTTATCCAGATGGAAAAGATAATTATGCAGGGAATAAGTGTTGAAAAAGTTGCAACCACAAAGGCCGGCAATGCAAAGTGAGGTTTACCTCCAGGCATGCCGGAAGCATTTATACTAAAGCCCATACCAATCAACATGAGCACGGGCATTGTTATATATATCAACCCAAGTAAACAATAAGGCAAATATTTTGGCCCATGTATTTTCTTCATCAGCTTTACAAACTCATACCATGCCCCAAAATGTATAACAGCAAACAACACTGCAAAACTCCAAAAACTCCAGAACAGCCCCAGCAGCATCACTATCACAAACACCACTGCAGTAAGCGACCGGGTTTTAAATACTTCTTTATTTAGCGCCATGGAGAATATTATTGCTGGTTAGTATTTTGCTGAAAAGCGATGTCATTATCAAAAGGGGAATTATTATAACCCGGTATCATCACTTCCTGGCCGGGGCGATCTATATTTTTTTCACTTGCTTTTTCAAACACCCTCAACAATGCCACCAGGGCAACAATAGATATAAGCCCCGTCCACAAAGGAAGGTTGTCATCCATCTTGGCGGTGGTAAGCTGCTCACCCGGCTTACTGGAAAGATAAATAGCAGTAACCGTAATGGCATTATTAAAAAAGTGCCCAATGATACAAAGCCACAAATTACCAGTGCGGTAATATATCCACCCCAACACAAAACCCAGCAAAAAACGGGTGAGAAAACCGAGATAAGAAAAATGCACCGCACTAAAAATTACAGAGGCAATGATAACAGCCAGCACCGGCTGCTTAAGCCACCGGGTCAGCAGGTTTTGAAACCCACCCCTGAACAGCACTTCCTCCACTATGCCGGGTAGCACTGCCATCACTACCAGCGAAATAAGGTAGTCAGTAAAATCATTCATCCTTGCCATTACTGCCACCTGCTTTATGTAGTCGGCCTCTGCCCTGTTAAATTCCGCCACAATTGCCTTGCTCCAGGGCAGCATTTTTGTAAGCTCCTGCAATGCACCGGCAGCCGGCAGGCTCACCAGCATAATGGCCATTGCCAGCGCTGCCTGCAGCCAGGTAAAGTTTTTGGTAAACCCAAGGTGCAGGGCTGTTTTTACATGGCACACCCTTGTATATAATACAACAGGAACAAAAAACAACATCACAGTGCCTATTACCTGCGCCCACCTGAACATGGCACTGTTCTCCGGCAGCATCAGCTTATTCATTTTATCAAGAAAGGTACCATCAAACAAAGCCGATATATCAATCTTACCAATAAAAGGAATCAGTTGTGCAAACCCTCCTATTATCATGCCCCCGCCTGCAAAAGCCGTTAATATGCCAAGCTGTCCCCAGTAAGAGTATCGTTTAGTAGCGAAGTGCGCCATACCAGTTGCGTATAAAGGCGTAAATTTACAGCCTTCTCAGTATTTAGTGCTAAGTACTGAGTACTAAGACAGAAAAAAGCTAATAATAAAAAGCGTTTCATGCCCTCAATCGGCAACATACAACTACCGGAGTTTCCTTTATTACTGGCACCCATGGAAGATGTGAGTGACCCGCCTTTTCGTGCCGTATGTAAAGACAAAGGCGCCGACCTGATGTACACCGAATTTATTTCTTCCGAAGGATTGATAAGAGATGCTATTAAGAGCCGCCAGAAGCTGGATGTGTTTGACTACGAAAAACCCGTGGGTGTGCAAATATTTGGCG
>CAZBTD010000097.1:12395-13113 GCA_964494815.1 uncultured Ferruginibacter sp. | reverse complement strand
CATTTCTGCCATTTATCATTTTCCCACTTCTATCCCAATTTCCTTCCCTACATTTAGCCATAAAATAATTTGTAATGAAACCAATACTTGCACTTGCTATTATCTGCTGCGGATTGTATTCCTGCAATAGTAACACTTCACAAACCGAAGCCAAACCTGATATCCTTGCTTCTAACATTGACAGTACCGTAAAGCCAGGCGATGATTTTTTTATGTACGCCAATGGCGGCTGGATTAAAAAAACACCGATACCTGCCAGCGAAAGTGGCTGGGGTATTGGCAACCTGGTAATGGAAGAAAACTACGGCCGCCTGAGAAAGATAAACGAAGATGCCGTGGCAGCCAAAGCAGCTGATGGCACGGTAACACAAAAAATTGCAGACTTCTGGCAAAGCGCTATGGATTCGGCTGCATTAGATAAAGCCGGCCTTAGTTCATTGCAAACAGATTTTGATAAAATAAAAGCTATACAAGATGCCAATGGATTAATGACAGTGGTGGCAGATTTAAAACGAAAAGGTGTTGGCTGCTTATTTGGTGAATACGTGGCACAAGATGATAAAAACAGCGAAGTGATGGCATTTATTTTATTGAGTTCTCTATATCCTTTATCTTTCATGTTTTCATCGGCAGAGCAAATAACCGAAAATGTAAAATTGAAAACAGTAGGGCTAAATAAGTCTTTAAGTCTATCCATTTCCTCATTGCTTTGGTTCGT
>CAZBTD010000097.1:0-12385 GCA_964494815.1 uncultured Ferruginibacter sp. | reverse complement strand
ATTTTAACGCAGGGTGGATTGGGTATGCCCAACAGGGAGTATTATTTTAATACCGATGAACGTACACTGAAAGTAAGGGCTGCCTATAAAGGATATTTACTCAAGAATTTTAAACAGCTTGGCAATGATGAAGCCACTGCACAAAAAAATGCAGATGCTGTGTATAAGCTGGAAGAAAAATTAGCCAAAGCCAGCCGCAAACTGGCCGACCTGCGTGACCCGTATAAGAACTATAATAAGATGGACATTGCAGGGCTATCTAAAATTTCAGCAGGTATTAATTGGGCTGAGTTTATAAAAAACTATGGCATTAATAAACTGGATTCAGTAATAGTAGGGCAGCCTGAATTTTACACAGCACTCAGCAAAGAAATAAAAGCAACGCCATTAGACGATTGGAAAAACTATTTGCTTACGCATACCATTCAAAGCTATGCTGGCTATTTAGATAAAACCACGTTTGATAATTATTTTACTTACCGCAAAGCATTGACCGGCGCCACCAAACAGCGCCCAAGATGGAAAAGAACTTTGGATGCAGAGGAAGATGCCATGGGTGAAGCGCTGGGCCAGTTATTTGTAAAAGAATATTTTAATGAAACAGCAAAAAAACGCTACAGCGATTTGGTGGAGGCCATTCGGGATGCTTACAAAGAAAGAATTGCCAAACTTACCTGGATGAGCGACAGCACCAAGCAAAAAGCTTATGCAAAGCTGGCTGCTATCACAAAGAAAGTTGGATATCCTGATACATGGAAAGACTTTAGCGCCTTAAAAATTGATAAAGGCTCGTTTGTATTAAACATGCAAAGGGCAAACGAATGGTGGACAAACCGTTATAATAACAAACTCGGCAAACCTGTTGACAGAACCGAATGGGAAATGACACCACAAACCTATAATGCTTATTACAACCCAAGCAACAATGAAATAGTACTGCCTGCAGGGATGTTCTCTGTACCGGGTATGAAGGATGAAGAGATTGATGATGCTTTTGTGTATGGCTATGCAGCTGCAAGCACCATTGGTCACGAAATAACTCATGGCTTTGATGACCAGGGACGACAATATGATGCAAAAGGAAACCTTACAGACTGGTGGACAAAGACCGATGGCGAAGCATTTAATAAAAGAGCGAAAGGAATTATTCAGCAGTTTAATGAATTTGTGCCGGTGGATACATTGCATGTAAATGGAGAAGCCACACAGGGAGAAAACATTGCAGACCTTGGCGGTGTATTACTGGGCATTGATGCTTTTAAAAAAACAGCATCCTATAAGAAGAATGAAAAAATAGCCGGCCTCACTCCTATGCAGCGCTACTTTCTTGGCTATGCTTATAGCTGGATGTCGCAGTCAAGAAAAGAACGTTTGTCGAACCAGGTAATGACAGATGTGCATTCGCCTGCTAAAGAAAGAGTGAATGGCCCGGTGGTAAACGTACCAGAGTTTTATGAAGCCTTTGGTATAAAGCCGGGAGATAAAATGTACCGGGTGGATAGTTTAAGAGTAAATATCTGGTAACATAAGTTAAAGTAATTTTATAAAAGCAGCATTTAATTAATGCTGCTTTTTTATTTGCAATAATTACCCTTATCCACATAAAACATCAATTAATCCACTATTTATAAAGTTGCCTTTTTATAATTGATTGTGTTCCTATTTTTATTTAATAAATGATTTTATAACCAATTAAATTCATTATGAGAAAAACCACCGCTGTTGCACCCGACTGTACAGTTGTAAGCCAGCATTCCGTTGCAGAAGTTTGGCTTAATAACAACACAGAGCAACAATCCCTTCATGCCATTGTAAAATTAAATCCCGGAGATGTTATTTCTGATTTTGCGGCGGCGGAATTACTGGCTTCTCCTACTTATCTCACTGTGCAGGTAGGCCACAATAAACATATTTTATTAAAGCCGCAATTTTTACAGTACATCAATCATTCCTGCAATCCAAATGTATTCTTTGATACAACAGCCATGCAGGTGGTGGTGTTGAAAGATATTGAACCAGGAGAAGAGTTGCGTTTCTTTTATCCCAGTACAGAGTGGGAAATGAACCAGCCTTTTGTATGCAACTGCGGCAGCAGCAATTGCCTGCAGTTAATAAATGGTGCATCTCAATTATCAGACGAAACACTTTCGCAATACCGCCTGTCAGACTTTATAAGTAAACAACTTGCACACAGGCTGTAATAAAAGTTTATCACTAACCATTATAAAAACACGGAAGGGTTGCATTTTTGCAGCCCTTCTTAATATACATCTCCCGGGCTTCTATTAAAAAATTTACAGGCAACATAATGTACAAACTACAGACAGCTTTCATCTTTTTATTCTTTATTGAACAATGAAAATGCCAGCTTGATATTTGTTCTTCGCCTTGGTTCACACACAAACCCAGATAATTTGATACACTACCCAAAAACAAAAACCCCGGCAACTGATACCGGGGTTTTATATAAATAGGTTATTTTACCATTTGTCCACTTCCACGCTGCTGCCATTGTCTGATGCAGTGGCATCGCTTACAATTTCAGCAGGTTTTGCTTCGGCCACTGGCTCAGCAGCCACGGCAGGAGTTGTGTTTTCTGCTGCAGCAGCACCCTCTGCACCTTCACCTTCGTAAGGCGTATCATGGTTAAAGGCATCAAAATCAAAGTCGGGCATCAATTCCGTTTTTACATAGTCAACAGCATCGGTAAGCCCTTTAATGAATTTGTTGAAATCTTCTTTGTACAGAAATATTTTATGCCTGTCATACCCGTCAGAATCAAAGCGCTTGCGGCTTTCAGTGATAGTTAAGTAATAATCATTGCCACGGGTTTCCCTTACATCAAAAAAGTAAGTCCTTCTTTTACCGGCCCTGATGCGTTTACTATAAACGCTTTCCATTTTTTTGTCGTTGTTCTCGTACGCCACAGTTTTAAGTTTTGAATTTAGTTGGTTACTTAATTAGTTTTTTAACGGTGACAAAGATAGCCTTGTTTTTGAAATGGCAAAAAAAACGGCGCTTTTTCAAATATGTTCAAAACAGGTTGGGGACAACTTGTTTACATTGATAGCAACGGCCTTATATTTTAGATAAACACACCATAAGTGTCAGGCTCTTTCTTCACCATTATCATAGATGTCTTTTTCCTGCTGCTGCTGGCGGTTGTACATGGCAGCATAGTAACCATTCAACTGCAGCAGTTGCTGGTGAGTGCCCTGCTCGGCAATGGCGCCAGCCTCAAGTACTACAATTTTGTCGAATGATAAAAGAGAGAATATGCGGTGGGTGATGATAACGGCTGTTTTATCCTGTAAGTAAGTATTGAGATTCCCAAGTATTTCTTTTTCGGTTTTGGCATCTACCGCACTTAGGCAGTCATCAAAAATAATAACCGATGGATTTTTAACTAATGCCCTTGCAATAGAGATACGCTGTTTTTGACCACCACTGAGTGTTACCCCCCTTTCCCCTATCATTGTATCGTAGCCATTGGCAAAACCATTTATTTCTTTATCAACAACAGCGTTTGAAGCTGCCTTTATTATTTGCTCTTTTGAAGCCAACGGGGCACCAAATGCTATGTTGTTGTAAACAGTATCGCTAAAAAGAAAAACATCCTGTGGCACATAGCTTATTGCTGTTCGCAAATAATTTGTATCAATTGAAGTAAGGGCAGTGTTGCCATAAGTAATTGAGCCCTGTTGGGGATCATACGTTCGCAGGAGCAGCTGTGCAATGGTTGATTTGCCGGCACCTGTTTTTCCAACAATAGCAATTTTTTCTCCTTTATTTATTTGTAGAGAGAAATTTTTTAAAGCCTGTATGCCTGTGTGCGGATAAGTAAAATTTACGTCTTTAAATTCAATGGCATCATTTAAAGATGGCTTTACAGCATCCCGTGGATTTATTATTGATGGCTGGGTTTGTAAAAATTCATTGATACGCTTTTGAGAGGCTGCAGCCCGCTGTGTCATGCTGGCCGTCCAGCCAATGGCACTTACCGGAAAGGTCATCATTTGGATATACATCACAAACTCTGCAATAAGCCCGATATCAGCTTTGCCCGCCACCACATCCAGTGCACCCACCATTATTGTAAGCAAAGTGCTAATGCCAATAAGCAACGCCATGGCTGGAAAATAAATAGCTTCTGTTTTGGCAAGGCCCAATGCATTCTTTTTGTATTCTGTACTGTTGCTGGTAAAGAACCCAAGCATGGCTTTTTCCTGTACAAATGATTTGATAACCCGTATGCCGCTGTACGATTCCTGTGCATTGGTGGTAAGCTGGCTCAGCAATGCTTGTATGCGTTCGCTTTTTTTATCAATGATATTGTTTACAAAATAAATAGTGATGGCAAGCAATGGTAAAGGTGATAATGCAACAAGCGTAAGTTTAGGGCTTGCTTTATACATAAAGAAAATACTAAAGCCCAGTACCGCTGCCAGGTTGATAAAATACATAATGGCTGGCCCGGTGTACATTCTTACACGGCTCACATCTTCAGATATGCGGTTCATTAAATCACCGGTGCTGTGTGTTTTGTAAAAATTAGTATCAAGTTGCTGGTAATGGGTAAATACCTGGTTTTTTTGATCATACTCAATGAGGCGGCTCATTACAATAATTGTTTGCCGCATCATGAACATAAAGAAACCACTGATAAGCGCCAATATTAACAGGCTGATACCGCACCAGAGTATTTTACCACCAGTACCCTGGCTTTGGAGCCAACCAATAATTTGCTCGACGAGAATATCATTTTGCCGGTGCTGACCAGTAGATTTTCCAACTACCGTATTTACCACATAGCCTGTTATTTGCGGCACCAGTATCCTGAAGTAGTTGGTGAGTATCACAAATACAATCCCCAGAAAGAAGCGGTATTTATGTTTCCAGAAAAAATGATTGAGTGAAGCAAGCTGTTTCATGAAGGTACAAAATTAGTGGATTGGCGCAGATGAATACATGAGATTGCTGAGCGGTAAAAAGAAAAAATTATGTGTTTACTGAAAAGAAAGTCAATTGAGTTAAACAGCAGCGGTTTGCCGAAGTCTTTTTGTTCTTATCAACACCAGTAAGAAAAAAATTACCGAACCAATTAAATTCATTTGTATATCTTTTATACTGTCGATGATAAAGATAAACAATGAACGATGGCAAAGGTGATTTTGAAATATTTCATTGAGCACACCAACAAGGTTAAAAAGAACTACAGCAACTAATGCCCTGTGTTGCCTGGACAATACATTGGGTTTTAAAAATACTGCTGTATAAATATATATTTTAAGGCAAATGATAATGCCAAAACCCAAATGCTCTGCACAGTTGAGCAGCCATTCAAATATTTCGGAAACAGAATGCTTAAAAAGCCGCTCAGCTAATACCAACTCATACAACCAGAAAATACAGTTGTAAATTTTAAAAGCATGCAACAGGTAAATGCGTTGCCTGTTTAATACTTCTACCGACAGGTGCATGAAAGCAATATACCAAAGGCAATAGTAACGACCGCTTGCAATGATGATGGCAATTAAAATACAATTGGCTGCTCTTACAATTTGTAAAGTCATGCAGGTTATTTGCTGGAGTAAAGAAAACAGGGAAAGGAGACTAAGGCTCTTCATCCAGTTTACTCACTCCATCTTTGTGCAAAATCATTTTTACTAATTGTATGACTGCGGTGATGGTGAAAATACCGCCGATAATCCAATTGAGATAAGCCTGGCTGTTGGCTATATTTTGCACAAGAAACCTTCCTCCAAAAATAAAAACGCAATTACCCAGCATAGTGCCAAGCCCGATTCCAACAATATATGCATTGTATTGTGCCTTTACAGGCTGCAATGTTCCTTTTTGAAAAAGCACTGTACTCCATCCAAACCAAAAAGGAATTTGTGTAGGGCTGATAGAGCTCATGAACAAGCCCAAAACAAACCTTGGCAAAGTATTATTGAGCACTTCGTTTTTTTGATTGACACCTGTTCTTACTGCTGCCATAAAACTGCCAACAGCCAGTGCGATTATGATAGCAAGCGTAAGCCATTCCATAATACGCATCAGCTTTACCTGTTTGCGTATCCATGCAATGCCTACCAGCGAAATACGAACATATACCATTTCTACCATCAGGCAGCCTATTGAAAACAGCAAAGCATCTTTTATACTTTCCTGCAAACCTATTTGCATGGCAGTAATGTTGAGTGTACCCAGCGGAAGGCAACCCAAAAAACTAATAAGCATACCCCAAAAGAAAACCCTGAACAACTTAGGCATGGTGCAATGTTACCTATTCTGGCTAAATAAATATTGAACTGGTTTGCAGAATTGGCCAGACATAGGCGAAAGAAAAATTTGCCGTTGCACAAAGTGTTATTGTTCTGTGCTTTTATATACGGCTAAAAAAAAGTACATTTAATGGTAGGATTTACAGCCTTTGTATTGTTGCGTATGGTTCAATGATAAACCTGCAAATGAAAAATTGCTTACTCATATCATGTTTTCTTTTTTGCTGCACCAGTGTTTTTTGCCAGGGATGGTTTAGAGGACAGGTAATGACGGCACGGGGGCAGCGGTTGTCATCAGTAAAGATTACTGCTGTTGCCAATAAGCTAGTGTACAAAACAGATACGTATGGCAACTTTGGTTTTTCATCTCAACTACAGCAGGATACCTTGCTGTTTTCATGTGATGGATTTGATACACTAAGCCTGTTGGCAAAAGCAGATGAATATGCAAGAGTAATTTTAAAACCGCTGCCCTCTTCTGTAATTTTTATTAATGACAATGCATCTGCCGTCATCCAAAATATTGAAAACAGCAACAGTGGCCGCACTATTAAAAACGAAAGTTATAATCATACAGTTGAATACAATTTTCAGTCAACTGTATCAGCACCTGGCATTGCTTTTTCTGCAAACATCAACCGGGCATCTTATAGTAACATACGCAGGCTTATTAATGAAATGGAATACCTGCTGCCCCCTTATGCAGTACGTATTGAAGAAATGCTCAATTATTTTAATTTCAGCTATACACAACCTTCGGCTGATAGTGTTTTCCGTTGTTCATCGTGGCGTACCAGTTGCCCATGGAATAAAGAAACACAACTGATGTTTATCAATGTGAGCGCCAAAAGAATAAATATGGCTGCGATACCGCCGGGCAACCTTGTTTTTTTACTGGATGTGTCTGGCTCGATGGATATGCCGAACAAACTTCCGCTAATAAAAAAAGGCTTTGTGAAAATGCTGCAAAACTTGCGGCCAATTGACACCGTTAGCGTAGTTACTTTTGGTGAATCAATACAAATATTGCTTGAAGGCGTACCAGGTAATAATAAAACAATTATTGCCAACGCCATTGAAGGAATAACTGCCGATGGCAATACTCCCGGCGAAGCAGGCATAAGGGCTGCTTTTAAACTGGCACGAAAAAGATTTATTAAAGGTGGTAACAACCGTATCATACTTGCTGCCGATGGCGATTTTAATGTGGGCATGAGTACTGAAAAAGAATTGATGGCTTTGATACAACAGGAAAAGCAAAGCGGTATTTATCTTTCCTGTCTTGGTGTGGGCAGCGGCAATTACAAAGACTCAAGGCTGTACCTGGTAGCACAAAAAAGTAACGGTAATTTTGCCTACATAGATAATGAACAGGAAGCAGAAAGAGTGCTGGTGACTGATTTGACAAAAACACTTTTTACGGTGGCTGATAATGTTTATATATCTGTCAACTTTAATCCTCTTGAAATAAAAAGTTATCGGCTGCTTGGGTACGAAAATGACAGCAGGGCGATTGCTGACAGCATCATTAAACTTAAAGGTGGGGAAATTGGTAGCGGCCATTCACTAATGGCTGTATTTGAAGTGGAACCAAATAGTACAGCTGCTGAAAGTTGGCAGGCAATGCTGCAAGTGCATTACCGGCAGCCGATGCAAACATCAGAGCTAGTGACAAAATTTACCTGCAATAATAATGCAGTACTGATAAAAGATGCCGACGAAAATATATGCAAGGCTGCATCGGTTGTAATGTTTGGGATAAAACTTAAGGATAACGAGTTTTCAAAAATGATAAGCTGGCGAAGCCTGCAGAAACTGGCGGCCTCCTGTTTTAACCGCAACAGCTACGAGGGAAAGGAATTTTTACAATTAGTGGCTAAGGCAAAAAAAATGTACACCCATCGCAAAAAATATGGTGGTGATGAGTAATCTTTCAACAAGCAACATATTGAAATAAATTAATTTGCCTCCGTATATTTTTTAAAATTATCCAGTATAGCCTGCCAACCACCTCTTTGCATTTCTATTGAGTTGGTATTTTCTGCATCAAAACTCTCTGTTACCTTAGTTGCATTGCCCTGTGTTTGAAAAAACACTTTAGCTTTTCTTCCATCACCCATTGTATATTCTATGTATTCGTTTTCGGTAATGGCATCATATACACCACTAAATTCAAACCCAAAGCTACCATCCTTAGCTTCCATACGGTTTGAAAAACTGCCCCCTGCCCGGAGATCATTTTTTGCCCAGGGTGTATGCCAGTCGTCGCTGGCATTGTTCCACTTGGTTATATGCTCGGGATTTGTCCAATAGCTCCACACTTTTTGTACAGGAGCGTTTACAAAGCTCTCTACAGTAATTACAGTTTTAGCTGCTGTTCCCATTGTTATAATTTTTTATTGTTTGTGTTTTGCCTGGTGTGCAAATATCTATTGTTTACAAAAACGCTGCACTACCCAGTTTAGAAAAAAATGGGTATTTGTGACAAGAAGATATGAAAACTGTTTATCAACTGCAATCATTTGCATTATTTTTTTCGTATCAGCGAATCAAGTATATAATTAAGTGGCCTGTCTGTATTGTTTATTACATCATCAATAGTGTAAGTCATTTGTTTATGAGGCGTCACTCCTCTTCCATGTAGCGTTTCCTTTACAGGTTGGTAATATTTTCTTGTGGGGATGGTAACTTTTATATGTGTATTGGGCAACTCGTAAGTAAATGTATAAGCATTATGCACAACACTGTTGCCTGCAGTTTCATCACCTACAATGTACGCATTGGTTTGTTCTTTTAAAATAGAAACAAAGTTTGATGCGGCTGATGCCACATATGCATTGGTAATCACAAACAACTTTCCCTTAAAAGCAATATTCGAAGGTTCCCACAATGTTACCTGGTCATCATTTTCTGTATATAAATCATTGTTTTGTTTTGTAAATACTTTCCAGGTTGTATCCTCATCGCTTATTCTTGATGTATCTTCAGCCGCCAGCAATTCTGGATATGGAAGTTTTTCAAAGCGCCTGGTTGAACTGTCGTATTCCTTTATTGAAGAATTAAGCAGGTAACAAAGCAATGGATAAGTATTGGAATATTGCCCTCCGCCATTGCTACGGCAGTCGATAATAAGATTTTGAATATTATTCTGATAAATAATCCTGAAACTGTTTTCCAAAAAATGACTGAATGCAGTAGAGGTGGCATAGGTTTTAAAACTAAAACTTCGTACTGTTAATACTGCTGTACTCTTATCATCCAGTACTTCAAAATCATATGGTGCATCCGTAGGAAAAAAATACCAGGTATCGCTATACATATTATCGTTGATATCCTTTAGTGTTTCAGCTGTTACATTTGTTTGCTGTAATTTTTTTGAAGCGGTATCATAA
Organism: uncultured Ferruginibacter sp.; assembly: GCA_964494815.1. GTDB lineage: Bacteria > Bacteroidota > Bacteroidia > Chitinophagales > Chitinophagaceae > Ferruginibacter. Next base: position 2,706 of record CAZBTD010000097.1, on the reverse strand, counting down.
TACTGCAATGCAAATTTTTTATAAGGGCCGTATGCCAGGTAATAATTAATAGCAAAATCGTCATCCACTGCACTGTTTCTTATCGGATTGCTGTATCCGTCTGTATGCTTATACACACTTAATTTTTTTACCAGGTTAAGTATGGGTTCATCATTTATTGCCACTACTTCGCTGCCAAGCGGCACTGTATATGCTTTGGAATTTACATACACCCTGTCATTAATTACAATCATAGGTATGGGGAAAAATAAAGCCCTGTCACTAATGCTGTCATAATATACACCTGGTAAAGCCGCAGATGAATGAATGCAGCCTAGCCTGTCAATTGCGTAATCAACTTTATTGTAAAAATCCTTTATCGTCATTGAAACATCAATACTGTTGTAGATACTGTCGAACAGGAATTCAATTTGAGCAGGGCTGTTGTATGTATAAGCGCCGGCGTGTGCTTTCTGTACTATTCTTTTCAGCAGGTAAATATCTTCCCGTAGTTTTTCTTTGCCCGTAACGGCAGTTACAATATCTTCTTTGCTTACAAATGCGCCACAACTGCACAAAAAGAAACTGGTGATAAAAAATCCGAAATAAAATTTCATTAGTTAAATAAGAAAAGGGATAAAATGGTGTCACTGCAATATACTTCATTAAAAAACAAACAGGCTGGCTAAGCACTAAGTTTGTTTGGTAATATATTTTTATTTATTATCTTACAAATAGTTATTACTTTTTTAAACCAACTAAAACCTGCTAACATGCTTATCCATCTTTCCTTTGCTTTTGTATGTAGTGTAAGTTTTGCATTAATACTAACTTTTGTCTTAAAAAGAAGGGCGCCGGGCCCATTCAATGGCATACTATACTTCTTTGCTATCATCTTTGCTTTTACCGCCGGGCTTGGGCTTTTAATAAACCCAATCGGTCCTACTTTTAAAGGCGTTCCATGGCTGGCAGTGGGTGCAATTGCTTTGCTTATTATGTTGTTAATTGCAGAACTGCTCCCTCATCATGAAAAAGGTATGATAGTAAAACACGATCCTGAATTATCTGATGAAGAAAGAGATGAACAGACGCTTGAGAAGGAATTCAATATATTGATTGGATTGATATTCGTTATTCTTATCGCTGCTATTATTTATGTTGCAACAAGCGACAAGCAAATCAGGATGAGCTTCTGATTTTTTACAACGGAATATTACCGTGTTTTTTCCTCGGCCGTTTGGCAACTTTATTTTCCAGCATGGCGAAGGCTTTAATAAGTTTTCGCCTTGTTTCTTTTGGCTCTATCACTTCATCAATAAAACCTCTTTCAGCTGCTGTGTATGGGTTAGCAAATAATGCGGCGTATTCTGCTTCTTTCTCTAATAATTTTTTTGCCGGGTCTTTTGCTGCTGCAATTTCACTTTTAAAAATAATTTCACTGGCACCTTTTGCACCCATTACTGCTATTTCTGCTGAAGGCCATGCAAAGTTCATATCAGCGCCAATGTGCTTGCTGTTCATCACGTCATAAGCACCACCATAAGCTTTCCGTGTAATAACGGTACAGCGTGGCACAGTGGCTTCACTTAATGCATATAATAATTTTGCCCCATTGGTAATGATGCCATTCCATTCCTGGTCGGTGCCGGGTAAAAAGCCAGGCACATCCACCAATACCAATAAAGGAATATTAAAACAATCGCAAAATCTTGTGAATCTTGCTCCCTTTTTTGAGCTGTCAATATCCAGTACCCCGGCAAGGCTCATGGGTTGGTTAGCAACAATACCTATGCTTCTTCCTGCAAGCCTTGCAAAGCCAACAACAATATTGGCTGCATAATCTTTATGCAACTCAAAAAAACTTTCTTCATCGCAAATGCCGTTGATAACAGAACGCATGTCGTAAGGCTGGTTGGCACTTTCGGGCACTATTGTTTCAAGCACTTCCCTTACTTCGTCAGTAAATGTGTATGAAAGTTTTGGCAGCACATCTTCACAATTCTGCGGCATATAGCTTAGCAATTTTTTTACCTGTGCAATGCAGTCCATATCGTTTGCTGCCGTTAAATGTGTAACGCCGGATTTTGTTGCATGTGCAGAAGCTCCACCCAATTCTTCTGAACTTACTTCCTCATTTGTAACAGTCTTCACTACGTTGGGCCCTGTTACAAACATATAACTTGTATTTTCCACCATGATGGTAAAATCAGTTATTGCTGGTGAATACACAGCGCCACCTGCACATGGCCCCATGATGGCAGATATTTGCGGTATCACTCCTGACGATTGTACATTACGATAGAAAATATCTGCATAGCCGCCGAGTGAACGCACTCCCTCCTGTATCCTTGCACCGCCGGAATCGTTCAACCCAATCATTGGCGCTCCGGTCTTCATCGCCATGTCCATTATTTTGCAGATCTTCTCCGCATGTGTTTCAGACAACGCACCGCCAAACACTGTAAAGTCTTGAGCAAAAGCATATACCAATCTTCCATTCACTGTGCCATATCCTGTTATCACACCATCGCCATAAAACTGTTGTTCCTCCATTCCAAAATCTTTGGTACGGTGTGTTACCAATGCACCAATTTCTTCAAAGGAACCATCATCCATTAATAATTGTATTCTTTCCCTTGCAGTAAGTTTTCCTTTTTTATGTTGAGCTTGTATTCTTTTCTCACCACCGCCAAGTTTGCCTTCTTCAAGTTTTGATTTTAATATTTC
>CAZBTD010000096.1:3515-13516 GCA_964494815.1 uncultured Ferruginibacter sp. | reverse complement strand
TTTACACCTTCTTTATCTTTTTTCTCTACATACGTTCTTTTAATAATGGTAGAGATAGTAGGAGCATAAGTACTCGGTCTGCCGATACCAAGCTCTTCTAATTTTTTTACTAAAGACGCTTCAGTATATCTTGCCGGTGGCCTGCTGAACCTTTCAGTTGCGGCCATTTGTTTGAATTCTAATTTTTGACCAATAGTTAAGTTTGGTAAACGGCTGTCATCATTCTCTTCACTTTCATCTTCATCCGTACCTTCCATATATACTTTCAAAAAGCCATCAAACTTTATCACTTCACCGCTTGCAGTCAGTTCTTCTTTATTTGTGCTGATGTTTATTTTAGCAATTGTTTTTTCCAGCTCTGCATCACTCATCTGGCAGGCAATGGTACGTTTCCATATCAGGTCATATAATCTTCCTGTTTCAGGATCATCCACAAAATTATTTTCCATGTAAGTGGGGCGGATAGCTTCGTGGGCTTCCTGTGCACTTTCGTTTTTGTTTTTGTATTTGCGTACCTGCACATAATCCGGCCCATAATTTTTTGTGATAGCGTTTTTAATATCATCCATCGCAGTATCGCTCAGGTTCACACTGTCTGTACGCATATAAGTAATGCGTCCACTTTCATATAGCCTTTGTGCAAGCAGCATTGTTTTGGCAACGCCATAACCCAACTTACGGCTTGCTTCCTGTTGTAATGTTGATGTGGTAAATGGTGCTGCAGGTGTACGCTTACCTGGCTTTATTTGTATGTCACTTACTGTGTAGTTTGCCCCTATGCAGCTTTGCAAAAACTTTTCTGCATCTTCTGCACTGTTATATTTATTACCTTCTGCTTTAAAAGTTACAGATTTATCATTGAGATCTGTTGCAGCCAGTGCAGCTTCCAGTTTAAAACTACTTGTTGCACTAAATTGATTTATCTCCCTTTCCCTCTCCACAATTAATTTTACTGCCACACTTTGTACACGGCCTGCACTTAAGCCACCTTTCATGCCGATCTTTCTCCACAGCACTGGGCTCAGTTCAAAACCCACCAGCCTGTCCAATACACGGCGTGCCTGCTGTGCATTCACCAAATCCATATTAATGGTACGTGGATTTTCAACAGCCTTTTTTATCGCAGGCTTAGTTATTTCATGAAAAACAATACGCTTTGTTGTCTTTGGATTTAATTTCAATACTTCTGCCAAATGCCAGCTGATGCTTTCTCCTTCACGGTCCTCATCCGATGCCAGCCATACTTCATCGCTTTTTTTTGCCAGCGCTTTTAAATCATTTACAACCTTTGTTTTTTCCGGGGAAATTATATAACGGGGTTCAAAATTATTGTCCACATCAATGCCCATATCATTCTTCTCAAGGTCACGAATGTGCCCAAAGCAACTCTTTACTTCAAAATCTTTTCCTAAAATTCCTTCTATCGTTTTTGCCTTTGCAGGGCTTTCTACTATCAACAGGTTTTTAGCCATAATGGGTTATTGTTTTCTTTGTAACAGGCGGTGAAGCTTTGATGAAGCATCGTTGCGTCGCACTCTTGTACGGTTGATTCTTTACTCAACTTTTGCGTTCAGTTACCAGCACTCTGTTGCTGCAATATTAGTGTAAAATTGAAAAATCAAAATATTTCGTGGAAAATCTTGTTCTTAAAAAAGGTTGTCAACCTTGTTGAGAAATCACTTTACAAAAAATCAATCACCCTGTTTATTACATCTTCATCGCTATAAATTCTCCTGTGTCCCAATCCTCTTGTTACTACAAACTCCACATTAGGCAACCGCTGATCTTTTGTTTTCAATGCATCTGTTAATGGAGTGGTGTCATCATATTCATCATGTATCCAAAGTACCTTCGCCTTCATGTTAGTAACAGCCCTGTTCACCGAAAACCATTCCGGTCTTTGTCCGCTCATTTCGTAAATTATCTTATTAAATTCTTCTCTTACTTTTTTATTAGAGATACCCAGCAGCTTAAATGCAGCATCAATTGCAGTGGTTGTTTCTGTAGCAGGGGCAATTAAAACCACTTTTGTATTTTCATCATGCGGTGTTTCCTCCAGCACCAGCGAAACTGCCAACCCGCCAAATGAATGAGAAATAAATCCATTAATAGGCCCGTGGTTTTCCATCACTTTTTTTATCATCATTTTATATTCCAGGGCATTAATGGTATTGCCACCGCTGCTGCCATGTGCAGGTGCGTCAAAAGCTATTACTTCGTATCCTTTTTCAATTAATGGCAATACATAGCGGTGAAATTTATGTGCCGCCGAAGCAAAACCATGCAATATTAAAATCTTAGTAGGCTGGCCTTTGTTCCAGCGGTAGCCTTTCAATTTATGGCCATTAAAAAGCTCATAAATAGGTTCGGCAAACTTAAATACGGGCGGGGTTTGCTTTTTCGACTTTTCTAATGGCGTACAGAACAGCTTAAAGGCAGCCATCGCAGTTTTACGAACCGAGATGAGGGAAAGTACCCTAAATTTCAGCCGGATGTAATTAAGTGCCAGTAATTTCGTTAGTTTCATTAACACAAAAATAGTGATATGAGAGTTGTTATAATTGGTGCAGGTAATGTTGCTACAGTTTTGGGCAGAAAGATTAAAAAAGCCGGCCATGATATTATACAGGTAGTAAACCGCAGCATGAGCAGTGCGAAAGCACTTGCAGACGAGCTAGGCTGTGCTGCCAGCAACAATTTAACCGAGATTGACAAAACTGGTGAAATTTTTTTAGTAGCAATGTCTGATGCGGCCTTGAATGAATTAAAAGAAAAAATAAATGTTGGCGATAAGATAGTGGTGCATACCGCAGGTTCTGTAAACAAAGATGTCTTAAAAGATGTTTCAAGCAATTATGGTGTTATTTATCCTTTGCAAAGCCTGCGAAAAGAAAATAATGACGAAAGCATAGTTATCCCATTATTGATTGATGCCATTAATGATTACAGCATAGAAAAAATTAACGCATTTGCAAGAAGCATAAGCCCGGTTGTAAGCTACACCCAGGACGAACAAAGGTTAAAGCTACACATAGGGGCTGTGCTCACCAGCAATTTTAGCAATCATTTATACTGTCTTGCGCTGGATTATTGTAATAAAGAAAACATCGACTTTTCGTTATTGCAGCCCTTGATTGAAGAAACGGCCACCAGGCTGAAAGAACATTCACCATGTGATATGCAAACCGGGCCTGCTGAAAGAAAAGATGTAATTACACTTGATAAACACCTGCGCCTGCTTACCACACATCCCAAGCTGCGTACTTTGTATTTAAGGATGACGGATAGTATTATGAATCCGTAGGAAAATGAAGACATTAAGAAGTGAAAGAATTAAGTAATGCATTCTTCATTTCTTAACTATTTAATCCCTTAACTTTTTCATTACTTCCAGGGAAAAATAACATCTGTCCTTACTTTGTAAGGATCTTTAAAGCTGCCATCTTTTTCGGTTGGTTCATCCACATATACTTCATAAGGCTTGCCATCTAATTTCTTTTTGTGATCTTTCATCCAATCGCTAAGCGCCTCGTAGGCTTGGGGAAGCATATCATACGTGCCGTAAAAATGAGCTACTGTTACACTATCAACGCCTGTTTCCCGTACAAAAATGTTGGAAGGTACTTTTGCCGGTTTTTTATCAACTGGTAAGCCAAGTTCAAAAAAATAAGGGGCTTTAGAAGATTTGTACCATGCTATTGGGCGGCCAGTTGTTTTAAGTTTGTTTTTCTTTATCGCTGCATCCAGTTTCATATTTAATATCTCCGCAATTTTTCGTTGCAGCCTTTCAGGTGTGGCGGCACTGTCTTTCATGTATACAATTACCTGTTTTGTTGAAAGGGTATCAGTGATATTGATAATGGGTGGCCGCTTGGTTTCTGTGGGTGCTGCTTTTGTTTCGGCCGGTTTTTCTTTTTTTACTTCTGGCGAATCTTTTTTCTCTTCTTTGCCGCCACTGCACCCTGCAAAGCATTGTATAGTTATATATGTAAGCAATATCGTTTTTTTCATATCAATGTTTTATTAGCCAAAGTAATTGTTTTCAATTTTAAATACAAATTAAAACGCATCTCTTCATGTGGATTAAAAACCTGTCGTAGGATAGTTTTTCCAATTTGGTAATTCTGCATTAGGTTTGCACCCCGAATTTTGCATTATGTACACAATCACATATAAGTTTGAACAGAAAGGACTGGAGCCGGTAACCCTTGCCGGAATAGAGGAAGGGCAATCATTGCTGGAAGTAGCTTTAAAAAACGACATTGAACTGCACCATAACTGCGGTGGTGTTTGTGCCTGCAGCACATGCCACCTGTATCTTGAGCAGGGCGAGGATTGGGTAGAGGAACTGAGTGATAAGGAAGAAGACTTTATTGACAGGGCTGTAAATCCACGGCTCAACAGCAGGCTTGGCTGCCAGTGCATATTGCAGAAAGGGCAGGGGAATATTGTTGTTACTTTGCCCGACCAAACACAGTTTTTAGGAGAATAAAACTAATTTGGAGATTTGAAGAGGTGGTGATTTTAAAATTACTTTACCGCCACAGTTCTTTAATCTTCAAATCATCAAATTACCAAATCATCAAATTAGTATGACTTTTGAACCACCCATCCACTGGAACGATTATGAAGATATTGCCCAAAAGCTTTACGAACGTTTTGGCGATGATTTTACTGAAGGGAAAATTTACCGTATTCGGTTTACTGATTTACACAAATGGGTATTGGAAATACCGCATTTTGCAGGCAAGCCTGAAGAAAGTAACGAAGGGCATTTGGAAATGATCCAGAGTAGTTGGGTATATGAGTGGAGGGATAATCAGAAATAAATCCGGCACCTCACAACCACAATCTTTTCTTTATTCTTTCAGAAAAAATTCCACAGTGGCATTTTTGCTGAAATTGCTCGACAGCCTTACTTCATATCGTCGTGATTTAGTTGTTATAATCATTAGCGCTGTGCAAGGGGGAATAGAACCCAGGCTTTCAGCCACCAGCCGCAGGTGCGCTATAGGGTTTGTTTTTTTATCAAGGCTTACATAAAAAGTAATTGGTTTTGCAGTAATCATTTTTTTATTAATACGCAACAGGTTTTCTTCATATACAGATACTGAATCTCCGTCAATATCGCCATTATCATACACTTCCACTTTTATTGAATCTTTATCGGCATTCGCTATCTCAATCAAAGACTGCACATCGGTTTCTCTTTGTGATATTACAGGAGGTGTAATTGCCGGGGCTTTTATCGCAACTGTTTCTTTTTGTGATGGTAAAGCAGAAACAGGAACAGGAATTGTTTTTTCCTTTAAAGGTTTTACAACGGCAGGGTTCCTATCCGCTTTGTTATTTTTCTGCACCTGTTTTTTCTTTTCCGTTACCGGTGGAGGTATTTTTATTTCTTCTATCTTTTTTGAAAGATATACCCTGGTAGTAGGAGAGCAGCCGTTTATGTTTGATTCCCATAAACCATCTAAGCGCCATTCATTCCCATACCTGTTAAGTCGCATCTTGTAGGTACCAAGGCAGTTGCCTATGCCGCCTAAATCAACATCGATAGTTTCTGATTCTTTAAAAATAATCACCGATTCCTTTTCAGAAAACCTGCCCACCATTTTGTAATGCTCGTATTGATTGCCCTCATAATAAAGATGAGTAATGCCTTTAAATAAAGAGTCTTTAAAATCATAAATTTCAACAACTAAAGATGGCTGGCCAAGGTCGAGCAGCTGTACAGTTGATTCAAATATACCACTCCATGTTCCAGTCATTTTGTTTTGTGCAAAGCTTGCCTGTCGCAAGCAAATCAGAAAAAAGAGAATTGTAAGCGCTTTTAGCTTCATTTGTACAAATTGTTTTCGGGTATAAGTTACAGGCATTTATAAAAAGTAAAAAATCATCAGTTGCAATAACTGATAAGCAACAGGCTACAACTGCACAAATGATATATTTGCTCAAAAACGTAGAAATGCAGCAACGTGTAATTGGGATAATGGGAGCAATGCCGGAGGAAATAAATGCAGTGATAAATCTTTTACAGAACAGGCATGAGCATTTAATTGGTATGCGTACTTATTATTCAGGAACCATTAGCGGAATAAAAACAGTGGTTGTGTTTTCCCGTTGGGGCAAAGTGGCAGCGGCTACCACTGTATCTGTTTTGATTTCAACATTTCAAATTACAGAGCTTATTTTTACAGGTGTGGCTGGTGCTGTAAGCCCTTTATTGCGTACCGGGGATATTGTCGTGGCAAAAAGATTGGTTCAGCATGATATGGATGCAAGGCCATTAATGCCGCAGTTTGAAATACCATTGCTTGCAAAAACTTATTTTGAAACACCGCCTCTACAGTTTAACAGGGCAGTAATTACTGCAAGCACTTTTGTAAACAGCTTGCCTGGTGATAAAGAATTAAATGCACTTGGTATTTTAAAGCCCCGGGTATATGAAGGCGATATTGCCAGCGGAGATAAATTTTTTGCATCATCTGGCGAACGGGAATCGTTGTTGATAAAACTGCCTGGTATTTTATGTGTGGAAATGGAAGGAGCAGCTGTGGCGCAGGTTTGTTATGAATACAACATCCCTTTTTTGGTAATACGTTTTATTTCAGATGATGCCGGTGATACATCACATCTTGACTTTCCAGTGTTTGTAGAAAAAGTTGCCGGAAGATATTCGGCTGGTATTATTATAGAGCTGTTCAGGCACTTGCAATAGAAAATAACGTCATCCCTTTTTATTTTTCTTTTGCTTTATTTCACCCAGTATTTCTTCCTCCGTTTTTAAAGGGCCATCGGGGTTTTGTTTTATGTACATGTCAAACTGCTTGTGAGTAGTTGGTTTTTTCTTTAATGTAACACTGATGCTGATTTTTTCTCCTGCAAAACCAGGCTCTACCCAAAGACTGTTACCGGAAAACTTCCCGGCAGAGGCAGTAAAAATTATATCTGTTGTATCAAGTGGCAGATAGCGTCCATTTGAAAGAAGGCCATCCACATTAATGTAATTGTAAGTTCCTTTTTTAAGGCTGTCTGTATACAGGTTGACAAAAATGCTGTCAATTTTTTGGGCTTTGACAAAATAACTGGCGCTCGTAAAAAAAAATAGTAATAGAATTCTCATTAATTTTTTTTTCAGTATTGTGAAAATAATGTGCCATACCAGGTACAGTTTGTTTAAGTGCTGTTAAAAAATCAGGAAGAAATGCCAATCTTTTGCTGTACAAATTCTTTTTTCTCCAGTTCTTTCAACATAAACAATGCAAGGTTGCCGGAACTGATTTTAAAATTGTTTGGCTCAGGCAATTGATTGACTGCGATTTTAAAAATACCCGTTGGTTCTCCTTCTTCAATCATTGGTGGACACACAAAAGTCCAGTCGAGATTGCTGCTTTGTAAAAAACCGAGCGCTTTTTTATGTTCCATCGAAACTGCAAAAAACTGGGCTGGAAAATCCTCCTGTTCAAAAATCATTTTTCCATCTGCGCCATTCAGCACACCCATTCCTCCTGCTGCAACAATTCTTTTTACACCAGCCTTTTCCATTTGTTTTACTATATTTTTCATGCCCAGGCTTCTTGTTTTATCAGTACCGTCGGTAGCTCCGCCAATAACAGATATAACTGCATCGGTTCCTTTCAAAGCTTTTAGAACTTCGCTTTCATCAAACAAAGCACCTTGTACTAACTCTAGTTTATCATCTTCCGGTAATCCTTCTGTAAAAACATTTCTGCCAAAAGCTTTTACATTATTCCCATTATACAATGCTTGTTTTACTATTGTTTTACCAACGTTACCTGTTGCCCCAAATACAATTATTTTCATTTTTTTAGCTTTAATTGTCAAGTCAGCTTCTTAATACATCCTTAAACTCATCATGCTTTTTCGTAAACACCGCTTTTGCAAAAGGGCACAGCGGTATGATTTTTATTTGGTTTTCTCTTGCAAATTCAGCTGCTTTTTTAACTAACTGGTAGCCCACATTCTGGCCTCTCAAACTGTCAGCAACTTCTGTGTGGTCAATTATCATTAGCTTTTCGCTTGCCATAGAGTAAGTCATTTCAGCAGTCATTTCCCCTTTATCTTCTACATAAAAACTTCCTTTGCTTTCATTTTGCTTTTGAAGTATATCCATGCTTAATTTTTGTACAATGTAGAAAAAAGTTTTTTTAATAAATATTTCTTCTGCATATTTGTATTGCAAATGAAAATAATAATTACAAATACAAACAGTTGGTGGTGGCAGTCAGTTTACTGATAGGTGCCGCTATGCTGTTTATATTTGTTATATAATATTCAAGCCCCGGCACATGTGCCGGGGCTTTTTAATTGCTGTTTACAAAATGAAAAAGATTCAAATAAAAACTACTTCTAAAAAACTGCTGGCAGATTTACATACACCTGTAGGCATCTACCTGCGCCTTCGTGACAGGTTCAGAGATACGATATTGCTTGAGAGCGCCGATTCGCATGCTGGTGAAAACAGCTTCTCCATTATTGGTATCAATGCAATTGCAGGTATTGAAATAAGAACGAAAGAGGTGATTGAATTCAAACTTCCTGCTCAAAAGCCAGAAAAAATCGAAATAAAGAATACAGCCGAAGTGCCACAACATCTATGGAATTTTATGCAGCAATTTGAAGTTACTCCAGCTGCAAAGCCTGTGAGTATTGCACAAGGGTTGTTTGGTTACACCACTTATGATGCAGTACAATTTTTCGATACAATAAAACTTTCTGCCAATGAGAAACAGCCAACGAACAATGAGAAACAAGAAATGGGTTTGCCTTTAATGCGTTACCGCCTCTATCAATACGTTCTTATCATAAATCATTTTAAAGACGAACTCTATATCTGTGAAAACGAAACAGCAGGAATAGAGAGTGAGTTAGCAGTGATAGAGAGCCTGATAAAAAGCAGGGATGTGCCGGCTTTTCCATTTAAGACAATTGGCGAAGAGAGTTCCAATCTTACCAACGACGAATACATGGATATGGTGAAGAAAGGAATTGCCAGCTGCAATCGAGGAGATGTTTTTCAAATCGTGTTAAGCAGGCGCTTTCAGCAATTATTTACAGGGGATGAGTTTAATGTGTACAGGGCATTAAGAAGTATTAATCCAAGCCCATATCTTTTTTATTTTGACTATGGTGATTATAAATTGATGGGTTCATCACCAGAAAGCCAGTTGCTGATAAATAATGGTATTGCAATTGTACATCCCATTGCCGGCACATTTAAAAGAACGGGTAATGATGAAACAGATAAAGAGCTGGCGTTGCAATTACAGAAAGATGAAAAGGAAAATGCAGAACATGTGATGCTGGTTGATTTGGCAAGAAATGATCTAAGCCGTATGTGCAGTGATGTTGTTGTAAGTGATTTCAAAAAAATAAACTATTACTCTCATGTAATTCATTTGGTAAGTGAGGTTAAAGGAAAAGTGCCGGAGGGAAGTAACCCTTTTAAAATGCTGGCAGTAAGTTTTCCGGCAGGTACATTGAGTGGAGCGCCAAAATTTAAAGCCATGCAATTGATAGATGAATATGAAAATACCGGCAGAAGTTATTACGGTGGTGCTATTGGCAGTATCGGTTTTGATGGTAGTTGTAATCATGCCATTATGATAAGAACTTTTTTAGCGAAGAACAATACGTTGATTTGCCAGGCAGGCGCAGGTATAGTATCTGCAAGCAAACCTGAAAGTGAATTGCAAGAGGTAAACAATAAATTAAACGCATTAAAACAAGCCATTGTATTGGCTCAAAATATCTGATATGAAAATTTTGGTTTTTGATAACTACGATTCATTCACTTACAATCTTGTTCATTTGGTGGAGAAGATTGTTGATGATAAAGTTGATGTATATCGCAATGATGAGATTGCTTTGGAAAAAGTAAAAGAATACGATAAGATAATTCTTTCGCCTGGCCCTGGTATTCCAGAAGAAGCTGGTTTGTTATTGCCATTGATAAAAGAATATGCAGCAACAAAATC